>JAXDKT010000186.1:0-4739 GCA_034666965.1 Chloroflexota bacterium | reverse complement strand
GTAGGCGGTGCCGGTCGCCACCGCCACGACGCCCATCAGGGTGAGCTGACCGCGGACCCAGCCGCCCAGCCGGATCTCGATGTCGTTCCAGGCGTCACGCGTGCCGGCGCGCCGCTCCGGGGGCACGAAGCTCAGCCCGAAACGCTGGAGTCGGGGACTCTCGGTCATCCAGAAATAGACCAGGGCCAGCACGGTCACGATCGACAGGACGATGTCGGCGACGGTCAACCCGAACGCGACCACGTCATCGGGGCGCGGCTCGGTGCCCGGCTCGAGGGCCCGCAGCCCGGCGACGATGAGCGCTGTGACACTATCCGCCAGCGCCGCCGGCTGGATCCCGGCGGCCTGCTCGCGGCTCCGCTCGAGGGCCGCCGGCAGCGCCTCCGCCAGGGACGTGGCCTGCCCGAGCGCTCCGGGCAGGACGATCAGGGCCAGGACCAGGACGATGCCGAAGAAGATGATGTAGACCGACACGATGGCGGTCCCCCGCGGGATCGGCACCCGGGCGCGAAGGCTGCCGACCAGCGGGTCGAGAGCCGAGCCGAGCAGGATCGCGAAGAAGACCAGGAGCAGGACTCGCCAGGCCGCCACCCCGACAAGGATCACGGCGGCGACGCCCGCCGCGCCCAAGGCGAGCCCGATCCCGCGGACCATCCAGCGCACGGTCTCCGCACGCGCGCTGCGACCTCGTGTGCCGTCGGTCATGACCACCCTGCTTCTCCGGCCCCTGGTGGATCGTACCCGCGGCCCACTGCCCGCGCTTGACGACGGATCGCCGCCCGCGTGTAATCGTCTGCCACCGCACCTCGGCGGCGCTCGATCTGGCCGGAGGGAGGCGGAGGCGGCTGCAGAGGTATCCGGATTGCCGTTCGATCACCCGGCCAGCTCGAGCGAGCGCCGACTCCGCCGTCTCAGGCGGACGGTGCTCCGTGCCGTCCGGACGGCGGGCCATCCGGAGCGTTCGTCCGGCATCGATCGCGTCGCCCGGGCCGTTGGGCTGCCGCTCGCGCTGGGGCTCGGGGCAGCGGCGCTCAAGGGCCTGATCGACGCCTCCCTGGGTGGGGACCTGGGCTACCTGGGATTCGTTGCCGCCGTCGTCGTCGCGGCCTGGATCGGCGGACTTGCCGGCGGGATCGTGGCGACCGGCACCTCCGCGGTCTTCCAGGCCACGATGTTCCTGGAGCCGACGAACCTGGCCGCGACGACACGTACCGAGCCCTACCAGCTGGCCCTGTTCCTGGTGGATGGGCTGCTCATCAGTGCGGTCACGGCCGGTCTGCGGGTCGCGTCCCTGCGCGAGCACGCCGCCCGGCAGCGCAACGAGGCGCTCCTCCGGGCGGAGCGCGCCGCCGGGGAAGCGGCGGCGCGGAGCCGCCTCGCGCTGGAGCAGCTCCAGGCCGTCACGGCGAGCCTGTCCCAGGCGGCAACGCCGGTGGAAGTCGCGAACGCCGCCCTCGACCGGGGACTGACGGCACTGGGCGCGGCCGCCGGTGGCGTCAGTCAGCTGACCGCCGACGGGAGCAGCTTGCGGACGATCGCGTCGCGCGGCTATTCCCGGGAAACCATCGAAGCTGGCGATCCCTACCCGCTGTCCCGGTCCTCCCACCTGTCCGACGCGGTGCTCCAGCGCCGCCCGGTCTTCCTCGGCGATCGCGCCGCCTGGGCCGCCGCCTATCCCGACGCGCCGCCGCGTGCCATCGTCGCCGGACCGCACCCCGAGGAGGCCCTCGCGATCGCGCCGTTGCTCGTGGGCGAGCGCACGCTCGGGGCGATCGTCTTCCGATTCGCCGGGCCGCGCGACTTCGGAGACGGGACCGGTCAGCTGATCGTCCGGCTTGCCGATGAATGCGCCGAGGCCATGGATCGGGCGATCGCCTACGACTCGGTGAGCCGGCTGGCTATCGACGAGCGACGCCGCGTGGCCGAGTTACGCGCCGTGCTCGAGGCAATCGGGGACGGCCTGCTGGTGGCCGACGGTGACGGCCGGATCGAGCTCGCCAACGACCAGGCAGTCCGGCTGCTCGGAACCGTGCCCGACCATCTGGGCGAGGTCGCGACCTGGCTGGGCGTGTCGAGCGGGCAGCTGACCGGCCGCGACGGCCCGTCGAGCCCGCACACCGTCGGGTTGGCGGATGGGCGCTGGATCGACGTCCTCGTCTACGACTTCGACCGGGGCGACGCGCAGGGGGCGGCGCGGGGCGAGGCCACGGCATCGGCATCGGCTTCTGCATCGGCTTCTGCATCGGCTTCTGCCTCGGCCCTGATCGTCCGGCTCCGAGACGTTACCGCCGAGCGGCGAGCCGATCAGGCGCGCGAAGCCTTCCTGGGCGTGCTGTCGCACGAGCTGCGGACGCCGATCACCGCGATCTATGGCTATGCCAAGGTTCTCCAGCGGCCGGGTCGCGGGATCGAGGCGGCCGAGATGCTGGCCGACATCGAGATCGAGTCCGATCGCCTGTACCGGATCGTCGAGGACCTCCTGGCTCTCAATCGGGTCGAGGGCGGCCTGGACATCGAGGGCGAGCCACTGCTCATTCAGCACCTCGTGGCCCCGGTCCTCGAGTCCGAGTCGGCGCGCTGGCCGGCGGTCAGCTTCGTGGCCGATCTGCGGCCCGGCCTGCCCGCGGTGTTCGGCGAGCGCACCTACGTCGAGCAGGTCCTCCGGAACCTCGTCTCCAATGCCGCCAAGTACGGCGCGGTCGGCTCGACCGTGAACGTGACCGCGCAGGACACCGACGGAGAGGTCGAGGTGCGCGTCCTGGACGAGGGCGTCGGGATCGACCCGGACGAGGCCAACCGCCTGTTCGATCTGTACTACCGCTCCCCCCGGACCGCGGGCAGGACCGCCGGCGCAGGAATCGGGCTGTTCGTCTGTCGCGGCCTGGTCACGGCGATGGGCGGGCGGATCTGGGCCAGGCCTCGTCCAGGCGGCGGATCCGAGTTCGGATTCAGCCTGGCCCGCTGCGAGGACGAGCGGACCTTGGGCGAGGAGCAGGTCGCCACGCCGGGCCCGGTCTCGGTCTGAGCCACGTGCCTGCGTCGCGGTGGCGGTGGCGGTGACTTGGAATGTGGTCGTAATGAGCGGCGGTCGTCCCTACGAGAGGGTTCGCGAAGGTTGCGTCATGATGCGTCCATGAGCGACGACCTCGTTCCGGTCCTGCCCGAGTCGGCCGAACGCGATCCGGCTGCCCACCTGCGCCTGTCCGAGCAGCCCCTCCGGATCGCCCAGGTGGCGCCGCCCATGGAGGCGGTCCCGCCTGCGGGCTACGGCGGAACGGAGCGGATCGTGGCCGAGCTCATCGACGAGCTGACCCGCCGCGGACACTCGGTGACCCTCTTCGCGAGCGGCGACTCGACCGCTCGCTGTGAGCTGGTGCCGACGGTCCCCGCGGCGCTTCGGCCGCTCGGCTTCAACAGCGACCCGACTGGCTACCTCGCGGCGACCATCGCCCAGGTGCGCGCCCGCCAGACCGATTTCGACGTGATCCACTCCCACCTGGAGTGGGCCAACCTCATGCTCATGCGCTCCACGGTCACGCCCTCGGTGGCCACCTTCCATGGCCGGCTCGATCAGCCCTGGGCCACGGACGCCCTCTCCGATCCCCCGCCCGGACTGGTCGCGATCAGTCGCAGCCACGCGGCGACCCACCCGGAGGTGCCCTGGGCCGGGGTCGTCTACAACGGCCTCAACCTGGAGGGTGCACCGTTCGAGCGGCGGCGGAGCGACGCGCTCTGCTTCGTCGGCCGGATCGCTCCGGAAAAGGGCGTCGTCGACGCCATCGAGATCGCCCGATTGAGCGGCCGACCGCTCCGGATCGTGGCCAAGCTGGGTCCGACCGCGGTCGAGCAGGAGTACGCCGAAACGGTGTTCAAGCCGGCCCTCGAACGAGCCGACGTCGAGTTCCTGGGCGAGCTCGGCAGCGCCGAACGCGACGCGATCCTCGCCTCCAGCCACGCCCTCCTGATGCCCGGCACATGGCCGGAACCATTCGGGCTGGTGGCGATCGAGGCGATGGCCTGCGGGACGCCCGTCGTCGCTCGTCGCTCGGGGGCGCTGCCCGAGATCGTGCGCGATGGCATTGACGGCTTCCTGGGTGACGATCCGGCCAACCTGGCCTTCCTGCTGGAGCGGGTCGACGGCCTCGATCGCGAGCGGATCCGGGCTGACGTCATGGACCGCTTCTCGGCTCGACGCATGGTCGACGGCTACCTCGAGGTCTACCGGCGTCGCCTCGCCGGGGAGGACGAGCCACCGGGCGCCGATCGCCTGCTCCATTTGCCGAGCATCGCCAGCGGCGCCTAATCCGGGCGCAACGCGGTCGCAAGCCCCGGGCGCAACGCGGTCGCAAGCCCCGGGCCGCGGTCGCGTGACCGCCTGCAAGCGAACCTGGTCGATCCTCGTGATGCGCTTGAAGCAATGCTGACCGCGAGGAGATGCGCCATGACCACCACCGATCGGATCGGCGAGGCCGCCGACAAGATGGCCGCCAAGGGGGACGCCCTGTCCCGTTCAACCAAGCAGACAGCGGCCGAGCTCGAAGACGAGGGCCCGAGCCGGCTGCGCGATGCCGCCGGCACGGTCAAGACCGGGGTCGACTCGGTCATGAGCGGGGCCAGCCAGGTCGCTGAGCGGCTCCCGGATCTGGCCGAGGAGGCGCGCAGCGGGGCAGCGAGCACGGCTCAGACATTCGAGGCCATGTCGGACCCCACCCTCCAGGTGGTGGCCGCCGCGTCACTGG
>JAXDKT010000185.1:0-3155 GCA_034666965.1 Chloroflexota bacterium | reverse complement strand
CTGCTGGCCTGCGAAGGAGGCCCCCGGCAGGTCTTCCGCCGTCGCGCTGGATCGGACGGCGTAAGCCGCTTGTTCGCCGAGCCGGGCGAGCGGGCCGGTGAGCGCCGCCGCCAGATCGTCGGGGATGGCCACCCCTTCGAGGGTCCGGCGGATCTCCGCGCTGAGCGCGCCGATCGTTTCCCGATCGTCCGGCTCCAGGCATGACAACCGATCGAGCCGATCGTCGATCGACGGCGCTTCCGCCATGATCCGCTGGAACGCGTCCGTCGTCACGCAAAAGCCAGCGGGCACGCGGATGCCAACGATTCGCGAAAGCTCCCCCAGGTGCGCGCCCTTGCCGCCAACGACCGCGACCTGCGTCTGGTCGATTTCCTCGAAAGCCAACACGAACCAGCCCATCCGCTCACCTCCGTTTCACGAAAGGGTGCTCGCCCGCCCACAAACTACGTGGGCAATCCGCTCGGGCTGCTGCCATCTCGGGACGGGGTACCGCGACCGGTTGCGGTCGGCGAATATCGACGGCCGTCAACACCCGGTCTGCCGCAACCGGTTGCACCATACGGTGGGCTGGGACCGCGTTATCGGCCGGGCAGGGCCAGCGCGGAGGCGGGGAGGGCCAGGCCGCCGCGGCGGAGCAGGTCGAGCACGGCGTCGGGCGGCTGGGGACGGGCGAACCAGTAGCCCTGGCCGAGGTCGCAGCCGAGCCGGCGGAGCGCCGCCGCCTGGTCGGCCGTCTCGATCCCTTCGGCCACCAGCGTCAGGTCGAGGGAATGCGACAGGTCGATCACCGCTCGGACGATGGCCCGGGCCTGGCTCGTCTGGAGCCCGGTACCGAGACCGTCGATGAACGCCCGGTCGAGCTTGAGGACGTCGACCGGGAAGCGCCGCAGATAGGCCAGCGACGAGTACCCGATGCCGAAGTCGTCGACGGCGACGCGCACACCGACCCGCAGCAGCCGGCGGAGAGCCCCCAGGTAAAAGTCGGCATCCTCCATGAGCACGCTTTCGGTGATCTCGAGGCACAGCTTCTTCGGATCCAGTCCGTTCTCGGCAATGGCCGCCGCGACGACCGAAGCGAGGTCCTCGGAGGCCAGTTGACGAGCGGAGACGTTGACGCACATCTCGATATCGGAGTCGCCCGGGAGCTCACGACGCCAGGTGGCCAGCTGTGAGCACGCTTCCCGGAGCACCCAGGAACCGATCGGCAGGATCAGCTGCGACTCCTCGGCCAGCGGGATGAACTCGGCCGGTGACAGGAGGCCGTGCTCGGGGTGGTGCCAGCGCAGCAGCGCCTCGACACCGATGATGCGCCCGTCAGCCATCGAGACCTGCGGCTGGTAGTCGAGCCTCATCTGGCCGAGGTCCCGGGCCCGGCGCAGGTCCTTCACCACCTCGAGGCGATACGCCGCCCGGGTGTGCATGGCGATGTCGAAGACCTCCCACCGGGCCCGGCCCTGCTCCTTGGCCCGGTACATGGCGACGTCGGCGTCACGGAGCAGATCGTCGGCGGAGTCGTCGGACCGGCGGGAGAACGCCACGCCGATGCTGGTGCTCACGACGATCTCGCCGCCGCCGCCGAGGTCGATGGGTTCCGCGAGGGCGTCGGCGAGCCGCTGGGCCACGGCCAGGGCCTGCTCCTCGCCGGTCAACTGGTCGCACAGGATCGTGAACTCGTCGCCACCGAAGCGGGCCAGGGTGTCACCCGGCCGCAGCACGGTCCGGAGGCGCTGGGCCACCGCCACCAGGAGCGCGTCGCCGACGTCGTGGCCGAGGCTGTCGTTGACGAGCTTGAACCCGTCGAGATCGAGGAAGAGGACGGCCAGCAGGCGGGGGTTGCGCTCGCCGCGGGCGAGGGCGTGGTTGAGACGATTCAGGAACAGGGCCCGGTTCGGCAGGCCGGTCAGGGGGTCGTGGAGGGCCTGCTCCGCCAGGGCCTTCTCGGCCCGGGTCCGTTCCACCACCCGCCCGAGTTGGATGCCGCCGGCCATGAGCGCTTCCATAAGCTGGTCGTCGGGCTCCGACGGCGCCAGGGAGAAGAACTCGAGGACCGCGGCGACCTCCGACCCGACCAGGACCGGAACCCCGATTCCGACCACGCCGGGGGCGGCCGCCTGCCCGGATAACGGGGCGCGACTGTCCCTGACGTGGTGGGTGACCGTGGAGGGCAGGTCGCTGACGGCCTGGCGGATCCACTCGGACCGGTCCGGGTCGGACACGTGCCAGAGTTCGGTCTCGCCGAAAATGGCTCGCCCGACCGGCCAGGCGGTGTGGCCGCAGACTTCGTCGAGGCAGCTCCACAGCGCCTCCTCGAGTGTCTTGGACTCATTGGCGGCCACGGCGATGCGCTGCACCAGGCGCAGCAGGCTCGCCTGCCGGCGGAGGGCCTCCTCGGCCCGCTTCGCCTCGGTCACGTCCTGGCACAGCCCGCGGAGTCCCACCGTCCGGCCCGATGAGTCGGCGGTGACGGCGCCGCGGGCCGACACCCAGCGCCGCTCTCCCGAGGGCCGGGCGATCTCGTAGTCCAGATGGAGGGGGACCCCTTGGCTGAGGGCGGCGATCATCGCCTCCGCCACGCGTTCCCGATCCTCGGCGATCACCGGCGCCAGGTGTCCGCACAAGGTCCCGTCGAAGTCGTGGGGATCGAGCCCGTGGATGCGATGCAGTTCGTCCGACCACTGGACGGTGTCGCTGGCGGCGTCCCATAACCACATGCCGGCATGCGCCAGCGCTTCGGCTTCCCGGAGGCGGGCCTCCCTGTCGGTCAGGGTCGCCTGGTACAGCCGCTGCTCGCTGATGTCGCGGGCGACGAGGGACCCGCCTCGGACGTTCCCGTTCCCATCGACCAGCGGAAAGCAGCTGACGGTGATCGGGACGAGCAGGCCGTCGCGGCGGCGAGCCTCGATCTCGACGTCCTCCAGCGTCTCGCCGGCCAAGACCCGCTGGACGAGGTCCGCGGCCCGGGGACGGAGATGACCGGGGAAGAGCAGGTCGGTCGCCGTCCTTCCGAGTACCTCGGCCGCCCCCCAGCCCCAGAGGCGCTCGGCGCTGCGGTTCCAGGTCAGCAGGCGCCCGGTCCGGTCGCAGGTGAGGATGGCGTCCGACGACCGTTCGACGATGGCCACGAGATCGGCGACGGTGCCCCTGGTCCCCTCCGT
>JAXDKT010000184.1:0-2808 GCA_034666965.1 Chloroflexota bacterium | reverse complement strand
CCTGCTCAACGACGTCCTGATGCAGATCGAGAAGGAACGGACCGGCCGCTACCAGAACCCGGACCACTTCACGATCGACTGAGGCCTCAGTCGCGCGCGGCAGCGCGGCGGGCGAGCCCAGGCGTCCGCGCCGCCGGGACGCGCGTCCGCGCCGCCGGGCCCAGCCTCCCCGCGAGCTCGCCTGCAGTAGCACAGCCTCGAATCCGCGCATTGTTCTTTGGGGAACGACAAATGCGCTCGAGTTCGCCCCCGGACGGCAGCGCCGGGGCCCCGGTGCCGGACCTGTTGTCGCTTGCGAGCGTGACAGCCAGGCTCGAGGGGCCCCTCAGGTCCTTGAGATCGTGTTTTGGCGAGCCATATTCGAGCCCTTGAGGATGCTGCGACCCGCCAGCGCCCGATTTGTTCCTCTGCGAAGAACGACTCGCGGCGGCGGCAGGGCCGACTGGCACCGGCCACGAGGCCGATCCGCGGCGGCGACAGGGCCGATCCGCGGCGGCGACAGGGCCGACTCGCGGCGGCGACGGGCCCGACGCACCGGCGGCAGGGAACGACTCGCACCGGCGGCAGGGCCGATCCGCGGCGGCGACAGGGCCGATCCGCGGCGGCGGCAGGCCCGACTCGCACCGGCCACCCGGCCCGGCTCGCACCGGCCACGGGCCCGACTCGCGGCGGCGGCAGGGCCGACTCGCGCGGGCACGGGGCCCGCTCGTGCCTGCGAGGAACGCTTGCGTCACGCCCCGGCTCGGCGCGCCTCGCGGTGCCAGGGGATGACCAGCCGCTCGGCCAGGCCGACGAGGAGCCACAGGCCCAGGGTCAGCACGGCCGTCAGCAGGATCGCGGCAAAGACCAGGTCCGTCCGGAACAGGTTCTTGGACAGGACGATCCAGATCCCCAGGCCGTCGATCGCACCGACCGCCTCACCGAAGATCGCCCCGACCACGGCGTAGGTCACCGCGATCCGCAGACCGGTGAAGAACGATGGCAGGGCGCCCGGCAGGCGCAGCTTCAGGAGCTGCTGGCGTCGGGTGGCGCCCATCGACTCGAGCAGGTCCGTGGCGTCCCGGGCCGCTCCTGCCAGCCCGTCGAGCAGGGCCACCGCGATCGGGAAGAACGTCACCAGGACCACCACCATGACCTTGGGCAGCAGGCCGATCCCGAACCACAGCACCAGCAGCGGCGCCACGGCCACGATCGGCACGGTCTGCGACGTCACGAGCAGGGGATACACCGCCCGCCGGACCCAGCTGAGCGAATCCATGACGAGTGCCGCGACCACGGCGAAGACGACCGAGGCGCTGAAGCCGACGAGGGTCTCGCCGAGCGTGGTCAGGGCGTGACCGACCGCCACCCCGCGGTTGTCCCACAGCGAGGCCAGGATCCGCGACGGCGCGGGCAGGGTCAGGGGGTCGACCGACAGCAGCCGACAGCCGAGCTCCCACCCGACCACGATCGCCGCCACGAGCGCCAGCGCCGGGAGAGCCTGCCGGGGTTGACTCGGGCGCTGGCTCACGGTCGGCGATCCCGTCACGGCAGGTAGTCGTTGGTGAAGTAGGTCCCGAAGTCGGGCCGGTTGGCCAGGGGCTTGCCGTCGGGGCCGGCCAGCAGCCCCGTGTCGAACAGGAAGCCGGACAGGGCGTTCCACCGTTCGGCGGTCTGGCGCCCGATGGCGCCCGGCGTCCCGTACAGCTTCCGCTCGGCCAGGTAGCGGGCCGAGTCGAGCGGCAGCGCCGGGTTGGCGTCGAAGACCCCGGGGTTGGCCGAGATCAGCTTGGCCGCGGCTCCGTCGGGATCGGTCGCGGCCGTCTCGAAGCCGGCCACCGTGGCGGCCAGGAACCGCCGAGCGGCATCGCCGTTGGCCGCAAGCCAGGCGTCGTTGCAGACGACGACGACCGCGTACGAGTCGGGCAGGCCGTAGTCGGTGAAGGCAAACGTCTTGAGCTTGATCCCGCGCTCCCGGGCCTCGATCCCCTCCCAGGCGCTGAAGGTGATCGTGAAGTCGGCCTTGCCGTGGTAGAGCGCCTCGTAGGCGGCCGTATCCAGGGTGGCCACCTTGAACTTGCCGGTCCCGCCGTCGGCCTTGATCACGGCCTGGAGCTCCGGTACCTCCTGGGGCAGGCCGAAGCCGGCGTAGAGCTTGCCGTCGAGGTCCCTGGGTCGGGTGACCGAGCCGTCGTCCCGGACGGCGATCTCGGTCGCCGTGTGGGCCAGGATGGCCATCACCGAGCGCTCCTTCGCGCCTGCCGCGATGGCGAACGTGGCCCCTTCCTGGGTGCTGATCCCGCACTCGGCGGCGCCCGAGGAGACCAGGATCTCGGGGCTGGTGCTGGCGTAGGGCAGGATCTGCAGGTCGATGGCCGCGGCCGCGTAGGCACCGTCCTGCCGGGCGACATAGAAGCCGGTGTGGTTGGTGTTGGGGGTCCAGTCGAGGGCGAGCCGCACGGTTGCCGTGGCCGGCTTGGTCGTCGCCGACGGACCGCCGGAGCTGGGTGGTGCGCTCGGCGCGGGCGGGGTGCCGGCGGTCGCCGGCGGTGAGCCGGCCCCCGGGCCCGAGCACGCCGAGACCAGGATCGCACTGAGCACGCTGGCCGCAAGCGCGGCCTGGATCTTGGGACGCTTCACCCTGGACATGACCTCCGACTCGAAAAAGAACGCCGCTCCCGGGTGACGGGGAACGGCGTCGAGTCGACGGATCTGCCTGCTTCCTACACCGGTACGAGCCGGATCAGGTTCGGCGGGTCTGTGGCGGGTTGCCACACTCTCAGCGCATTCGCGCTCCCCGGAGGCGTATTCGGTTGTCGGCCAATTCTA
>JAXDKT010000183.1:0-5788 GCA_034666965.1 Chloroflexota bacterium | reverse complement strand
GTTGACCGTGAGCCGGGCCGGCCGGCCGGCCGGGTCGAGCGTTGTGACCACGGTGATCCCGGTCACGAAATGACCCATCACCTTGCGGAAGCTCTCGGGCCCGACCTCCATGCCGCCGAGTCTAGGGGCTCGGCCACCAGGCGGCCGGCGCAGGCTCAGGGCTCCGCGAGCGGGCGGGTCATGGCCGCGGGATCGACCCAGGCATCGAACTCCTCGTCGGTCAGGTGCCCGAGCTCGCGAGCGGCCTCGCGCAGCGAGATCCCGGTGCGGTGGGCGTGGAGCGCGATCTCGGCCGACCGTTCGTAGCCGATGTGCGGGTTGAGGGCAGTCACCAGCATCAGCGAATCCTCGAGGTGTTCGCGGATCCGGGGCAGGTTCGGCTCGATCCCGACCGCGCAGTTGTCATTGAACGAGCGGATCGCCTCGGCCAGCAGCGTGGCCGCGGTCAGGAGGTTGTCGAGCATGACCGGCTTGTAGACGTTGAGCTGGAAGTTGCCCTGCGAGCCGGCGAAGGCGACGGCCGCGTCGCAGCCGAAGACCTGGACGACGACCTGGGTGAGCGCCTCGCTCTGGGTGGGGTTGATCTTGCCGGGCATGATCGACGAGCCCGGTTCGTTCTCGGGGATGAGCAGCTCACCGATCCCTGCCCGCGGCCCCGAGGCGTACCAGCGGACGTCGTTGGCGATCTTCATCGCGGCGACGGCCAGCGTCCGCAGCGCGGCCGAGGCGGCGACCATCGGATCATGGGCCGACAGCGCCGCGAACTTGTCCGGAGCGCCGCGGAACGGCCGCCCGGTCTCCTGGGCGATGTGCTGCGCGGCAAGGTCGCCGAAGCGCGGGTCGGCGTTGAGGCCGGTCCCGACGGCCGTCCCCCCGAGGGCCAGCTCGTACAGCGCCGGCAGGGACGAGCGGATCCCGGCGAGGGCGCCGTCGAGCTGGGCTGCCCAGCCCCCGATGACCTGGCCGAGGGTGACCGGCGTGGCGTCCTGGAGATGGGTCCGCCCGAGCATGATCACGTCGGCGTAGGCGGCGGACTTGGCCCGGAGGGTGTCGCGCAGCCGCTCCAGCGCCGGGATCACGGCGCCCTCGATCTCCTCGAGCGCGGCGACGTGCATCACCGTGGGGAAGCCGTCATTGGAGGAGTGCGACCGGTTGACGTCGTCGTTGGGATGGATCGGCGACTTGCCGCCGCGCCCGGCACCGGCCAGCTCGTTGGCGCGGCCGGCGATGACCTCGTTGGCGTTCATGTTGGTCTGAGTGCCGGAGCCGGTCTGGAAGACCACCAAGGGGAACTCGGCATCGAGCCGGCCGTCGACGACCTCCCTGGCAGCCCGCTCGATGAGGGCGCCTTTGTCGGCCGGTAGCTGGCCCAGCTCGACGTTGGCCCGCGCGGCAGCCAGCTTGAGGATGCCCAGGGCGCGGATGACCGGGCGGCCCCAGGTGAACCGGTCCACTCCGATCCGGAAGTTCTCGATCGAGCGCTGGGTCTGGGCGCCCCAATAGTGCTCGGCGGGTACCAGCACCTCGCCGAGGGCGTCCTTCTCGATCCGGAACCCCGTGGCCTCCGGGGTCGCCGCTCCGGTCGACGTGCTGCCGGTCATGGACCGAGTGTACGTCGCCCCGCGGCGCAAACGGGCGCCGCTCGGCGACGCCCGGAACAACAGATGGGCGCGCGGAGGTCCCCGCCGACCGCGGCACCGGTACAATCCGGCCGATGTCCTCGATTCACTCCTCGGACCCCTCCGCGAGCCTGCCGGTCCCCACCGACGATCCCGTACGCCCCCGGTTGGTCAGCCTGCCCCTCGGGCTGCCGAGCGTCGACGAGCTGTTCACCTTCGCGCGCGACGCGGAGCTGCGCTTCGCGACGCTCCGGATGCGGATCGAGGACCGCACCCGAACGGCGAGCGGCGACCACCTGGCGGTCTCGGACGTGGCCATTCGCCACCCGGGCCACGCTCGGGTGGCGACCGCGGAGCCGGAGCGGGGCACCGCCGCGGCCTATGAGACCTGGGCCTCCGACGGGGAGACGGTCTGGACCTACTCCGCCATCCATCGCCTCGGCACCCGGCGGCCCGTCCGCCGGGGCGTGGTCGGACTCGATGACCCGGACCTGCCTCAGACCTCGAAGGTCTACGTGCCGCTCACAGCGCTGCCGATGGAGACGCTGCCGGACACGTTCGTCCACCCAGCCGGCTTCTGCCAGAACGTGCTCGCGACCGGGCGCTGCTGGGTGTCCAGCACGACCGAGATCGACCGGCGTGAGGCGATCGTCCTCGAATGCGATCACCCCCGCACGACCGAGGTGACCACCGACCGACCGGACCATCACCTGCGGGTCGTGTTCGATCGCGAGACCGGCGTGATCGTCCAGCTGATCGAGACGGTCGGCGAGACCGAGACCCGCAACGCCGTCGTGGTCGATCTGGCACCGGATGCGCCCCTGCCGCCGGGCATCTTCGACTTCACCTTCCCGACCGGAACGACGCTGATCTACTGATCGGCCGCCGGTTCGCGCGGGGGAGTCGGGCGCGGCACCAGCCGGACGAGGATCGTCGACGCCGCGATCGACGTCGCCACGGCGGCCAGGACCGCCGCGAAGACATCCGTACCGATCGCCCCGCGGGCCAGCGCGTACGAGGCCAGGACGAAGCTGAACTCGCCGATCTGGCCAAGCCCGAGAGCGATGTGGAGCGGGCTGCCCTCGAGGCTCGTGAACCGCACCAGGCCGTAGGCCAGGGCCGACTTGGCGGCCACCACCAGGACGAGCGTGAGCGCCAGCCAGGGCCAGCCGCGCCCAACCGCGCCGGGATCGATCAGCGTCCCGATCGCCACGAAGAAGAACACCGCGAAGACGTCGCGGAACGGGAGGAGACGGCGGCGAGCCTCGGCGGCATCCGGGCTGTCGCTGATGGCCAGCCCGGCGATGAATGCGGCCAGCGCGATCGGGATCCCGGCCAGGACCGCACCGGCGCCGGCCAGAGCAAGGCCCGCCGCGACCGAGACGAGCAGGAACAGGTCGTGCTCCGAGCGGAGGCGGACGAGGGCCATTGGCAGGAGACGGTCCGCCGCCAGCGCCAGGGCGCCGAAGGCGAGCAGCCCGATCAACGATTCGAGCGGCGGCCGTCCGGAGCCCATCAGCCCGAGGACGACGATCGCGATCGACACCCCGGTGACGTCCTGGAGGATCCCCCAGCCGACGAGGATGTGGTCGGTGGTCTGATCGGTCGTTCGTCTCCGGCTCCGCGTGATGTTGACGATCACCACGCTCGACGACAGCGCGACGGCCAGCCCGATGAGCGCGGCGGCCGACAGCTCGAGACCGGCGAGCAGAAAGGCCCCGGTCGCGAGGGCAAACGTGGCCACCGTCTGGAGCGGCGCCGCCCAGAGGAGGGTGGCCTGCTCCTTGCGCAGCCGGCCGAGGTCCACCTCGATGCCGACTTCGAACAGGAGCAGGACGACGCCCAGGTCGGCGAACAGGATGAGCTGGTCGTGATCGGCGGCGTAGCCCGGCGTGAACGGCGAGAGCAGCAACCCGACCAGGAGGTAGCCGACGACCGCCGGCACGCCGATCCGGCGGGCCAGCCAGCCGGCCACGGCGGCGGCCAGGAGAACGGCGCCGACTTCGAGGATGGGCAGGGTGGTTTGGTCCACGTCCCGATCGTACGGCACCGATCCGGGGATCCGCGGTCGAGTCCACCGGACCACCCCCTTTCGCACCGTCGGCGCGTGCGGTATCGTGCCCGGCACGTTGGACCGGTACGCGCCGCCGCTCGCGATCGCGATCCCATTCCAACCGGGACCCTTGAGGGAGGGGACCCGCCTGCTGGCAGCGACCAGCGCAGGGGTGGGCCGGGGGCGTCTACGGTGCAGGGAGGCTCCGATGACTCAGGCACGGAATCGAGACGACCAGATCGCCCAGGACGTCAAGGATCTCCACGGGCTGGGATACGCCCAGGAGCTCTACCGCACGATGGGTGGCTTTTCGAACTTCGCGATCAGCTTCTCGATCATCTCGATCCTGACCGGCGCGGTCATCCTGTACGACTACGGCCTGGCCTGGGCGGGCACGGCCGCCGTCCTCATTGGCTGGCCGCTGGTGACCGTGTTCGTCCTGTTCATTGCCGCGTCGATGGCCGAGATCGCTTCGGCCTATCCGACCGCCGGCGGCCTGTACTACTGGGCCAGCAAGATGAAGAACAAGGAATGGGGCTGGTGGACCGCCTGGCTCAACCTGATCGGCCAGTTCGCGATCGTCGCCGGGATCAACTTTGCCGCAGCGGCATTCCTGAATGCGACGATCGTCACGCCCCTGTTGGCCAACGCCGGGATCGACTACCAGAACACCAGCCTGGTGCTCGGCCAGTCGTGGCTGACCGGCCAGCTGCTGACGATGGGCGTCCTCATGATCGTCCAGCTGATCCTGAATGTCGCCGGGATCAACCTCGTGGCGTTCCTCAACCAGGTCAGCGTCTGGTGGCACATCGTCATCGTGGCCGCGGTGGCCATCCTGATCTTCGCGATCGGCAAGCCCGACATGAGCGGCCTCACCCTGTTCAAGATCCAGCCCCTGGATGTGGCCGGCAGCTGGAACAACGACATCGGACCGATCAGCCTGAAGTACGGCGCGGCGATCACCTATCCGACGGCGCTCGCGTTCCTCTTCTCGCTCCTGCTGGCGAACTGGACCTATACGGGCTATGACGCATCCGCCCACGTCGCCGAGGAGACGGTCGGGGCGCGAATGTCCAGCGCCTGGGGAGTGTTCCTGTCGGTCGCGGTCTCGGCGGTCGTCGGCTTCATCTTCCTGTTCGCGCTGACCACCCACCTGCCGGCGCTGGACCAGCTCTTCCCGAAGGCCCTCGAGACCCCGATCCAGGGAACCGCCAGCCAGTACTACTTCGGCGGCGGCGTGGCCGTGATCGCGATCCTCCAGTACAACCTCGACAGCATCGTCATCCTGGGCGTTGGCCTGGGCGACCTGCTGGCCGCCGGCATCGCGATCGCGATGTCGTTCTGCGGCCTGGCCTCGGTCGCGGCTGCCGGGCGGATGCTGTTCGCATTCAGCCGTGACGACGGGATCCCCCTGTCGGGCTGGCTCAAGAAGGTGTCCCGCCGGTACCGGACGCCGGCCAACGCCCTCACCGCGATCGTGGTGGTGGCCTGGCTGTTCACCGTGGCCGCGGGGGTCGTGGGCGGTGGCACGGCCATCGTGATCGTCACCGCGATCAGCACGAGCTTCCTGTACGCCGCTTACGGCGTCGTCATCTACCTCGGGGCGACGACGCAGGAATGGCGACAGCATCAGGTCTGGAGCCTCGGACGCTGGTCGAAACCGGTTGCCTGGCTGGCCATCTTCTGGATCCTCGTCCTGATGGTGCTGTTCAGCTTCCCGACCTCGGGCAATATCTCCTGGCCGTTCATGGTGGGCACCCTGATCCTCCTGCTCGTCTACTACTTCGGCTGGGCGCGCGCCCGATTCCAGGGTCCACGGGTCCAGGGCGCCGAGGCGCACCTGACCGAGCTCGAGCGCGAGTTCGAGCAGGCGGCCGGGCAGCTCGAGGGGACCACCACCGCCTAGACGGAGTCGATGCGTCGGCGCCTCACACGCGACGACGTCCGGACCTCGTAGCATCGGAGGGTCGGCCGGTCTTGCCGGTCGGCCCTCCCGTTCGACGTCACCGTTCCGGAACGAGGAAACGACGATGAGCAGCGACAGCCACGGCCATGCCAAGCATCCCCGTCGCGAGGAGCTCGAGGGGATGATCCGCGACGGGCGGATCGACACCCT
>JAXDKT010000182.1:0-2658 GCA_034666965.1 Chloroflexota bacterium | reverse complement strand
CGTCCTGGCCCTGATCGTCGCCGCCCTGATCATCCTGGCCTCGAGCGTGATCACGACCGGCGCGATCGATTTCAGCCTGCCCCTCGTGGCCTACGGCGCGCTCCTGCAGGGCGCCCTCGGATCGCCCCAGAACACGATCCTCCAGGCGACGCCGCTCGTGCTCGGGGGGCTGGCCGTGGGTGTCGGGTTCAAGGCCGGGTTGTTCAACATCGGCGGCCAGGGCCAGTTCCTGCTCGGGGCGACGGCAACCGCCGGCGTCGGCTCGGCGCTGAGCACCGCCCCGGCTCCGGTCGCGATCGTGGTCGCCCTGGTGGCCGGGATGCTGGCCGCCGCCGCGTGGGGCTTCATCCCGGGGGCGCTCAAGGCGTGGACGGGGGCCCACGAAGTCGTCACCACGATCATGCTCAACTCAATCGCGGCAGCCGTGATCGCCTACCTGATCCTGGGCCCCCTCCTGGCCCCGGGCTACTCGTTTGGCCGAACCGGCGACCTGGGCAACGCGATCCTGCCGATCGCGATCGGCCCCAACCTCCACCTCGGGGTGGTGCTGGCCGTGCTGGCCGTGCCGGCGGTCTGGTGGCTCCTGTACCGCAGCACGCTCGGGTTCGAGATCCGGAGCGTCGGGGCGAATCCCAGCGCCGGACGGTACGCGGGCATGCGGCCCGGGTTCCTGATCCCGTTCACGATGAGCTTCTCCGGGCTGCTGTTCGGGATCGCCGGCGCGACCGAGATCCTCGGGGTGAGCCATTTCATGATCCCGTCCTACGGCACGTCGATCGGCTTCGATGCCATCGCGGTGGCCCTCCTCGGACGATCGCACCCCTTCGGGATCGCCGCGGCCGCGCTGCTCTTCGGCGCCCTCCGAGCCGGCGCCGGGCTGATGCAGATCCAGGCCCAGATCCCGGTCGAGATCGTCGACGTCATCCAGGCCGTGATCCTGCTCTTCCTGGCCGCCGATGTCGTCGTCCGCCGCCTCTTCCGGATCCGGGCGGCGGGCGGACTCGTCGACCTCAAGACCGTCACCCGCTCCTATGGGGGTCGCACGCCCTGATGGACCAGATCGCGAGCGTCCTCAGTTCGATCCCGGTCCTGGGCGTCGTCTTCCAGCTGATCGGCTACCTGGTCGACACCGTCCCGGTCATCGCCCCGATCTTCGTCGGCCTGGCCGCGCCGATCGCGCTCGGCGCCCTGTGCGGGATCATGAACGAGCGCTCCGGGATCGTGAACATCGGCATCGAAGGGATGATGCTGAGCGCCGCGTTCACGGGCTTCCTCGCGGCGGGGCTCGTGGCCCAGGCGTTCGGCACCGGAACGCCGGGTCCCGTGTTCGGGGTGACCGTGCCAATCCTGATCGGCGTCGTCGTGGCCGTCCTCACCGGGATGCTGGTCTCGGCGCTCCACGCCTGGTTGTCGATCTCGATCCGGGCCGACCAGATCATCAGTGGAACGATCATCAACATCGCGGCCTTTGGCCTGACCGGCTATCTGAACCGGCTCATCATCACGCCCAACCCGCGTCTTGGCGCCGGGATCTTTCAGCCCTGGCTGCCACCCCAGGCACTGGTCGACCTGCCGGTCGTGGGCTGGATCATCCGCGCCTTCTTCGCCCATGGCCCGATCGCGATCTCGGTGCTGTTCGCGGTGATCTTCCTCCAGGTGATGCTCTTCCGGTCGCGCTGGGGCCTGCGCACCCGGGCGGTGGGTGAGCATCCCAAGGCCGCCGAGACCGTCGGTATCGACGTCATCGCGCTGCGCTACCGGAACGTGATCCTGGGCGGCGTCTTCGCCGGGCTGGCGGGCGCTTATCTGACCCTCGAGCAGAGCGGCTCGTTCCAGAACGGGATGACCAGTGGGCGGGGGTTCATCGCCCTGGCCGCGGTCATCTTCGGCCGCTGGACGCCGCTCGGTTCCCTCGGGGCTGCGCTCCTCTTCACCGCGTCCGAGGCGCTCCGGGTGGCAATCGGCCTGCGCCCGCCGACGCACGAGCTGGGCGACGTCCTGCGAGCGATCCCGAACGAGTTCTATGGCGCGCTGCCGTACATCGTCACGATCGTGGTTCTCGTGGCGGCGGTCGGCCGGAGTGTGGCGCCGGCCGCCGTCGGCCAGCCCTACCATCGCGAAGCCCGGACCTGAGCGGCAGCCCGCGGTGACCGCCGAGGAGCGCCAGCGGGCACGTGCCGTCCTCGATCTCCAGGAGGGTCGCGGCGCCGTCTCGATCCTCGACGACACGGCCGCGGGGGAGGTCCTGCGCACCGCCCGGCGGATCGCCATCGTCGGTGCCTCGCCCGACCCCGGCCGCCCGTCGCACAGCGTGATGCGCTACCTCATCCATCACGGCTACGAGTGCGTCCCGGTCAACCCGAACGCCCGGGATGTGCTCGGCCTGCCGAGCTTCCGCACCGTCGTCGAGGCGGTGGCCGAGACCGGCCCGGTCGACATCGTCGATGTGTTCCGGCGCTCCGGGCTGTGCCTGCCGCACGCGGAGGAGGCGGTTGCGGTCGGCGCGGGCTGCCTGTGGCTCCAGCTCGGCGTGGTCGACTGGGCGGCCGCCCGGGTGGCGGCCGCGGCCGGGCTCGGGGTGGTCATGGACCGCTGCACCGCCATCGAGCACCGCAAGCTGCGCGGCGGCTAGTCAACCGCGGGTCGCGGCACCGCGGC
>JAXDKT010000181.1:0-7128 GCA_034666965.1 Chloroflexota bacterium | reverse complement strand
CTGGCGGGGCCGGGCGGCGTCGGGCGGTCGTCCTGGCTGTGCCGGGCGAGGACGTCCGCAGCGACCGGGCCGGGGTCATCGGCTACTCCGCCGAGACGAGGTACCGGTAGTGTGGCTGGCCGCCGTGGCGGACCTCGACCTCGACCCCGGAGCGGGTCGTCGAGATCCGCTCGGCGAGCGCGCGGGCCTCGGCCTGGTCCGCCTCGTCGCCGTAGAACAGCGTCAGCAGCTCGATCCCGGCCGGCAGGCTTGCGATCGCCGTCAGGATCGTCGCTTCGCGATCGTCGCCGGCGGCGACGAGCCCGTCGTCGGGATCGAGGACGATGGTCTGGCCCTGGCGGACGGTCCGCCCGCCGATGCGCGAGTCGCGCCGGGCCGCGGTCACCTGCAACGTGGCCAGGCCGCGGCCGCGATCGGTCATCGCGGCGAGGTTGGCCGCGCCTGGTGCGCTCGGGTCGAGCGCGAGCATGGCGGCCAAGCCTTCCGCCGCGTTGCGGGTCGGGATGACATGGACCGACCCTTCGGCCAGCTCCGCGGCCTGCCGCGCGGCGAGCACCACGTTGGCGCTGTTCGCGAGGAGCAGGACCTCGTCGGCGCTTACCGCCTCGACGGCCGCAACGAGCTCGGCGGTGCTGGGGTTGGCCGACGGGCCGCCGCTCACCACCGCGGCCGCTCCCAGGTTCTCGAAGATCCGGGCCAGCCCCTGACCGGAGGTCACGGCCACGACCGCCAGCGGGAGCCGCCCGCCATCGCCCGCCCGTGGGCCGCCGGCCGCTCGTCCATGGCCGCGCCGACCGGTGCCATTGGACCGCGTGAATGCCGACGCCCTGACCTCGCGCACCTCACGCACCTGCTCGTCGAGGTTCTCGACCGTGATCCGGCTCAGGGTGCCCAGGCCGAGGCCCACTCCGATGACGGCGTCCGGACGCTCGCTGTGGACGTGGACCTTGAGCGCCCCCGCGTCCCCGGCGACGGCGACCGATTCGCCGATGGCTTCCAGTCGCTCGCGAACGACCGCGATGTCGAGCGAGCCACCGCGGGGCGGTTGGAGCAGGAACATGGTCTCGTAGCCGTAGGCAGCCCTGGCCTCGGCCACACCGGCGGCCGGCCTGACGAGCGACCGCGCATCGGCCGCCGGGACCCCCACCTGGCCCTCGCCGACGAGGTGCCGCAACGCCCCTTCGAGCAACCGGTAGAGGCCCTGGCCACCGGAGTCGACCACGCCCGCCTCGCGCAGGACCGGCAGCAGGCCGGGGGTTCGCGCGACGGCCAGGTCGGCCGCGTCGACCGTCGCCGCCAGGACCGACTCGACGTCACCGTCCCGCTCGGCGACCAGCTGGGCTGCGGCGGCGGCCTCGCGGATCACGGTCAGGATGGTGCCCTCCACCGGCTCCTTCACGGCCGCGTACGCCGTCTCCGATCCCTGTCCGAGCGCCCGCGCCAGGTCGCGCCCGTCGATCCGCTTCTGGCCGGCGATCGCCCTGGCCATCCCGCTGATGATCTGCGACAGGATCACGCCCGAGTTGCCGCGTGCGCCCATGACCGCCCCGAGGCCGATCGCCGCCGCCACCCGGTCCGCGGACCGGTCGCTGGATCGCTGCGCCTCCACGAGGGCGAGCGCGACGGTGGCGACCATGTTCGAGCCGGTGTCGCCGTCCGGGACGGGAAAGACGTTCAGATCGTTGATCTCGTCGACGTGGGCCTCGAGGTTGGCGACCGCCGCGCCGAACGCCGCCAGCAGACCGTCTCCATCGCACCGCCGCCGGGTCGCGAGAGAACGGCGGCCGACGGATCGCTCGGTCATGCGCCAACTGCCTCCGTGGTGGGCTCTCGGGACGATGGCCGATCGGGAAGTCGAGCTCGTTGTGCTATCGTAGCGCCTGCTCCGGCCCCAAGCGACCGGAGGGTTCGACCCACGATTTCCACTCCCTGAGGTCCACATGGCCCGCGCTTGCGCCATCTGCGGCAAGGTCTCGATGGGCGGGTTCAACCCGCAATCGTCGGGCATGAACCGCGTCCGAGCCCACCGTCGCTACCAGCCCAACCTCCAGCCGCTCGTGGTCGCAACGCCCAAGGGTGAGGCCAAGCGGCAGCTGGTCTGCACGCGCTGCCGGCGGACCCTGGCCAAGGCCAGCCGCTAGCCATCGGCCGAGGCGGCCGCCAGGCATCGCCCCGGCGCTGCCGACCGGTTCCCGTCAATCCGACCGATCTCGCGCCTGCGTGTCGAGCCAGATCGTGAACGGGCCGTTGTTGACCAGCTCGACCTCCATCTCGGCGCCGAAGCGCCCCCGTGCGACGGTCACGCCCTGGCCCTCGAGAGCGGCCGCGAAGGCCTCGTAGAGCGGGATCGCCACGTCGGGCGGGGCGGCGCCCGTGAAGCCGGGTCGGCGGCCGCTGCCGGTGTCGGCGAAGAGCGTGAACTGGCTGACCACCAGTGCCTCCCCCGCGACGTCGAACAGGGACCGGTTGGTTCGACCCCGCTCGTCCTCGAAGATGCGCAGCTCGGCGATCTTGCGGGCGAGTCCCTGGGCGATCGCCGGGTCATCCGCCGGCCCGACACCGACGAGCACGAGCAGGCCCTGGCCGATGGCCGCGATGCGCTCGCCGTCGACGCGGACCTCGGCCCGGCTGACCCGTTGCAGCAACGCCCGCACCGGCCGTCCGCCGCTAGCGGCTGAGCAGCCCGACGGCCGCCCGCCAGGCTCCGCCGAGGAGCGCCAGCCAGGGGACGAGATAGAGGGCCGTGCTCCCGCCGCCGAGCGCCCCGGTCGTGTTCATCCAGTACGTCGCCAGCCCGCCCAGCACGGCAATCGCGACGCCCTGGGCGACGATCGGCCAGCGCACCCGCCGACCGAGCCGGGTGAGCGCGCCAGCGTCGCCCGCCGCGACCGCGTCGACGCCGGCCTCGAGCTCGTCGTCGGCCGCGTCGTCGATCGCCCGCCGGAACCAACCCGGCGCATGGATCACGGCCCAGTAGGCCGCGCCGGCGTAGGCCAGTCCGCCGAGGATGTCGACGACGTAATGGTCGGCCAGGTACACGATCGAGAACCAGACACAGACCGAATACGCCAGCAGGATCCAGCCCACCCGGCCAAACGCCCGCCGGGCGAACAGGAAGCCCAGGAACGGGAACCCGGCGTGGAGCGAGGGAAACGCCGCGACCTGGTTGGGATTGATGTCGTACACGGTGTAGCTGTAGATGTAGTGGCCCTCGAAGCCGAAGAAGCTGGCCAGCTGGTCGAAGCCCTGCTCCTTGAGATAGAGGATCGCGGGCCGGCCGTCGGGTCCGGGCAGGTAGCCGTGCTCGGCGGCCCACCATGGCGGCGCGACCGGCAGAAGGACGTAGGTCACGAAGCCGGCCATCGCCAGCAGGATCAGCGCGGCGGTGAAGTCGTAATAGACCCGCCGCCGCCGGAGCCACAGAAAGAAGCCGACCGCGATCGGCAACGGGAAGTGCAGGAAGTAGAAGATCGTCGCGACCGAGGCCAGCGGATCGGGGCCGGTCGCCGGATGGAACGCGTCCTGGAGGACCTGGGTCGGGAGGTGACCCCCAAACAGCGTCCGCTCGAGGGCCAGAATGTCGGTGACGTGGACCGCCAGGCCGATGTTGTCGGCATAGCCCCGCATCAGCTCGTAGGCGAAGAACAGCCCGATGAACGGAATCCAGTCGCGCAGGAAGAGCCGTCCTCGGCCGAGGAGCACCGCGGCCAGGCCCAGCGCCACCAGCAGCACGTCGGGCGTGATCGAGACGCCCCGGACGAGCATTAGCGCCGAGAGGATGACGATGTAGGCACCGACCGCCCAGAGCAGGATCCGGTCGTTGCGTCGGCCCAGCCCGGAGGTCTGGGTCGGGTCGGTCTCGATCGTGTCGGTCACGTCCGGGCCGGCTCGAACGATGCCCGCCAGCCATCTGCCTCGGCTTGAGCCGCCTCGCGCTCGGCGGCATACCGTTCGCGGGTGAGCTTCTCCACCTGGTGGGGCACCATCAGCTCGTAATCGCGCACGCCGTCGGGGTTCATCCGGCCGTCGGCTCGGAGCATGATCACCGGGATGCCGTCGGCCTCGATCGTGGCCCGCAACCTCGTCCCCACGTGGAGCGGCAGGCTGGCGATGCTGCGCCATTCGTCGCGCGGGATCGGCAGCTTGCCCTTGTTGAGCCGGAAGGCGTAGCCCTCGTCGGCCAGGGCCTTGATCAGACGGATCTCACGGCCCATGTCATGGCCCGGATGGAACAGGGCCGAGCCCACGACCAGGACGTCAACCCCCAGCCCGCCGACGTACTCGGCCGTCTCGCGGTTGATTCCGCCGTCGACGTGGACCTCGCCGCCCAGTGGCAGGTAGCTCAGCAGGTCCCGGGCACCGACGATCTTGCGCGCCGCGTCGGGCATGAACGCCTGACCGCCAAAGCCGGGCTCGACGGTCATCACCAGGACGATGTCGATGAGCTCGCGGTAGCGGGCCAGGGCGCGGACCGGGGTCTTGGGCTTGATCGCCAGGCCAGCCGCCCGCCCGGCCTCGCGGATCCGGCGCAGGGTCGGCTCGATTGGCTCGTCGATCTCGACGTGGAAGGTGATCGAGTCGCAGCCGGCCTCGATGAATTCCTCGATATAGCGCCCCGGCTCGCTGATCATGAGATGGGCGTCGAAGGGGAGCTCGGTTCGCGGCCGGAGCTGCTTGATCGTCTTCCAGCCGAAGGTCAGGTTGGGGACGAAGTGCCCGTCCATCACGTCGAGGTGGACCCGATCGGCGCCAGCCTTCTCGACCCGCCGGACCGCATACGCCAGGTTCGACAGGTCGGCGTCGAGAATGCTCGCGGCGAGGCGCGCCCGACCAGTGCCCACCGTTCAGTCGCCGACCGCACGGAGCGCCGCCGCGCTGTCGCGAACGAGCAGCTCCCGGCGGCGGGCCACGGCCGGGGCGGCGGGCTCGCCGGCGCGTTCGGCGGCAAGCTGGCCGCAGGCCGCACCGATCTCCTGACCGCGGTTGCGTCGGATCGTCACCGCGATCCCATCGCGCCGAAGACGGGCCGCGAACTGCTCGATCCGGGCCATGGGGCTGGCGGACCAGGGCGTGTGGGCGACCGGGTTCATCGGGATCAGGTTGACGTGGCACAGGTCGCCGCGCAGGAGCTCGGCCATGGCGTCGGCGTCCGCCGGCGTGTCGTTGACCCCGTCGATCAGGGTGACCTCGTAGGAGATCCGTCGCCCGGTCGCCGTGGCGTGGTCACGCGCGGCGGCGACCACTTCGGCGACGGGCCAGGTCCGGTTGAGCGGGACCAGCACGTCCCGGAGCGGGTCGCGCGCCGCGTGGAGGCTGACCGCGAGGGTGAACTGCGGCCCCAGCCCGGTCAGCCGACGCATGCCCGGCACGACCCCGCTGGTGCTGACCGTGATATGCCGGGCGCCGAGCCCGAACCGGCCTGGATCGGACAGGGCGGTCACGGCCTCGAGCACCCGGTCGAGGTTGAGCAGGGGCTCGCCCATGCCCATGAACACCACGTTCGTCAGGCGTCGGCCGGTGGCCGCCAGCCGACGCGCCGCCGCCCGCACCTGGTCGACGATCTCGGCCGTCTCGAGGTCGCGGGTGAAGCCGAGCTCCCCGGTGGCGCAGAACGGGCAGCCCACGGCACAGCCAGCCTGGCTCGAGATGCACACGGTGTGGCGCTCGCGGCTGCCCGCTCGCGCCGGATAGTGCATCAGCACCGACTCGACCAGGGCACCGTCGGACAGGCGGTGCAGCGCCTTCTCGGTGAGGCCGCCATCGGACAGGCGCAGCTCGGTGTCGGCCAGCGTGTCGAACCGGAACGCCGCGTCGAGCTGCGCTCGGAGCGCCGCCGGCAGGGTCCGCAGGGCGGCAGCATCCTGGGCACCCGCGGCCCACACGGCATCGGCGATCTGGCGGGCTCGATACGACGGCGCGCCCCGCTCGGCCAACCATGCGCCGAGCGCGTCGGGACGGAGCCCGGACAGGCCTGGTCGTGGGTCACGAGAAGCGCCGACCGGCGGCCTGGGCGCGCGGACCGGGACGGCGGGGGCGGGAGCGTCGGTCACGCGGCGCATTGTCGCACGGGGCGTGGCCCGGCCCGCGCCCGGCTGACCGAGGGCGAGCTGCCGTCAGACCAGGTTGCGACCCACCAGGTCGCGACCGCGACCACGAAGAAACGCGCCGCCGGACATCGGTCGGCCGCCGGCAGGCTGGACCCGCTCCAGGCGAAGACGTCCCGCGGTCGTGGCGAGCGCCAGTCCGTCACCCTCGGCCACCAGCCGACCGGGAACGTCGCCGGGCGCCGAATCGACGACCGATCCGGCCAGGACGACGAGCCGACCGGACGGCGTCTCGATGAACGTGCCCGGCCAGGGCAGGTAGGCCCGGACCATCCGCCATGCCTGGAGGGCGGGGATGTCCGGCCCGAGTCGCCCATCGTCGCGGGTCAGTCGACCGGTCAGCGTCGCGCCGGATTCGTCCTGTGGGACCGCCTTCAACTCGCCGCGGATCCACGGCCCCAGGGACGCTTGCAGGAGCGAGTCCGCGCGCGCCTTGAGAATCTCCTGAAGCTCCGGGGTCGTCTCCGAGCCCCGAAGGGGGACCCTGGCTTGGGCCACGATCGGACCGGTGTCCAGGCCCCGATCCATCTGGATCAGCGTCACGCCGGTCTCCTTGTCGCCGGCCAGGATCGTGGCTGGGATCGGTGTCGCGCCACGGTGCCGAGGCAGGAGCGATGGATGGAGGTTGAGCGCGCCGAGGGGCAGGTCCAGGATCGGCGCCGGAACGAGCTGACCGTAGTCGGCCAGGATCGCAATGTCCGGTCGGAGCGCAAGGACAGAATCGATCGCCTCTCGATCGCGAAGCCGATCTGGCGTGAGGATGGTCTTGACCCCGACGCAACCGTCGGCTTCCTGCCCGATCGGCGACGCGCGCAGCTCCAGCTTTCGCCCGGCGGGCCGAGGCGGGGCGGTGACGACGCCGACGAGGTCGACGTCGTCCGACATGTCGAGGTCCCAGAGCGTCTCGACACCGAACGACCCGGTCCCGAAGAAGACCGCGCGCGGCCGGTCCGACTTGGACTCGCGATTACGCGAGGGCGTGCTGAGCCTCGCGAACGCCCGCGTCCTGCTCCTCGTCCTCGTC
>JAXDKT010000180.1:0-10807 GCA_034666965.1 Chloroflexota bacterium | reverse complement strand
CGTAGCCGACGAGGTTGCCGAGCCGATCGGTGATCTGCTCGAGGACCGCGCCGGGGTCGAGCGTGGTC
This sequence comes from Chloroflexota bacterium, assembly GCA_034666965.1. GTDB lineage: Bacteria > Chloroflexota > Limnocylindria > Limnocylindrales > CSP1-4 > Chersky-267. The sequence continues at coordinate 10,739 of JAXDKT010000180.1, read as the reverse complement.
AGGATCGACTCGGTGATCTGGAGCAGCTCGCTCTGGTTGCGGAGCTGGCGCTCGAGGGCAGCCGTGCGCTCGCGCAGGAGCTCGGTCGAGTCGGCGTTGGCAAAGGCCTGCGCGGCCAGGCTGGCGTAGATCTCGAGCAGGCGCAGGTCATCCTCGCTGAACTGATCGAGGCCGAGCTTGGAGAGGACGAGCACGCCGAGGACGGCGTCGTCGAAGGTCATCGGGGCAAGCAGCATCGACTCCTCGAGGTCGTCCTCGGTGCCAGGGATCGTCTCCGCCCGGGGGTCGCGAGCCGCGTCCGGCAGGTTCTGGGCGACGCCGTTGGCGGCGACCCAGCCGGTGATGCCCATGCCCACGGCGATCCGGAGCTGCTCCGGCGTCTCGGCGACGTATTCCCCGACCTGGCCGCTGAAGGCGACCGGAACGAGGTCGGTGCCGATGACCCGATAGACCCGCACGTTGTGGTAGTCGATGATGTCGCGGAGTTCGGTTGCGATCGCCATCCCGATCTCGCGACCGCTGGTCAGCCGGCTCAATCGCCCGCCGAGCTGATGGATCGACTGAAGCTGGGCGGCCCTGCTGATCATCCGATCGACGTTCTCGGTCGCCGCTGAGCTGAGAACCTCCAGATGCGGCCGGGACTGGCCGCGCTGGCCGCCAGCGGTCACCCGCGCCCGCCCACCCCGCCGCCGTCCCGGGACGGGACCGCCGCCATCGACGACTCGCAGGGGCCCGATGGGCGTGCCCTCGGCGTCGTCCAGGAAGCGCTCCAGATCTCCCAGGCGGTAACGACGGTCACCGCGCGGGTTGATCCGGTAATAGCGCAGGCGACCTTGGTCGCTCCACGCTCGGATCGTGTTTGGATGCACGCCCAGCAGGCGAGCCGCCTTGGTCACCGACAGGGTCGCATCCGTCGGCCGTTCGATGAGCACCGTAGGCATGTCTTCATGAGGAAATGTGAATTGGCCGGCTCAGACTAGGAAACCTCACAGTTCTTCTCCATAGGACGAACGTACGCGTCCGAGCCGAACGTACGCTGCCCGGTCCGCCCGAGCCTCAGGATCGGTCCGAGCGCCCCGGTCGGCGCCCCGCCGTGGCGCGGACATAGATCAAGCTGGCGACGACGCTCAGGGCTGCGATCGCGAGCACGATCCCGATCGCCAGCAGCGGGGACCCGACCAGACCCGGTCCCTCGCCGACACTGCGGGTGTCGCCACCGGTGCCCGGGGTCGGGCTGGGTGAGTCGCCCAGGACCGGGCCGGGCAGGATCGCCGCGACCAGGGCCACGACCAGCGTCCAGGCCAGACCGATGGCGAGCAGCCCGAGGCCCGCCGCGAGCAGGGCAAACGCAGCCAGCGGCCGCCGCCGCCGTCCGCCCGCGAGCAGCTGCATCGCCTCGGTCGGCTCGAGCGTGGACAGGATGAGCGGCCGACCGAGCCCGGCGGTCAAGGCGATCGTGCCGTCCGACCGGCGCTCGGGGACGCCGAGCACGGTGGCATGCTCCACCGCCGAGACCTGCTCCACCCGGTAGCGCAAGGGCGTCGTCGACGGCAGGTCGCTCGGGACGCGCTCCGGGACGTCGGCCGCCGTGCCGACCGATTCGCGCGGCAGCACGACGAGTCCGTCGCCCAGCCGTGCGGTGTCGATCGCCAGCGCCGAGAGCCCTTCGCGGACCTCGAACGGGACCACCTCGACGGACTCGTCGATGACGGTCCAGCGGCCCGCGCGCTGGGCCTCCAGCCGGCGTCGCCGGTAGACCAATGGCCGCGCGTTCTCGTCGGGGAAGTCTGCGGCGCTGTCGAGGCGACCGGCGATCCGGACATAGCGGCGGGTGCCCCCGGCCGCCAGCGACTCGGCCTCCTCGAACGTGGCCGATGGAGTGCTGGCGAGGAGCCGGCCGACTCGATAGCCCGATCCGAACGAGCGCAGGACGAGGAACGCGCCGGCGAGGGCCAGCAGGCCGGCCACGATGACGATGAGGGGTCCCACGAGGCCGGATGATACCGGCGCGCGTTCAGGCGAGCCGGCATTCGGGGCTGAACCGGTTCGAGGCGGACATGAAAGGGCCCGGAGGAACCTACCCGGCGCGTGGGCGTTGATGCGATCGCCGCCGTTAGCGCTGTTCGGCCCCTCCGGGCTGAAACCTACGCTAGGGCTTCCACGGACCCGGGTCAACGGGTCTCGTCCACGGGATCAGGCCGGAGAGGCCCTGTTGTCCACCGCCCGTCCACAGTCCCGTCGGTTGGCGGTGTCCGTCCGGCGCGGGCGGCCGGAGGCTTAGCCGGTGGCTGTCCGACCTGTTCGCGGATCGAGGGCGGTCAGCTGTCCGCTGTAGCCGGTCAGCACCAGGCGCCCACCGACGAGCTCCGCCTCGGTCACGACGTCCGAATGCGCGACCCGCCAGGCGACCTCGCCATCCGCGCCGATCGCGAAGGTCTCGACCTCGGCCTGGACGATGACGTGCGGCAGCCGGGACGATCCCAGGATGACGCTGACCGGTGAGCCGGAGCGGTGGGTCCAGCGCAGCTCGCCGGAGCGGGCCTCGAAGGCGTAGGTCACGAAGCCGTACCGGACGACGAGCAGTGCGGCGCTGTCCCACAGCAAGGCCGCCGGTTCGTCGAACAGCGGCGAGGCAAGTCGGGCGGCCCACGGACCGGCCGGGGTCTCGACGCGCAGCTCGGCCCGGCACAACCGGTCGGGATCGGCCGACACCAGCGCCCCATGATCGATCAACTGGCCGCCGCTCTGGGAGAGGGCGAAGACCGCCTGGCCCTGGCCGCTGCCGGCCCAGCGGAAGCGGACATGGACGCCGCCCGGGTAGTCGACAGCCGCGCTGCGCGGCTCGGACGTCATCCCGGCGACGAGGAGGTCGACTCCAGGCTGACGGGCCCGCTGGGTTCCCGCTCCTCGGCGATCGGGGCGACGATGGCGTTGGCCAGCGTGCGCAAGGTCGCCGGCGCGACCGGAAAGACCGCGGTCGGGGTGCCCGCTGCGGCCCAGACCAGCGGATATCGTCCCAGGTCGGGATCCATCACCACCCGGACCGGCCGTGGATGACCGATCGGCGGGATCCCGCCGATGGAGAAGCCGGTCAGCTCGTTGGCCTCGCGCGCGGTCGCCCGCCGGATGTCCTTTTCGCCGGTGACCGCCGCCAGTCGGGCGAGATCGACCCGGTTCGGCCCCGAGACCAGGCATAGGATCGGATCGAGCGTGCCATCGTCTCCGGGAGCCGCGAACACCAGCGATTTGACGATCTGACCGAGCTCGGCGCCGACCGCCGCAGCCGCCTCCTCGGCGGTATGGGTCGACTCGTCGAAGACCCGGATCTCGAGGGTCACGCCTTTGCGCGCCGCAGCCTCCCGGACGCGCTGGATCCCCGGATGCTCGGCGGGCTCGGACACGGCGGGAGTCTACCATCGGGCGGTCGAGTAGCATCGCCCGATGGACCCGATCCTGTTCGACTGGGACGGCACCCTGGCCGACACCCTCGGCGCGATCTATGAGGCCAACGTCACGGTCATGGCCGGCTTGGGACTGCCCTTCGACGCGGACATCTACCGACGCCATTTCGCGCCCGACTGGCGGGTGATGTACGGTCGGCTGGGCGTGCCCGACGATCGACTCGAGGAGGCCAATGCGAGCTGGTGGGCGGCCCTGACGGGGGAGGAGACCGTCCTGTTTCCCGGGGTCCGGGAGGCTCTCGAGCGGCTCGCCGCGGCAGGTCACCCGTTGGCCATCGTGACCGCCGGCCGGCGTGATCGAGTGGGACCCGAGGTTCAGCAGCTGGGCATCGTCTCGCTGTTCGGAGCGATCGTCTGCGGCGACGACGTTCCGGTCCAGAAACCCGACCCGGCGGCCTTCCGGCTGGCCCTCGATCGGCTCGGCCTGATGGACCGGGTCGGCGCCAGCCGATATGTCGGCGACACGCCCGACGACATGCGCATGGCGGTCGCCGCCGGCGCCCGCGGGATCGGCATCGAGTCGGTCCTCGGGGACGCGGCCGACCTGCGCGCCGCGGGCGCACAGGAGACCGCGGTCAGCATGGTCGAGTGGGTCGATCGCCTGCTGGCCAGCCCGCCACGCAGCCCGGTGGGGCTGCCTCCGATCAGCGCGCCCCGCTGAGGCTCGGCTGCATGCGTGCCCTGGTCGTCGCCGCCGGTGATCCGCCGGCCCGGGCCGCACTGGACTTCGCCTGGCCGGGCTGGGCGGACGGGGTCGGCCTGGTGATCGCCGCCGACGCCGGAGCGACGACCGCCGATCGGCTCGGGCTATGGCTCGACCTGGCCGTCGGCGATTTCGACTCGATCGGGCCGGGCGAGCTCGAGCGGTTGCGCGCGGCGGGGATCGCCGTCGAGGTGGCGCCCAGCGCCAAGGATGAGTCCGACACCGAGCTGGCGGTCCGGGCCGCGCTGGCCAGGGGCGCCGATGCCCTGACCGTCATCGGCGGCCTGGGCGGCCGTCCCGATCACCTGGCGGCCAACATCGCGCTGCTGGCCCTGCCCGAGCTGGCCGGGATGCCGGCCGAGCTGCTCGACGGGTCGACCCGGGTCGGGCTGGTTCGGCCGGGGCACGAGCGCGAGCTGGCCGGCCGAGTCGGCGACATCGTCTCGCTCATCCCGCTCGGACCCGATGTGGACGGGGTCAGCACGGTCGGCCTGGCCTGGCCGCTCGACGGCGAGCCCTTGGAGCTGGGGCCGGCCCGGGGCCTTTCGAACGTGCGGGTCATGCCGGTTGCCCGGGTCTCGGTCCGGTCCGGCATCGTGGTCGTCATCGAGTCCGTGGCACCCACGGCGACCTCTGATACGCTGCCTGAATGAGTGTGCCCGCCGTCGGCGACCGGGCTCCCGAGGTCGCACTCCCCGACGAGACCGGGACGATCCATCGCCTGACCGAACAGCGGGACCAGTGGACCGTGGTCTACTTCTATCCCGAGGACGACACCGCGGGCTGCACCACCGAGGCCTGCCAGTTCCGCGATCTCGACGCCGACATCCGCGACGAAGGCGCCCAGGTCTGGGGGATCAGTCCGGACGGCGCCGCCAGCCATCAGCGCTTCCGATCCAAGTTCTCGCTGCCGTTCACGCTCCTGTCCGACGAGGATCACGCGGTCGCCGAGGCCTACGGGGCGTGGGCCCTCAAGAAGAACTACGGGCGGGAGTACATGGGCATCGTCCGCTCGAGCTTCCTGGTCGATCCCGACGGCCGGATCGCCCGCGTCTGGCCGCGGGTCAAGGCCGACGGTCATGCCGCCGAGGTGCTGGCGGCGATCGCCGAGGCCCGCGCCGCCAAGGCCGAGTGAGCTCGCTCGGGCCGGTCGCGGACATGGAGAGAGGCCTCGCCCGTGGGGGGAGACGAGCGAAGCCTCGCGGGGGATTGTACGAAACCCGGGCGGGTGCGCAAGAGGTGTTTCTGCACGGGTCCGGTCGATGACCGAGGCCCTCCCGGCTGGCCCGCCACCCGCTCCGGCTCCCAAGCCCCACGACTGGCGCCCCAACCGGTTCATGGTCATCGTCGCGCACCCCGATGACGCCGACTTCGGTCCGGCTGCCACGGCCGCGCGCTGGATCGACGCCGGCTCCGTCGGCTGGCTCGTGTGCTGCACCAGCGGTGACCAGGGCGGCGAAGACCCCGACCTCGACCCCTTGGCCCTGGCGGCGACCCGCGAGGCCGAGCAGCGCGCCGCCGCCGCCATCGTCGGCTACGCGGGGGTGAGCTTCCTTCATCAGCCCGACGGCGCCCTGGCCAACGATCTCGCCCTGCGCGAGCTGCTCGTCCGCGAGATCCGGACGTTTCGACCCGACGCCGTCCTGACCCAGGATCCCGAGGTGGTGGTCTACCCCGACGGTGGGATCAACCACACCGACCATCGCGCCGCCGGGATCGCGGCGGTCGACGCGGTGTACCCGGCCGCGCGCAACCCGATGGCCTTTCCCTGGCTCGCCCGGGAGGGTCTTGCCGCCCATCGGGTCCGACGCGTGTACCTGTTCTGGACAACCGCGCCAAACACCTGGATCGACGTCTCGGCCACGATCGAGCGAAAGGTCGATGCCCTCCGGGCTCACGCCAGCCAGATCCACGACCCCGACGGGCTGGCCGCTCGGATCGCCGAGTGGGCCGCCGGTGACGGCGAGCGGATCGGAGTCACGGCGGCGGAGGACTTCCGGTTGTCGGTCATCGACGACGATGAGGACGAGGCGCCGATCCCCGCCTGACGGCGTCGATCAGGGTTGGAGCAGCAGTGGGCGAACTCGGCCCCAGGCGTTCCACAGGGCGGTGAGGCCCTCGGCCCGACCGTGGAGGACCGCCAGCATCTCGCCCAGGGTCAGCCCGCCGGCCGCACCCGCCAGGAACTCCCCGGCCGAGACTGCGACATCCCGGTACAGCTCCGCGGCGTCGTGCTCATTGGGCCAGCTCCGGAAGCGCATCGGGTCGAAGCCGGCATAGCCGACCGCCAATGACAGGTCGCGCTGACTGGGGATCCGCCCATCGACGAAGCCGCCCAGGCCGTCGAAGCGGTACCCAAACGAGGCCAGGGCCGTGGCCACATCGCGGCACTGGGCCTGGCTGAACGCCGACCAGAACGGGTGGCTGCGGGGGAACTCGAGGGCGGATGCCTCGATGGCCCGGGCCAGGATGGCGTCGACCAGGCTGCCCAGGGCAAGCTGCCACTGGCGTCGTTCGCTGGGGTCCTCGCCGGCCAGGCTCGTGACGATCCTCATGGTCGTCTCGCGGTCGCCGCGAAGGAGCTTGAGGATCGCCGGCTCGTGGCCGCCGAACACGCGCTGAGTGGCCTCCTCGTCGAGCAGTGGTCCGTTCGGTCCGAGTCCGGTGCCGCCCACCAGGCGGGCTCGTGGCAGCCCCTCGTCAGGGCCATCGGTGGGTTCCTCGGGCGGACCCCGGCGGGGCTCGACCTCGGCCCCCTCGCAGGCCGCCAGGGCGCTGCGCGCAACGACGCACGCCTCCGAGGCGGTCTCGGCGTTGACCCGAGCGGCATCCGCCTCGACCGACAATCGCTCGATGAGGACGACCACTGCCCCGGCCGCCTCACGTTCGCGGATCGCCTCCAGCTCGGCGTCATGGGCGGTGCGATTGATCCGATCGATCTCCTGGAGCCAGTCGCGGGCGGCGCCCTCGACGTCGTCGCGAGTGCCGCCCGTCACATTGGATTGGCGGAACTGGGCCCAGGCCGATTCCTTGGCGGCCCGTGTGGCGCGCGCGTCGGCGACGACGGCGGCCCGGGCGGCGCGGCCGGTGTGCTCGTCGTAGGCGCGCTGCGCCTGGTGGACACGATCGGCGGCCGCCGACGCCGCCTCGCCCAGGCGGTCGGCCAGAGCGCAACGCTCGTCGGCCTGGCGTCGCTCGTCGGCGCAGGCATCGGGCCCGACCGTCGGACTCGCGACCCCGTCGCCAAGGGCGGATCGGGTGACCGCAGCGGCTGCGGTGGTTCGCCCGGCGTCGGCCCGGATGGCGGGCGGTGCGAGACTGGCCGGTCCGTCGCCGCCCATGGCCTGCACCGCGTGGTCGTGGTGGCCAGGGTCGTGCGCGGCCCCGACCGTCGCGGGGGCTCGGTCGAGGACGGCCACGGTCATCGTCCCCTCGAGTGCCTCGACCAGGCCATCCGGCTCGGGCCGGATGGGCACCCCCACGAGCGGACGGGGCAGATCGGAATGAACAGGCGTTCGAACTGCGGCGCCCGTCCCGAGCACCATCGGATCGGCCGGTCCACCGCGGGCAGCCGCCGACGCGGATGGTGCCTCCGGTACGACCATCCCCGACAGCGTCGCGGCGCGGCGCGGGACGGCGTCGGTCGCCACGGTCACGCGCACCTCACGCGGAGCGGGCGGACGAGCGCGGATGACGATCGACAGCGCGGCGCCGCTGGCGACTCCCAGGACCAACCCGAGAGCCAGGAAGGCGAACTCACTCGCGGTCACGTCTCATCCTCGTTCTTCGTGCCCGGAAGGGCGGGCGGACGGACCCTGCTCTGAGCGTAGCTGCGACGACACGCGGCCGTCAACTCGCCCAGACGTTCTCAGACCGGCCGGCGCCGCCTCGTGCATGGGTCGGGTCGGCGATGGTAGATTCCGCTCGGTCGGCGCCCGCCGCCGCCCGCCTCCGCCTTCCGAGCCGATCGCAGGGAAAGGCACGACTTCCGCTTGGCCATCGATCCGAACCAGGAATTCCTGGTCCAGCCCGTCGACGCCTCCTGGCTCCAGTGCAACATCGAGTGCCAGGAAGCATGCCCCGTCGGTACCAACTGCCGGGGCTATCTCAACCTCGCCGCGGAGGGGCGGTTCGAGGAGGGCTACATCCTGTCGCGCGAGCCGAACCCGGTCGCCGCGATGTGCTCCTACGTGTGCTCGGCCCCGTGCGAGCGCGCCTGCCGGCGGGGCGACATCGACCGACCGCTCGCGATTCGGGCGATGAAGCGGTTCCTGGTCGAGTGGCACGAGGCGTCGGGGATCCCCGACGTCATGCCGGCCATCGATCCGCGGTCCGAGCGCGTGGCCGTGGTCGGGGCCGGACCGGCGGGGCTGTCCGTCGCCCGCGAGCTGGCCCTCAAGGGCTTCGGCGTGACCGTCTTCGACAGCCTGCCCTATGCCGGCGGGACGATGCTCATCGGCGTTCCGGCCTTCCGACTGCCGCGTGAGGCGATCGAGATGGACGTCCGGCTGGTCGAGCGGTTGGGGGTGACCTTCCGCTACAACACCAGGATCGGGACCGACATCACCTTCGACCAGCTCCAGCGTGACTTCGACGCCGTGGCGATCACCGCTGGGGCGATGGACGCGGTCGCGCTCGACGTGCCCGGTGGCGACCTGCAGGGCGTCGAGTACGGCGTCGACTTCATGAAGAAGGCCAAACTCGGTCAGGAGATCGACCCGGGTCGCGACGTCGTGGTCAACGGCGGCGGCTACACCGCCATGGACTGCTCGCGGACGAGCCTGCGCCACGGCGCCGAGAACGTGACCATCGCCTATCGGCGGACCCGATCGGAGCTGGTGGTCGACGAGGAGGAGCTGGGCGAGACCGAACGCGAAGGCGTCCGGATGGAGTTCCTGGCCAGCCCCATCGAGGTCCTCGGCGAGAACGGCCATGTAACCGGCGTCCGGTTCATCCGGAATCGCCTGGGCGAGCCCGACGCATCCGGCCGCCGCTCGCCGGTGCCGATCCCGGGCTCGGAATTCACGATCAAGGCCGACACGGTCATCCCGGCGGTGTCCCAGGCCGCCGACCTGACCTTCCTGCCGGTCCAAGCCAACTTCGAGGTCAACCGGGGGCGGGTCAAGGTGGACCCGGCGACCTACGCCACGAACGTCCGTGGAGTGTTCGCCTGCGGCGACTTCGTGACCGGTCCGACGACCCTCATCGAGGCCGCCGGACACGGCAAGAAGTGCGCCTACGCGATCGATCGCTACCTGGTCGGCCGGACCGACGTCTCGGTCGCCGCCAACGTCAAGATCACCAGCTCGTGGCGCCACGAGATGCCCGAGTACTACGACATCGTGCCCCGCCAGCACATCCCGATGATGCCCGTCGAGGCGCGCATGCCATCGACCGACCCGGTCGTCAACTTCACGACCCCGGTCGAGCTCGGTTACACGGCCACCCAGGCGGTCGCCGAGTCGATCCGCTGCCTGATGTGCAACTTCAACATCTGGTTCGACCCGTTCCGCTGCGTCCTGTGCGGAGCCTGCGCCGACGTCTGTCCCGAAGGCGTCATCCATATGGTCGACGTCAACCAGCTCAAGACGGAGGGGCTCCTGCCCGAGGTCGAGGAGGCCTACGGCTGGGAGCAGGGCGCGGCGATGGTTCTCGACGAGGAGCGCTGCATCCGCTGCGCGCTGTGCGTCAAGCGATGCCCCTTCGACGCCATTACGATGGAGCGGTTCGAGCTCCAGGAGATCTCGACCGACGGGCGGCTCTATAAGGAGTCGTACCGCGACGCCCAGCTCGAGGGCACCCCGGGCGTGGCAGGAGGAGCCAGGTGAGTTTCCTCGAGCGGGTGGACGAGTCCATTCGCCGCAGCGCCGTGTGGCGCTCGCTGTTCCGGCAGTCGTACCCCAACGACGAGCGGTCGCGGGCCTACGCGGTCATGAACAACGTGTTCCTGCACATCCACCCGGTCCGGGCTCGCCAGCACGCGGTCAAGTTCGCCTACACCTTCTGCCTCGGTGGGCTGAGCTTCTTCCTGTTCCTGGTCCTGACCGTGACCGGCGTCTACCTGATGTTCTTCTACGTGCCCTCGGCGACCCAGGCCTACTCGAACATCCTGCAGATCCAGGCCGAGGTGACCTTCGGTCTGCTGACTCGCAACATCCACCGCTGGGCCGCCCACCTGATGGTCTTCTTCGTGTTCCTGCACATGATGCGGGTGTTCTATCACGGGGCCTACAAGCCGCCGCGCGAGTTCAACTGGGTGGTCGGGGTGGTGCTCCTGTTCTCGACCGTGTTCATCAGCTTCACCGGCTATCTGCTGCCCTGGGACCAGATCGCGTACTGGGCGATCACCATCGGCACGAACATGGGCGGCTACGCGCCCCTGTTCAACACACCGACCAAGCTCATCCTGCTGGGTGGACTGGAGGTCGGGCAGAACACGCTGCTCCGGTTCTACGTGCTCCACATCATGCTCATGCCGCTCGTCATCGCGGTCTTCCTGGCGGTCCACTTCTGGCGGATTCGCAAGGATGGCGGGATCTCGGGGCCGCTATGACAATCCCGAGGGGCATGCCCGC
>JAXDKT010000179.1:0-3594 GCA_034666965.1 Chloroflexota bacterium | reverse complement strand
GGCCGGAGAGCGCGGTCGACCCGAGGTCGGTGACGACGACCGGCGGGCGCGCCTGGATCGCGGTCGGCGCCGCGAGTCCGAGGGCGACGATCGCGCTGATGGCCAGGGTGCCGATGCCGAGACCCGTCCGTCCGGCGAGCATGCGCCGGGCGAGGACGGGCGCGTAGACCCATGCCAGCACGGGCACGGCCAGCGCCGCGGCGGCGAACTTTCGCAATAGACAGTCTCCTGGCTCGTTGCCTGGGGTCAGCGGCTTCGTGCGGCTGTCTGATCGGAGGATGCTGCCTCATCGATCGCCCGGAAGCGTAGCACCGGTTCGCGACGCAGGGCAAACTCGGGCGCGAGCCCCGCGAGGGCGCCGGCGGGCCGGTAGCGACCGTACGCCGAGGTCACCAGGTCGCGCATCTCGAGCATGGTCAGGGTTCCGAGGACGGCCGCGACGGCCAGCTCGGTCCGCTCGGCGAGCTCGTCGACCGTCGCAGCACCGTCGACCAGGGCAGCGGCGACGCGCGCCTCCGAGTCGCCCAGCAGGGCCAGGATCGCCTCGCGCGAGGGGCCCGTCGCAGGCCTCCCGGTCGTGTCCGACGTGGACTCCAGCAGGCCCAGGTCGTCGATCAGCTCCGCGACTCCGGCCACGATCCGCGCCTCACCGGCGAACAGGCGCAGGAACGCCAGGCAACCGGCCGCGGTCGGGGCATCGATCGAGCCGGGCACCAGGAAGCAGCCGCGGCCTTGCTCGAGCGCCCAGCGCGCGGTGATCAGCGCACCGCTCCGGGCGGCGGCCTCGACCACGACGGTGGCGTCGGCAAGGCCGCTGATCAAGCGATTGCGCCGTGGAAAGGTTCCCCGCGTCGGGGTGGCGTCCGGCGGCAGCTCCGAGACAACCGCCCCGCCGGTCTCGACGATGGCCCCGGCGAGACGGGCGTGGGCTTGCGGAAAGAGCCGGTCGTGGCCGGATCCGAGGACGGCCACGGTCGGTCGAGACGCGGCAACAGCCGCCGCGTGGGCGGCGCCGTCGATGCCAACCGCAAGGCCCGACACCACCACCGCCTCCAGCCTGGTGACCGCGTCGGCGATCCGGGCGGCGACTCGCCGGCCGGACTCGCTCGGTCGGCGGGTGCCCACGATCGCGATCGCGTGTGCGGCCCCGAGGGCTTCGGGAGCGCCTCTCACGAACAGGACGTGGGGCGGCTCCTCGATCGTACGCAGCCGAAGCGGATAGCCCTCGTCATCGATGGTCAGCACGGTCACGCCATCCGCCCGCAGGCGCGCCACGACCGTGGGCGCGTCGGTGGCCGCCGCGGTCAGGCCATCGACGGTGGTCTGAGGCAGGCTCCGGCGACCGTCGGGCAGCGGCCCGTCCCGGATCAACCGCCGCCCGACCTCGCTGACCGCCAGCTCCACCACGCGTCGGGCGCTGCCATGCTCTCGCAGGAGGAGGGCGAAGGTGGCCTGGCCCAGGCCGTGGACCGAGGCCAGGACCGCCCAGGCGTCGCGCTCGGTGACCACCCGTCAGACGGCGAGCCGGCCGGCGTAGGGACCGCTCGGGACGCGGAATCGGGCAGCTTCCTCCAGATGCTCGCGCCGGACGGTTGTCGCCTCAGCCAGGTCGGCGATGGTCCGCGCCACCCGGAGCAGCCGACCCACTCCGCGCGCCGACAGCCCCGCACCGGCGGCGATCGCGGCCGTCAGCGCCTCGTCCTCCGCCCGCAGCCCGCAGGCCGAGCGCAGACGAGCGCCCTCGAGCCGTGCGTTGACCACGCGGCGCCGGCTGACGGCCAGCTCGCGGGCGGCGGCGATCCTGGCCGCCACCGTCTCGCTCGACTCGGGCCGCTGGCGTCCGAGGAGCTGGGCATGGGCGACCGGCGGCATCTCCACCCACAGGTCGATCCGGTCGCGGAGGGGACCCGACACCCGCCCGGCGTACCGCTCCGGGACGCCCGTCTTGCAGCGGCAGGCACCGGCGTCGGTGCCCGTCCCCCCGCACGGGCACGGGTTCATCGCCGCCACCAGCTGGAAGCGCGCCGGGAGCGTCACGGAGCCGCCGACCCGGACGATGGCCACTCGACCATCCTCGAGCGGCTGACGGAGCGCCTCGAGGACGTCCCGCCCGAACTCGGGCAGCTCGTCGAGGAACAGCACCCCGGCGTCGGCTCTGGTGACCTCGCCGGGCGCCAGACGCGGCCCACCACCCAGCATGCCCGCGTAGCTGATCGTGTGGTGCGGCGCCCGGAACGGCCGCGTGCGGACGAGCTCACGCAACGGACCGTCGCCGGCCGCCGAGACGATCGCCGAGGCCACGCGCGCCTCCGCGTCGGATAGGGGCGGGAGCAGCCCCGGAATCGTCCGCGCCAGGAGCGTCTTGCCCGAGCCGGGTGGTCCGACGAGCAGGAGCCCGTGGCCGCCGGCCAGGCAGATCTCGAGCGCGCGCCGGCCGAGTGCCTGACCGCGTACCTCGGCCAGGTCCGGAACGTCCGACCCGCTCGGGATCGCTTCCCGTTCCGGCGCCGGCGCCGGCGTCGCGCCCGTTGACACCGTCGCCACGACGTCGGCCGAGGCCGTCAGCTCGACCCGGTCGGGCAGGCGAGCCACCCGCCCGCGCCTCGAGCCTGCGCGACGGAGGTCGAGGAGGACCTCGGTCAGGTTGGCGGCGGCGTGACACTCAACGGCGTGTGACAGGCGCGCTTCGGGCGCCGCGTCGGTCGGTACGACCACGCGTCGCGCGCCTCGTCTCACGAGGGCGTCGACCATGGGCAGGATCCCCGGCACCGGTCGCAGGTCGCCGCCGAGCGACAGCTCGCCGATGAAGGCCCAGCGACCCGTTGCCCGGACCTGCTCCGAACCGAGCAGGATCCCGACCGCGATGGCCAGGTCCAGCGAGGCACCCGCCTTGCGCAGGTCAGCCGGTGCGAGGTTGACCGTGATCCGTCGGGGCGGGAACGCCAGGCCGCTGTTGCGGATCGCCCCGCGGACCCGCTCGCGCGCCTCCTGGAGGGCCGTGTCGGCAAGCCCGACGATGGTGAAGCCGGGCAGACCCGGGGCCACGTCGACCTCGACCCGGATGACCCGGCCCTCGATCCCCTGGAGCGTCGCGGAATGGACGGTAGCCAGCACCCTGGCAGGCTAGCGACGGCCGCTCAGCCCGGACTTATCGCCGGCCGCGCATCCGCCCCGACGCACCCGTCGTATCGTCTCCAGTCAGCGGCGCGCGAGACTCGCGGCGCGACGATCCCAACGCGGCGAGGTGACATGGCCGGGCTGTCCCATCGGCTTCTGGCGGCGACGGCCCTCGTCGTGCTTGCCCTCCTGTTCGGGGCGTTGAACACGTCGGCACTGGCGGCCGGCCGCGGGGTGGCCATTCGGGATACCTCGTTCAGCCCCGCCACCATCACGATCAAGGTCGGTGACCGGATCACCTGGACGAACCGCGGATCGGTCCCGCACAACGTCACCTTCGACTCGTTCGCCAGCACGACCTACATGGATCCTGGCACCACCTTCGCGCACACGTTCAAGACCGCCGGGACGTTCGTCTACCAGTGCACCCTGCACAGCTTCGCCGGCAAGGTCGTGGTCACGACGGCCGCCACGCCC
>JAXDKT010000178.1:0-23258 GCA_034666965.1 Chloroflexota bacterium | reverse complement strand
GCCACGCCCGAGGCGACCGACGACAACGACGCCGACGACAACGACGACAACGGCGGCAACGGCGACCATGACGACAACGGCGCCAACGACGATCATGGCGGCAACAGCGGCCACGATGACGGCGATGCCAACGACGACCACGGTGGTAACGGCGGCAGCGGCGGCGGCTGAGGTCGCGCCCAGGACCGGGGCATCGGTCCGTTCGGCCCCACGGACGTGACCAACGGCCCATGCCCTTGGGACCACCTCCGGAGCCATGATCGAACCGGGCACCCCGGCTCGATCGTACCGACCGGCGGACCCGATGCAGCGGAGCTGACACGATCGAAAGCGTCCCAACGGCACAGGCCGATCGACCGCCCGCCGACCCCGAGGCTCGCCGGGCGGTCGCGGCTGTCCTGGCCGGGGACGCCGACGCGTTCCGGGTGCTGGTCGAGCGCGAGTCGGCCTCGGTCATTCGGAGCTGCCATCGCGTCCTCGGCGATCTCCACGAGGCCGAGGACGCGGCCCAGGAGGCATTCGTGATCGCCTATCGCTCGCTGGCCGGTTGGCGCGGCGACGGCTCCTTTGGCGCATGGCTCGGGCGGATCGCGGTGCGGAACGCGGTCCGGCGGGCGAAGTCGCGCCGGGTCACGGCCCGCCTGGATCCGGCCGACCCCGATCGCCTGCTGGGCTCCGGCACCGGTGACGGCGCCGATCGGCGCGGACTCGCCGAGCTGGCGGCGCGGGCCGTCGGCTCCAGCGACCCAGCCATCGTCAGCCTCCGGGCCGAGCGCGCCACCGAGCTCCGGCTCGCGGTTGCCCGGCTCGAGGAGCCGTATCGCGAGACGGTCATGCTCCGGTTCTACGGCGAGCTGTCGCTGGCCGAGATCGCGGCCCAGACGGATCGCCCGATCGGCACGGTCAAGACCCACCTCTTCCGTGGCCTGGCCAAGCTGCGCGACCTGACCGCCATAGAAGGCGTCGCGTGATGGGCCACTCATTCCATCCGGGCGAGCTGACCGGCGCCGATGCCGTCCAGCCGACGACGGCCGAGCTGGCCGAGTCGCTGGCGATCGCTCGCGAGCTCGAGAGCCATCTGGGCGCCGCCGACGTCCATCCGTCCGAAGCCTTCGTCAACGGAGTCATGGCCGCGGTGATCGCCCAGCCGCGACCGCAACCGGCCGTGGCGGCAGGTCTGGCCCTCCGACGCGGCCGCGTCCGGGCAATGCTCGCGGCGCTCGGCGACAACTGGCGGATCACGTTCAGCGGTCACTATCCCCTGGCCGTCCGCGCCCAGGCGCTGGCGTTCGTGCTGGTCGTCCTCCTGGCCGTCGGATCGCTGGGTGGCGCGGCGGCAATCGGTGCCGCTCGACTTCTCGGACCGGCCCCCAGCGGCCCGAATGCCACCCAGCCCGCGCCGGCGATCCAGCCGACTCCGAGTCCCGTGCCGAGCGATGGACCGACGCTGAGCCCGGCCCCGAGTGAGACCCCGGAGCCGACCGAGACAGCGGAGGCGACCGGCCCGAACAAGACCCCGCGGGCGACCGGCAAGCCCGAGCCGTCTGAGACCCCCGAAGCGGCCGAGACCGACGACCACGGAGGTGGTGGTGGTGGTGGCGGCGGTGGCGGCAGCGGTGGCGGCAGCGGTGGCGGCGGTGGCGGCGGCGGTGGTGGCGGCGGTGGCGGTGGCGGCGACGACAGCAGCGGCGACGGCTGACCCGGAGGCACGATCCCGGTCCGAATCGGCGTGGTGGCGGGGCCGCCTGGGTCTCTGGAGCGCTACCCTCAGCGAGTGATCGTCGTCATCGGCTCCGCGCGTCTCCGACCGGCGGCTGCCGAGCGTCCGCCTCAAGCCGCCGGGCTGGCGGCCGGGATCGCCCTGGCCGCCCGCGACGCCGGCCGAGAGGTCCAGCTGGTCGGTCGGGTCGGCGAGGATCCGTCGGGCGAGGCCATTCTGCTCGCCCTGGCCGGGGCGGGAATCGGACACGTCGCGACCCGGCGCGACGCGGTCCACTCGACCGCGCTGGTGCCCTCCGACGAGGAGGCGGACGCGGACCTGCTGGCCGATCCGGGCGACTCACCCGACACCACTTGGAGCTCGCTCGGCCCGCCCGGTTCGGCGACGCTCGATGGCGGCGACCTGGATCTGGCCTTGCGCTACCTGGACGGGTTCTCGGTCGTCGTCGTCGCGGAAGCCCTCGAGTCATCGTCGCTCGAGATCGTGGCCGCGGCGGCCGCGTATGCCGGGGCGACCCTGGTCGTCCTCGCCCCCGAGGGGACGCCCGGACCGGCGCCGGCCGAGGCGATCGTCATCGAGGCGCCGGGGTCGGATCCCGACGGCGTCTTCGCCCGGACCGTTGGCCGCTTCGCCGCCGCGCTCGACGCGGGTGTCGAGCCCGGCGGAGCGCTCGAGGCGGCGGTCGCTGAAGAGGGCTGGCAGCGCGCCGAAGGCTGATCCGCGGCGTCAGCCCGCGAGCGGCCGGATGAGCTCGGGCCCGTCGTTGCGGACGTTGTTGACGAGCTGGCCGACCGCCACGATCTCGAGGGCCTCCTCGGGCGCCGGCCGGAGCAGGCCGTGCAGCTCGCCGACGTCCTCGGTCGTGGGGTCCAGCCACAGGCTCCAGGCGGATGGCTCGAGGATGGCCGGCATCCGGTCGTGGAGTCCGGCGAGCGCCCGGTTGGGACCGGTGGTGATGATCGTGAACGTCCGCCGGACCGTCTCGGTTTCAGGGTCCCGCCATCCCGACCACAGACCGGCCAGGGCCAGCGGCGCCCCGTCGCCGCGATGGATGAAGTACGGCCGCCGGGTCGACCCGTCGCGCTGCCATTCGTAGAAGCCGTCGGCGGGGACGATGCAACGCCGGCGCCGGAAGCTGTCCCGGAAGGCGCCGCTGCTGGCCACCGTCTCGGCTCGCGCGTTGATCCGTCGGGCGGCGCGGCGCGGATCGGTCTCCCAGGGCGGGATCAGGCCCCAGGCGTAGCTGGTCAGCGCTCGCCGGTCGCCACGCTCGACGACCACGGTGGCCGGATCCGTCGGCGCCAGATTGAAGCGCTCGCCTGGATCGTCGAGCAGCGGCTCGGCCTCGAACAGAGCGGCCAGCTCGGCCGTGGGCCGCTGCTGGGCAAAACGTCCGCACATGATCCGATCGTAACCTTGCTAGAGTCGGCGCGATGGACCCCACCGGCCCGGATCTCGACATCAGCCCCGCTCGGGATCCGCGCATCTCCGGCCCGCTCGATCGCGACACCGCCGTGGCCTACCTGTCGATCGCGGACCGGCTCCTGGCGGCGGGTGACTTCGACGCCGCCGCGGGCTACTACCAGCGCGTGATCGGCTTCGACGACCCGACGATCACCGCCGCGGCGATCCTGGGCCTCGGCAACGCGCTGTACCGGCTCGATCGCGACGACCAGGCCCTGGCCACTTGGCGCGAGGTGCTCAAGCTGGGTGAGACGCCCAGCGCCTATCCGGCCTGGCGCCAGATCGCCGCGGAGCTCGTCCGCTCGGGGAAGCTCGTGGACGCGGTCGGCGCCTATCGCGAGGCCGACCGGCGAGCCCCGCCCGAGGACAAGCCCGAGATCGCGTCTCGGCTGGGCTGGCTGGCCAAGGAGACCGGTGACCCGCGTGGCGCCCGGCGCTACTTCGCGAAGAGTCGGCGCCAGACCGGGCTGCCGATCCCGCTGACGTACCTCATCGTGGGGCTCACGGTGATCGTCTCGCTGGCGGCCGACGTGGAGCCCCGGTTCGACATCGTGGGTGCCCTGGGCCTCGACCGGTCGGCCGTTGCGGCGGGCGAATGGTGGCGCTTGCTGACGGTGACCCTGGTCCACGCCGGCCCGCTGCACCTGGCCCTCAACATGTATGCGCTCTATCTCGTCGGACCGATCGTCGAACGAATCTACGGCTGGAAGCTGTTCGGGCTGATGTACCTCCTGTGCGCCCTGTCCGGCTCGGCGGCCAGCCTCGTCTTCGGCGCCGGGGTGCCCTCGGTGGGCGCCTCCGGAGCGATCTTCGGGCTCTTCGGGGTCGTGCTGGCGGCAACGCGCATCCACGACCCGATCCTCGACCGACAGTCGCGCAGGCTTGTCAGCCAGGTGGGCACGATCGTCGTCCTCAACCTGATCCTCAACGTCGGCTTCAACAGCGTCGGCGGCAATGTCGACATCGGTGCTCATCTCGGCGGTCTCGCCGCCGGGCTGTGGCTGGGCTTCATCCTGGTGCCGGGCAACGTTCGCTCGGTCCGTGACCTGTGGCAGATGCCCGCCGGCACGCCGGCGGGCATGGCCGCGGAGTCGTCCGATCGACGGGTGGTCACGCTCGTCCGTTTCCTGGCCATCGTCGCCCTGCTGACGGTGATCGTCGTGGCGGTCGGGATCGCGACCGAGCGTGCCCGGTCGACCGGTGGGCTGCCGGAGCTGGCGCTCAGGCCCCTGGCGGCCGGGGTGTCTGGGGCAGGATCACGCTGAGACGCGCCCCGCGGGGGGCGACGTTCTCGGCCACGGCCTCGCCGCCGTGGGCCCGGGCGAGCTCGCGCACGATCGCCAGGCCGAGGCCGGTTCCTGAGCCACTCCGGCTGGGGTCCCCGCGGTAGAAGCGCTGGAAGGCCCGCTCGACGTCGCCCGGCGGGAAGCCCGGGCCATCGTCGGTGACGCTCAGGACGACGCTCGGAACGCCGGCCGGGCCGGCCGGGCCGGCCGTGGCGACGGACCGCGCCGCCAGCCAGACGTGCCCACCCGGGCCGCCAGACGCCGCCATGGCGTTGGCCACGAGGTTGCCCAGGATCCGTTCGACGGCCAGGCGGTCCGCCGCGAAGCTGAGCTCGTGCCCGCTGGCCGATTCGTCACGCACCGCGGTCAGCTCGATCCCGGCCGCCGCGGCCGTCGGAGCGAACCGGGCGACCGTCTCGTCGATCAGGGCGTCGGCCTCGAGGCGTTCCGGTCGCAGGCCCGCCGCGCCGTCGCGCAGGCGCTCGAGCGCCTCGAGCTCGGCCACGAGCCGCTCCAGCCGGGCGGCCTCCTCCGCGATCGCCCGGGCGGCCGTCGCGGCGTCCTGACCTACCGCCGTGCCATCGGCCAGCGCGGCGGCGAACCCGCCGATGACCGTGAGCGGGGTGCGCAGATCGTGGCGGAGATCGGCCAGCAGGCGTGACTCGCGGCGGCGCGTCTCGGTCAGCTCGGCGGCCATCGCGTTGAACCGTTCGGTCAGGTCGCGGACCTCGGTCGGACCCTCGAGCGGGAGCGGCTGAGGATCGCCGCTGGGCAGATCCGCGCTGGCCGCGGCCAGCCGCCGGAGCGGACCCGTCACCGAGCGGGCCAGGACATAGGCGATTGGGGCGCCGGCCAGCAGGACCAGGACGACCACGGCCGGCAGGGTCCGGGTCAGATCGCGGAGCGCCTCGGCACCGGACGTGTCGGGCACGAACAGGACGATTGCCCGCGGCCCGGCGGCGTTGGGCCCGCGCAGCGTCGTCGCCGCGAACAGATAGGGCCTTCCGTCGGGCCCTTCGATCGAGCCTGTGTCGACATGGCCGCGACCGGCCGTCGGCTCGATCGGGAACCGCGCGATGGTGACGCCGGCGGCGCCCAGGTCGGTGACCCGTCCGTCGGCCATCAGCAGCTCGACCGAGACGCCGTCGGCGACCACCGCCTCGCGCAGGTCGGCCAGGACCTGACGCAGGTCGCTGGCGAGGACCGCCGCCCGGAACTGGAAGACCAGTGGCTGGGTGGTCTGGGCCAGGGCCGACGTCGTGGCCTCCGCGTGGAGCGAGCGGAGGGCCACGAACAGCGTGGCGCCGACCGCGACCAGGGTGATCACCGCCACGGCCGCGAAGGCCAGGGCGATGCGCGCGCTGAGGCGATGGACCACCGGCGTCAGCCGCCCGGGTCAGCGGCCCGCTCGGTCTCCGGACCCGAGGGGATCGGCTCGCGGACCGGTGGCAAAAGGCGATAGCCCAGGCCCCGAACGGTCTCGATCCGGGGACCGTCATCGGCCAGCTTGCGACGGACCTCGGCGACGTGGACATCGACGGTCCGGGTCTCGCCCGGGAAGTCGGTGCCCCACACTCCCTCGAGCAGTGCGTCGCGGGTGAGCACCACCCCGGGATCGCGGGCCAGCGCCGCCAGCAGGTCGAACTCGCGGGCGCGGAGCTCGAGCTGGCGCGCGCCCACGGTCGCTTCCCGCCGGCGCGGATCCATCCTGAGCGTGCCGACCTCGATCGGCCGGCCGGCGCGCGCCGTCCCGGACGTCCGGCGCAGGATCGCCTTCACCCGGGCCACCAGCGCCCGCGGGTTGAACGGCTTGGTCACGTAGTCGTCGGCGCCGAGCTCGAGGCCGACGATCGAATCGACGTCATCGTCGCGGGCGGTGAGCATCAGGATCGGCGTGTCGCCCCGACGACGGACCTCGCGGCAGACCTCCAGGCCGTCGAGCCGGGGGAGCATCACGTCGAGGATGATCAGGTCGGGCTCGTGCCGCCGGTGGAGCTCGAGCCCGCTCTCCCCGTCGCCGGCGGCAATCACCGCCCAGCCTTCCTTCTCGAGGTACAGCCGGAGCAGCTCGACGATGTTCCGCTCGTCGTCGATGACCAGGATGGTCTTCATCCGGCCGAGGATAGCTGGCCGGTCAGGCTCCGGTCGCGGCTCATGTAAGCGGAAGGTAAGACGGCCGATCCCGGGGAGGGTCGGACGGGGGCCCGGACGGAGCGTGGGGCGGTCAGTCCGGGAGCGCCGCCGCCGCGGCGACGAGGTCGTCGGCGGCCGAGCGCAGTCGGGCCGCGTCCTCCTCCGGGAACCCGTCATGGCGGAGCCGGTCGTCGACCGCGCCCGCGAACCGCTCGGCCTCGCGTCGGGCCTGCTGGGCGTCGCCGTCGTCGACCGCCTGGTCGAAGCGGTCGAGACGCGATTCGAGGTCGCGGGCCTCCTTGGCCTTGAGCGCATCGTGGTCGGCCGCGTCCTCGACCGCACTCCGCGCGGCGGCCGAGGCCGAGATCGCCCTGGCCATGGGATCGGGGCTCGGTGTGGGCGTTGGGCTGGGTGTCGGGGATGGCGTCGCCGAGGGCGTCGGCGTCGGGCTGGGAGTCGGTGCCGGGGTCGGCGACGACGTGCCGGCGGGAATGGCCGGTCCGCTCCCCGTCGGACCGGGTCCGGCCCGCCCCGGTCCGAGGAGCGCGGCCAGCACCCAGGCGCCCACGACCACCACCAGGAGCGCCTCGAGGGCGACCAGCCCGATCAGGCGTCGGGGGGTGCGGTCGGCTTCGCGGCGCGCCGGGACCGCCACCGAGCGGACCGTCGGAGCGTCGCCCTCGATGGCCGCGCCGGCGCCGGCGGCGGCCGTGGCAGCCCGGGGTCTGGGCGGCGGCGCGTGACGGCTGGCCCGCAGCGCGGCACGGAGCCCGGCACCCAGCTGGGCCGCCGTGGGACGGTCTGCCGGCGATCGGGCCAGGCCGGCGGCGACGTGCTGGTCGTAGGCAGTCCCGAGCGCGGGTGCGACCTGGGAGAGCAGCGGCGGAGCGAGGCGGCTCGCCGCGACGATCTCGGCCAGGTTGGCCGCCGGCCGGGGCAGGCTCCCGGTCAAGCCCAGGAAGGCGACGACCGCAAGGCCGTGGACGTCACTGGCCGGTGAGGCCGGTTGCCCGGCGAGCTGTTCGGGGGCGAGGTAGGCCAGCGTCCCGACCGTCGTTTCGGGCACCGTAAGGTCGCTCGGCTCGGCCAGCGCGATGCCCAGGTCGGCGATCCGGGCGCGTCCGTCGCCGAGCAGGATGTTTGACGGCTTGAGGTCGCGGTGGACGATCCCGCGCAGGTGGAGCGCGTCGAGTCCTGCCGCGACGTCGACCAGGATCGGGATGAGCTCCTCGGGCGGGAGGGTGCCCAGCTCCGACGCCGCCAGCCGGTCGGCCAGGGAGCCATCGGCACACAGGTCCATGACCAGGAACGGATCGACTCCCGCCGCCGAGGCGTCCGGCCCGACGTCGTGGATGGCGACGACGTTGGGGTGGCTGACGGCCGCCAGCGCCCGAGCCTCGCGGTCGAACCGGGCGGCCAGGACCGGGTCACTGACGTGATTGGGCAGCAGGATCTTGACCGCGACGTCCCGAACCAGGCGAACGTCGCGAGCGCGATAGACGGTGGCGAACCCACCGGACCCGATCCGGGCCAGGAGCCGATAGCGGCCGACCAGGCGGGTCCCGATCCGGGGCATGGTCGGCAGGGTACCCGATGGCGGTCGATGGCCTACGATCGGTCGATGTTCGCCACGCTCGCCGGCGGCTATCCCGGGACCGATCCGGGCCGCCGGGCGGATCGGTCCCTGAACGCGCTCGTCCGGGAGATCCTGGCCGAACAGGTCGATGCGGGCCTGACCCTGCTGACCGACGGATCGCTGCGCTGGCCGGATCCGATCGAGGCGATCGGACGCGCACTGCTCGGATCCGACCCCGGCGCGCCCCGGCGCGACCGGCCGTTGACGGTGGAGGCCTGGACGTTCGCCGCAGACGCGGCCGCCGGCGTCCCGGTCAAGCAAGGACTGCCCGGGCCCTACAGCCTGGGTCGGCGGTTCGCTCAGCGCGAGGCGGCGCGGGCCGACCTCACCCTGACCCTGGCGGAGGCGCTCGCCGGCGAGCTGGTGGATCTGGCCGGCGCCGGCTGTCCCTACATCCAGGTGGACGAGGATGGCGCCGCGACGATCGGCACGGATCCTGTCGAGCGGGCCCTCTTCCGCGACGCTCAGGCCCGGTTGCTCGCGGGCCTCGCCCGGCCGGGGGCGCGACCGCACCTGTCGCTGGCCATCGGCGGCGGCAACGCGGACGCGGCCGGACCGGAGACGGTCTTCTCGGTCCCCTACGACAGTCACTTCTTCGACCTGATCGCGGGGCCGGACAACTGGCGCCTGGTGACGGCTGCGCCGGCCGAGCGCGGGATCGTCCTGGGGGTCGCCGACGCCCGGTCGGCGGAGCCCGACGAACGGGAGCTGATCGTGTGGGCGGTGGCCTATGCGGCGGCCAGTCAGGGTCGCGGTGAGGTGCGCATCGGGATCGCTCCGTCGGGCAGCCTGGCGGGCCTGCCCCGTGCGGCGGCCCGGGCCAAGATCGAGCGGCTCGGCGAGGTCGTGCGCCTGATCGAGCGCCGCGCCGAGGAGCCCATCGCCGCGTCACTCGACCCCCGCGCCGTGCACGCCCGCAGCGCCGCCCTGGGCCGCTGGAGGCCGCGCCGGCCGAGCGCCCCGGGAGGTGGCGCCTGAGACGGTCCGAGCGCCTGAGACGAAGCTGGCGCCAGCACGTTCCCCCGGCGGGCACACATCCCGGCCGAGGTATCCTCGGCGGGTTCGGGCCGCGCTGGAGGGGTCGATGATCTGCGAGCGATGCGGGACCGAGAACCGGGCCGGTCGGCGGTTCTGCCGGTCGTGCGGCGGCGCGCTCGCGGCCCTGTGCCCCGCGTGTAGCTCGCCGACCGAGCCCGGGGATCGCTTCTGCGGAACCTGTGGCAATCCACTCGGCGTCGAGGCGGCAGTCGCCGGACCCGGCCCGACGACCGGCCAGGGCCCGGATGGCGGTCAGCCCGGTCCGCCCACCGAGCGACGAGTGGTCAGTGTCCTGTTCGCCGACCTGGTGGGCTTCACCGCCCTGTCCGACGATCGAGATCCCGAATCCATACGCGAGTTCCTCGACGGCTACTTCGCCCTCGCCCGCGAGCGGATCGGACGCTACGGCGGCTCGATCGAGAAGTTCATCGGCGATGCGGTCATGGCCGTGTGGGGGACACCGGTCGCCCACGAAGACGATGCGGAGCGCGCGGTCCGGGCGGCGCTCGACCTGGTCGACGCCGTTTCGGGTCTGACCGCGCCGGACGGCAGCTCGGTCCAGGTCAGGGCCGGCGTGCTCACCGGCGAAGCGGCCGTGGCGGTCGGCGCCCAGGGGCAGGGGATGGTCGCCGGCGATCTGGTCAACACGGCCTCGCGCCTGCAGTCCGTCGCGCCCGCGGGTGCCGTTCTCGTCGGCGAGGCGACCGTGCGCGCGTCCGAGTCGGCGATCGTGTACGAGGCGGCCGGGGACGCCACGCTCAAGGGCAAAGCCACCCCCGTCCCCGCCTGGCGGGCGCTCCGGGTGGTGGCCGGCCGGATGGGCGCCGGGCGGTCGGGGCGGCTCGAGCCACCGTTCGTTGGCCGCGATGACGAGCTGCGCCTGCTCAAGGAGCTGTTCCACGCGACCGTTCGCGAGAAGCGCGCGCGGCTGGTGTCGGTGACCGGCATCGCCGGCATCGGCAAGAGCCGCCTCGTGTGGGAGCTCGAGAAGCACATCGACGGCCTGGTCGAGACGGTCTACTGGCACCAGGGCCGGTCGCCCGCCTATGGCGAAGGCATCGCCTTCTGGGCCCTGGCCGAGATGGTCCGCGGCCGGGCGCGGATCGTCGAGGGCGACGAGCCCGAGGCGGCCGCGGCGAAGCTCAGGGCCACCCTCGAACAGCACATCCGTGACGCCGAGGAGCGGGCCTGGGTCGAGCCTCGCCTGGCCGGCCTGATCGGCCTGGGACCGACCCCGCCCGGCGGGACCGAGGAACTCTATGCGGCCTGGCGCACCCTGTTCGAGCGCCTCGCCGACGAGGGCCCGACGGTCCTCGTCTTCGAGGACCTCCACTGGGCGGACCCCGGCTTGATCGATTTCATCGAGGCGCTCCACGGCGGCGCCCGGAGCCGGCCCGTGCTGATCGTGACCCTGGCCCGCCCGGAGCTCTTCGAGCGGCGGCCCACGTGGGGCGCCGGGCGGCGCAACTTCACCGCCCTCGACCTTGGTCCGCTGGGCGCCGAGGATGTCGAGTTCCTGCTCGTGGGGCTCGTGCCCGGCTTGCCGCAGTCGGCGATCCGGGCGATCCGCGACCGCGCCGAGGGCGTCCCGCTGTACGCCGTCGAGACCGTCCGGATGCTCCTCGACCAGGGCCGTCTGAGCGAATCGGACGGTCGCTACCGGCTCGTTGGCGAGCTGGGGCGACTGGCGGTGCCCGGAACCCTGACCGGTCTGATCGGCGCCCGGGTCGACGGCCTGGACGATGCCGAGCGGGCGCTCCTGGGCCAGGCCGCGGTCCTCGGCCAGAGCTTCACCGAAGCGGTCCTGGCCACGGTCTCGGGCGTCTCGCCGGCCGAGCTCCGCCCCGTTCTCGACGGGCTCGTCCAGGCCGAGCTGCTCGATCTCGACGAAGATCCGCGATCGGCCGAACGGGGCCAGTACCGTTTCGTCCAGGGTCTCATGCGCGAGGTCCTCTACGGCCGGCTGTCCAAGCGCGAACGGCTCACCCGGCACCTCGCCGCCGCCGCGTATTTCGCCGGACGCGGCGAGGACGACGTCCTCGAGGTCGTGGCCAACCATCGCCTCGCCGCCGTCCGCCTTGGGGAGGATGGGCCCGACGCGGAGTCCCTGGGCGCCGCCGCCCGGGCCGCGCTGGTGCAGGCCGCCGAACGCGCCGTGGCCCTCCATGCCAACGCCCGCGCCATGGGCTACTTCGACGACGCCGCGGCCCTCGCCCCCGACGAGGATCTCCGGATGGCGATTCGGGAGCGGGCCGCCGATGTCGCGATGGACGGCGCGGTGGGCGGTCCGGCCCGCGAGCGGCTCGCTCGGGAGGTGCTTGCGTGGCACGTGAGCCGTGGCGATCGGGCGGGGATCGCCCGATCGTTCACCCGTCTCGGCGCAGTTCTCCTCTTCGAGGGTCGGCCTCACGACGCGACCGCCGAGCTGGCCGCCGGCCTGGCCAGCCTGGATCAGGCCTCGGAGGAGCCCGAGGTCGTCCGGCTCGGGGCCGAGCTCGCCCGCGCCTATCTCATGGCCGCCGAGCCCGATGGCGTGGTCGAGATCGTCGATCGGATCCTGCCTCTGGCCGAGCGCCTCGACCTGCGTCAGGCGATCGCCGAGCTGCTCGTCACCAAGGCCTGGGCGATCTCCGTACAGGGACGTCTCCAGGAGGCCACGGCCCTCTTGCGTGGTGCGCTGGAGTTTGCGGAGCGGAACGGCTACACCAACGCCGAGTTCCGGGCCCGGATGAACCTGTCGGCGCTGACCATGGTCGAGGATCCGCACGAGATGATGGAGATCGCCTGGGCGGGCGTGGCGAGCGCGCGGCGGCTCGGCTACGACACCTGGGCCAGTGCCCTGATGGGCAACGCCACCGAGCTGTCCATCCTCCTGGGCGAATGGGATTCGATCGAGCGCGAGCTGTCCGCCCAGGCCGAGGTCGAGGGCGAGCCGAGCTTCTGGGCCGCGCAGCCGATCGGACTGGCGGCCATCCTGGCCGCCTATCGTGGAGATGACGCCGCGGCCGTCGAGAGCCTCCGCCGCGTGCGCGAGTTCGCTGGCGACACTCGCGATCCGCAGATCATCGCCACCGTTCGGATCATGGCCGCCCGGATCGACCTGGCCGGCGGCCGGTTCGACGACGCCGTGGACGCCCTGGACAAGGTGGTCGATGCCCACCTGCCCGGCGAGTTCACCGCGATTGCCGCGCTGCTCAAGGGTCGCGTGGGCGTCATCCGTCGCGACCCGAGCCTGATCGCGGCCGCCGCCGAGATCATGGATACGCAGGTCCCACCGGGCCGCTGGATACAGGCCGAGCTCCGTGCGCTGCGGGCCACGCTGGACGCCCTGGCGGGTCGACCGGTCGAGGCCCTGGCCGGCTTCGATCGGGCCGCGGCGGTCCTGCGCGAGCTTGGGGTCGCATTCCAGCTCGCGCTGGTCCTGCTCGACCGGGCGGAGTTGATGCCCGACGACCCGGGCGCCGACGCGGCTCGGGCCGAGGGACGCGCCTTCCTCGAACACCTTGGCGCCCGGGCGTTCCTGCCGGCCGGCGGAGCGTCCCCTGCCGGCAGGCCCGAGCCAGCCCAGGGTGAGCTGGACTCCGGTGCGGGACAGGGGCCCGGCGCGCTCGCCGGGACGCGCGCCGCTGCGCGAGCCACCGGCCCGGAGTCCGTCCCGGAGGTCGAAGAGCCCGCTTGATTCCGGGGCGCTGCGGTGCCAGCATGCGAGCCTCACCTCTCCCGACCCGAACCGTCCCCGGAGAGGGTGCTATTCCATCCGCGCGTCCCGGAAGGAGGCCCCACTGGTGACTGAGCAGGTGACGCTCAGCGTCAACGGCGTTGAGCGATCGGTGATGGTCGAGCCGCGGCGGCTGCTCGTCCAGGCCCTCCGCGAGGATCTTGGGCTGACCGGCACGCATGTCGGCTGCGACACGAGCCAGTGCGGCGCGTGTACCGTCCAGCTCGACGGCCGGGCGGTCAAGTCGTGCGCGGTGCTGGCAGTCCAGGTCGACGGCGCGACGATCACCACGATCGAGGGGATGGCGCCCACCGACGGGCTCCATCCGCTCCAGACCGCGTTCTGGGAGGAGCACGGCCTGCAATGCGGGTTCTGCACGCCGGGGATGATCATGGCCGCCGCCGATCTGCTGGCCGGCAACCCGGACCCGACCGACGACGAGATCCGCCACGCGATCGAGGGCAACATCTGCCGCTGCACCGGCTACCACAACATCGTGGCCGCCATCCGGGCGGCTGCGGCCACGATCCGGGCCGGTGTCCCGGCTTCGGCCGGCGGCTCGGCCGCCGCCGCCCACGCCTGACAGGAGGCTCCCGATGACCACTGACGTCCTGGGTGCCTCGATCAAGCGAGTCGAGGACCCCCGCTTCATCACCGGCAAGGGCCGCTACCTGGACGACATCAAGCTGCCCGGGATGACCTACATGTCCATCCTGCGCAGTCCCTACGCCCACGCCAACATTCGCTCGATCGATACCGCCGCGGCGCGGGCAATGCCCGGCGTGGTCACGGTCCTGACCGGCGCCGACGTCCCCTACAACCCGCTCCCGATGGCCTGGCCGGCGGGCGGCTCGTCGGGGGTCCAGAACAACGTCAACACGCCTCGGGCCCTGGCCACCGACGACGTCAAGTGGACCGGCGAGGGCGTCGCCGCGGTCATCGCCGAGACGCCCGAGCAGGCGGTCGACGCGCTCGATGCGATCGTCGTGGACTGGGAGCCGCTGCCGACCGTGGTCGACGCCGAGAAGGCGGTCCAGCCGGGCGCCCCGCAGCTCCACGAGAACGCCCCCAACAACGTGGTGTTCGAGTGGACCGTCGGCGACAAGGCCGGCACCGACGCGGCCGTCGAGGCCGCCGAGGTCGTGGTCCGCCAACGGATCGTCAACCAGCGCCTGATCCCCAATCCGATGGAGGTCCGCGGCGACATCGGCCTGTACAACCCCGGCACCGAGGAGTACACGGTCTGGATGTCGAGCCAGACGCCGCACATCCAGCGGCTCCTGCTGACCGCCTTCGTGACCGGGATCCCGGAGCACAAGGTCCGCTGCATCTCGCCCGACGTCGGGGGCGCGTTCGGGACCAAGATCTTCTGCTACGCGGACATGGCCCTGGTCATGCTCGCCTCGAAGCTCATCGGCGGGCGCCCCGTCAAGTGGGTCGAGACCCGCCGCGAGAGCTACGGCAGCACGATCCACGGTCGAGACCACATCACCTACCTGGAGATCGCGGGCAGCCGCGACGGGGTGATCAGCGGGCTGCGGGTCAAGACC
The DNA here is from genome assembly GCA_034666965.1 of Chloroflexota bacterium. Lineage (GTDB taxonomy): Bacteria > Chloroflexota > Limnocylindria > Limnocylindrales > CSP1-4 > Chersky-267. The sequence continues at coordinate 8,713 of JAXDKT010000178.1, read as the reverse complement.
TATGCCAACCTCGGTGGTCGTCTCTCGACGATCGGCCCGGGCATCCCCACGACCCTCTACGGCCGGGTCCTGGCGGGCTGCTACAAGATCCCCAACGTCTACTGCGAGGTGACCGGGGTCTACACCAACACGACCTTCGTGGACGCCTACCGCGGCGCCGGACGCCCCGAGGCGACCTACGTCGTCGAGCGGGCAATGGACCTGTTCGCCGACGAGATCGGGATGGATCCCGCAGAGATCCGGCGCAAGAACTTCCTGACCCCCGACCAATTCCCATATGACAACCCGTCGGGCCTGGGCACCGCGGTCAACGGCGAGAAGATCTACATCGATTCGGGCAACTATGAGCCCGCCCTGGACCAGGCTCTGGCCACCGTCGGTTACGACGGGATGGACCGGGCCAAGGCCGAGGCCCGCAGCCGGGGCAAGTACCTGGGTGTCGGCCTGTCGACCTACATCGAGGTCTGCGGCGTCGCCCCGTCGAAGTGGATCGGTGCCGTCGGCGAGGGCTGGGGTGCGGCGATGTGGGAGTCGGCCAATCTCAAGGTCCACCTGACCGGTAAGGTCATCCTGACCATGGGCACCCAGCCCCAGGGCCAGGGCCATGAGACCACCTTCTCGCAGATCATCGCCTCCGAGCTCGGTCTGGCCATGGACGACATCATCGTCCAGCACTCGGACACGCAGGGCACGCCGTTCGGCTATGGCTCGTATGGCAGCCGGACCGCGACGGTCGGTGGCACGGCCGCGGTCCTCGTCGCCGGCAAGATCCGTGAGAAGGCCCGCCGCTACGCGGCCCACATGCTCGAGGCCGCGGTCGACGACATCGAGGTCGAGGGCAACGAGTATCGGGTCAAGGGCTCGCCGGACCAGAAGAAGACCCTCCAGGAGATCGCCTTCGCGCTGGACCTGGGCTTCAGCCTGCCGGCCGGGATGGAGCCCTATCTCGATGAGACCGTCTACCACGACACACCGAACTGCACCTGGCCGTTCGGGACGCACGTGGCCGTCGTCGAGATCGACGAGGAGACCGGGGTGGTCGACCTCAAACGCTATGTCGCGGTCGACGACGTGGGCAAGAAGATCAACCCGATGATCGTCGACGGTCAGCTCCATGGCGGGATCGTCCAGGGCGTCGGCCAGGCACTCTGGGAGGGGGCGGTCTACGACGACGATGGCCAGCTCCTGTCGGGCACGATGCTCGACTACGCGCTGCCCCGGGCGTCCTGGCTGCCACCGCTCGAGCTGGGCGAGACGATCACGCCCTCGCCGGTCAACCCGCTGGGCGTCAAGGGGGTCGGCGAGGCGGGTGCGATCGCGAGCACGGCGGCCGTCGCCAATGCCGTCATCGACGCGCTCAGCCCGTTCGGCATCCGCCACCTCGACATGCCCCTCACCGCGCCCAAGATCTGGGACGCCATCCACGGGAAGGAGGCCCGCTCGTGATCCCGGCAGCCTTCGCCTACGCCCGACCGACCAGCCTGGCCGACGCGCTCGAGCAGCTGGCGCCGAGTGGGGCCGGGGCCAGCGGGGGAGGGGTCAAGGTCCTGTCCGGTGGGCAGAGCCTGATCCCGCTCCTCCGGCTGCGCCTGGCCAGTGCCGACAAGCTGGTCGACATCGGCGGGCTGTCCGAGCTCCGGAACATCCGCGAGCTGCCCGATGGCGGTCTCGGGATCGGAGCCACGGTCACCTACCGGGAGGTCCTCGACTCCGCCCTGGCGACGGCCCGGGCCCCGCTCCTGGCCCTGGCGATTTCCGGCATCGGCGACGTCCAGGTCCGCAATCGGGGCACGCTCGGCGGCTCGATCGCCCATGCCGACCCCGCCTCGGACCTGCCCGCGATTGCGCTGGCCCTGGACGCGACCCTCGCTGTCCGTTCGGGCAACGGCGAGCGGACGGTCGCGGCCGCCGACTTCTTCCAGGGCGCCTTCGCCACCGCTCTGGGCGAGGGTGAGCTGCTGACCGAGATCCGGATCCCGGCTCAGCCCGCTGGCACCGGGATGGCCTACCGCCGGCTCGAGCAGCGGGCATCGGGCTATTCGATCGTCGGCGTCGCGGCCGTCGTCGCCCGGTCGGGCGGCTCGGTGACCCGTGCCCGGGTGGCCATCACCGGGGTCGGCGACGTGGCCTACCGGGCCGCCGGCGTCGAGTCGGCGCTGGTCGGCAGCGCCGGCGACGCCGATGCCATCGCTGCGGCCGCAGCGCATGCGGTCGACGGCGTCACGGTCGCCTCGGACATCCACGCCGGGGCGGAGTACCGGGCCGAGATGGCGCGGGTCCACACCCGCCGGGCGATCGAGGCGGCGCTCGCCGCCGGCGACTGACCGCGGAGGATGCGGCTCGAGCGGATCGTCCCGGGCCGCAGGCCACGTCCAGGTTTGGCGGGGGCCGTGCTGACGCGCGACCTGGTGGTCGATGGCCAGCGCTGGGCCAAGGGCCGAGCCCTCGATGCCGGCGACCTGGCCAGCCTCGGCGCCGCGAGGGTCCGGGTGGAGGGCGGGCCGCGAAGCCTGGCGGCCGGCATCGCCGTCCTGATCCTCGAGCCGACGGACCTCCACGAGGACGAGGCCGCCCGCCGTCTGGCGGCCGCGGTCGCCGGCCCGGGTGTCGTCCTCCGTGGCCCGGCCGAGAGCCGGATCGATCTCGTGGCCGCCCATGACGGCGTGGTCCACGTGCGTTCGGCCCTGGTCGAGCGTCTCGATCGGATCGACCCCATCGAGGTCTTCACCGTCTTCGATGGGCAGGTCGCGCGGGCCGGCGAGCTGGTGGCCAGCGTCAAGGTGGCGCCCCACGTCGTGCCCGCGGCCACGATCGAGCGGGCCGAGCGGATCGCCGCCCGCTCGGGCTCCGCCCGGCTCGTGCGGGTGGCCGGATTCGTGGCCCGTCGGGTGGGGGTCGTGGTCAAGGAGTCCCTCCATGCTCCCGCCCGCGAGCGATTCGAGGCCAGCGTCCGGCTCAAGGTCGAGTCGCTCGGCTCGACCCTGGGCAAGGTGGCCTACGTGGAGGACGATCCCGACGCGGTGACCGCTGCCCTGGCGGCCCTCGCCCGCGGTCGTGGACCCGATCGGGTCGACCTGGTTCTGACCGCGGGCTCAGCCAGCACCGACCCGTCCGACCCGTTCTTCGTGGCCATCGAGCGGCTCGGCGGGCGGGTGGTCCGGCACGGCGTCCCGGCCCACCCCGGCTCGATGCTGTGGCTGGCCCGGATCGGGCGAACGGACCTGCTGGGCCTGCCGACCTGCGGCGCCTATTCCAAGGCCACTGCGGCCGACCTCCTGCTGCCGCGACTCCTGTCCGGTGAGCGGGCCAGCGTCGCGACCGTGGCCCGCCTGGGCGTGGGCGGCATCCTGACCCGGTCGATGCGCTTCCGCTTCCCGGCGTACGCCCGCGAGCTCGACGCACCGGACGGCTGAACACGCGCCCGAGTTGGGCGCGTGTACACTCGGCGCCATGTCGCCCGCACAGCCAGCTCCCGGCCCCGATCGTCCCGCCGGCACAACCAGCGTCGACGGGATCGTGGCCGCCTTCCGCGAGGCCGACTACATCTGCGACCGCTCGCTGGCGACGGCGGTCTTCCTGGCCCTCGAGCTGGGCCGGCCGCTGCTCCTCGAGGGCGAGGCCGGGGTGGGCAAGACCGAGCTGGCCAAGACGCTCGCCACGACCCTCGGGACGCGCCTCATCCGGCTCCAGTGCTATGAGGGGCTCGACGTCAACTCGGCGGTCTACGAGTGGAACTACCCGCGCCAGATGCTCGAGATCCGCCTCCTCGAGGCCGCCGGTCGGGTCGATCGGGCGACCGCCCACGACATCTTCGGGCCGGAGTTCCTGATCAAGCGACCGCTCCTCCAGGCGCTCGAGTCGACAGACGGCCGCGCCCCGGTCCTGCTCATCGACGAGATCGACCGGGCCGACGAGGAGTTCGAGGCGTACCTCCTCGAGATCCTCTCGGACTTCCAGGTGACGGTCCCCGAGATCGGGACCGTCCGGGCCGAGCTGATCCCCAGGGTCGTGCTCACCTCGAACCGGACGCGCGAGGTCCACGACGCCCTCAAGCGGCGCTGCCTGTACCACTGGATCGACTATCCCAGCTTCCAGCGCGAGCTCGAGATCGTCCTGACCCGGGTGCCCGAGGCACCCGACCGCCTGGCCAGCCAGATCGTCGGGTTCGTCCACCGCCTGCGTGAAGCCGACCTGACCAAGGTGCCCGGCGTGGCCGAGACGATCGACTGGGCCTCGGCCCTGCTTGCCCTGGGCGCAACCGAGCTCCGCCCGGAGCTCGTCGACGAGACGCTCGGCGTCGTCCTCAAATACGAGGAGGACGTCCGCCACGTCCGCGGCGAGGCCGGTCGACGGCTGCTCGACGAGGCCGTCGCCGGCGGCTGAGCCGGGACCCACGGTGCCCACCAGCCCGGATCCGCGCCGGATCCTGCCCCCATTGCCGGGCGGCCGGACGAGCCTGCTCGTCGACGGCGAGCGCTTCACCGGGAGTGCCGTTCGCTTTGCCCGGGCGCTGCGGCTGGCCGGTCTGACCACGGACCTCGGCGCCGCGATCGACTTCGCCCGGGCCCTGGCCCTGGTCGATGTCGGCGAGCGAGAGCAGGTCCGTGCCGCCGGCGCGGCGCTCTTCGTCCGGCGCCGCGACGACCTCGAGGTCTACCACACGGTCTTCGACCGGTTCTGGCGCCAACGGGGCACGCGACTGGGCGACGAAGGACCGACGACGATGGCGGCTGACCCCGAGACGATCGAGGCGGACCCGGACGAGGCCGGCGGCGCCGGAGCCGAGGAGGGCAGGGACGATCGAGCGCGGCAGGAGGCGCCGGACGGCCAGCCGGTCCCCAGCGACCTGGCCGGCGACGACCCGGAGGCCGAGGAAGCGATCGAGGGCTTCATCATCAGCGAGGAGGCCTACAGCCCGGGGGCAGTCGACCGGCACCGCCAGTTCGACCGGATGACCGCCGCGGAGCTGCGTGACGCCGAGCGCCTGATCGATCTGCTCATCCCCAACCTCGAACGCCGCCGCACCCGCCGGAGTGAGCTCCATCGGCACGGCCGGATCGTGGCTCCCCGGGCGATGTTCCGGCGCAGCCTGGCCACCGGTGGCGACGTGCTCGACTGGGTCTGGCGGCGACAGGTCCGCCGGCCCCGGGCGCTGGTCGTCATCTGCGACATCTCGGGCTCGATGGAGCGCCACGCCCGGGTCCTGCTCAGGTTCAGCCAGGCCCTGGCCGCGTCCACGGTGCGGACCGAGGCCTTCGTCTTTGGCACCCGGCTGACCCGGGTGACCCGGATTCTGCGTGACCGCGACCGGGACCGCGCCCTCGACCGGGTCGCCGACACGGTCACGGACTGGTCCGGCGGGACGCGCATCGGGGCATCGTTCCGGGAGTTCAACCAGCATTGGGCCCGCCGGGTCCTGCGCAGCAGCTCCGTGGTCGTGGTCGTGTCCGACGGCTGGGATCGCGGCGACCCGGCCCTGGTCGCCAGCGAGACCGCCCGGCTGCAGCGCAGCTGCCACCGGCTCATCTGGCTCAATCCGCTGGCCTCGAGCCCGGGCTATCAGCCGCTCGCCGGGGGGATGTCCGCGGCGATGGCCTTCATCGACGATTTCGTGCCGGCGGGGACGCTGGCCAGCCTGGAGCGGCTGGGCGTTCTCCTGTCCGATGCCCCGACCCGTCGCGAGGCGGAGCGACGGGCACGCGGGTTCGGTGGGGAAGGGGCCCGCTCGGCTGGCCGCGCGCCGCTGGTCGAGAGCGTCCGCCCGGAGGTCCACGAGGTCGCCGCCGTGCGTGAGAGGGCCGACGAACCGGCTGGCGTGGCCCGCCCGCTCGACGGTCGAGGCACGGGCGGATGACCGTTCGACCCGCGCGGGCGTAGGCTTCGCGAATGGCAGGATCGCGATGAGAGAGTTGCTCGAGACCCTCGCCGCCTGGCGCGCCGACGGCGTCGAGGTCGGACGGGCCGTGGTCGTCCGGACGTTCGGCTCGGCGCCCCGCCCCGAGGGTGCCGTCCTGCTGGCCGCCGCCGATGGGCGGATCGCGGGCTCGGTCAGCGGCGGCTGTGTCGAGGGTGCCGCCTACGAAGAGGTCGAGCGGGCCCGCCACGACGGCGTGAGCCGGGTCATCCGCTACGGCATCAGCGACGAGCAGGCCTGGGACGTGGGGCTGGCCTGTGGCGGCACGATCGACGTCCTGGTGGAGGCCGCGGTCCGGCCGGAGCTCGCCGCCGCGGGCGGGGACATCGAGCGTGGGCGCGCCGTCGTGACGCCGTTGCCGGCCGATTCCCCCGGTCCGGACTTCGGTCCGCACGAGCCCGGCGCGGGCGAGCCCGCGGCAGCGGTCCTCGTCGTCGGCGACGACGGCTCGCTGGACGGGTCGCTGGGCGATCCGGCGCTCGACGCCGAGCTCGTGCGGGCCGCTCTGGCGGCGCTGTCCAGCGGAACGTCGCGGACCATCGAGCTCGCCGGGCGGTCGCTGTTCATCGAGGCGTACCCGCTCCGCCTGCGGCTGGTGGTCGTCGGTGCGGTCCAGGTCGCCATCCCATTGGTGGCCCTGGCCCACGAGCTCGGCTTCGAGACGGTGGTCGTCGACGGGCGCCCGGCCTTCGCCACCGCCGAACGCTTCCCATCGGTCGACCGGCTCGTGGTCGGCTGGCCGGATGAGGTCGCCGAGGCGATCGGTCTGGGTCCGACCGACGCGGTCGCGGTGCTCAGCCACGACGTGAAGTTCGACGAGCCCGCGATCGTCGAGGCGCTCCGGCGTGGCTGTCGGTACGTCGGCGCCGTCGGCTCGCGCAAGACTCAGGCCGACCGCCGGGCACGCCTGCTGGCGGCCGGGGTGACCCCCGCCGAGCTGGCCAGGCTCCACGGCCCGATCGGCCTGGACCTCGGCGGACGGGCGCCGGCCGAGACCGCCCTCGCGATCCTGGCCGAGATCGTGGCCGATCGCCACGGTGGCTCGGGCCGGCCCATGCTGGAGCTGGCCGCGGCTCGAGCCTGATCGATGGCGCAGCCGGATCGGATCGGCGCCGTGATCCTGGCCGCCGGTGCCGGCTCGCGCTTCGGCGGCGGCAAGCTCCTGGCGCCGCTCGACGGTCGACCGATCCTGGACCGGGTCCTCGAGGCGGTCCGTGCCGCCGGCGTAGCCGACGCGGTCGTCGTCCTCGGGCATGATGCGCCGGCAATCGAGGCGGCCATCCCGTGGGGGGCCGAGCGGCGGGTGCTCAATCCCGACCCCGATGCCGGCCTGTCGAGCTCGCTCCGGGTGGGCTTCGCCGCGCTCGAGCCCGACGGCCTCGCGGGCGCCTTCGTCGTCCTCGGGGATCAGCCCCTCGTGGATCCGGCCGTGTTCGACGCGCTCCGTCGGGCGGAGGTCCGTGGGGCCGCGGCCTTCGTCGTGCCCCGCTACGTCGGGGGTGGCGGCGCGAACCCGGTGCTGGTCCTGCGTTCCGGCTGGCCATACGTCGCCGAAGTGAGCGGCGACCGCGGCCTGGGCCCGCTCCTGGCGGCGCATCCGGAGCTGGTCGCCGAGGTCGAGCTGGGCGGTTCCAACCCGGATGTCGACACCCCGGCCGATCTGGCCGAGCTGGCCTGGGCGGACCGGGTCCGGCGCGATCACGCCCAGGTCGATCGCTACCGCGAGGTGCCCGACGGCGGCGATTTCTACGGGCCGGTCACCGGCCTCTTCCGAGCCGACCCGCGGCGGACCGACGAGCCGGTGCTCGCGGGTCTCCTGGCGCTGGCGAGGCCGGGTCACACCTGGCTGGACATCGGCGCCGGGGCGGGTCGCTACGCGCTGCCGCTGGCGCTCCACGTCCACGAGGTGATCGCGCTCGAGCCGTCGGACGGGATGCGGGCCGCACTGGCCGAGCTGATGGACGCCCATGCGATCGCCAACGTTCGAGTCGTTGCCGCGCGCTGGCCGCCTCCGCGGGGTGGGCCAGTGGCTGCGCTGCGAGCCGATGTCGGACTGATCGCCCATCTGGGCTACGACATCGAGGCCATCGGCCCGTTCCTTGACGCCATGGAGGCGGCGGCGTCGGAGCGCTGCGTGGCCGTGATGATGGAACGCCAGCCCTCGTCGCTGGCCGATCCCTTCTGGCCGCCGATCCATCGCGAGGAACGGGTCGTCCTCCCGGCCCTGAACGAGCTGATCGAGCTCCTCCGCGCTCGCGGACGTCGTCCCGAAGTCAGCCTGTTCGACCGGCCGGCGCGCGGATTCGATTCGCTGGACGAGCTCCACGGGTTCGTCCGACGCCAGCTCTGGCTGACCGAGGGCGGCGTCAAGGACCGCCACCTGCGGGTCCTCCTCGAGGCGGCCGCGGTGGAGACCGCCGGGCGCTGGTCGCTGCCGTCCGGTCCGCTCCGGATCGGACTCGTGGCCTGGAGCCCGGCCGTCTCGGTCCGTCCGCAATCTCGTTGACGCGTCCACTATGTGGGCCTATTCTCGGCGGACAACTCGAGCCCGTCGCCGGATCCGGCAGCCACACCACCCGAGAGCTGCAGGACCCGGTGGCCGTCTTGAGTCGGCGACCAGCAAGTGCGGCGGGCAGCCGTCGCACGGAAGCGTCTCCCGGACGCAGAAGGAGGCCCGATGATCCCCGCTCAGTTCGAGTACGTCCGACCGGCCGGTCTCGACGAGGCGCTGCGGATCCTGGCCGAGCGCGAGGGGGAAGCCAAGGTCCTCTCGGGGGGATACAGCCTGCTGCCCCTGCT
>JAXDKT010000177.1:0-3205 GCA_034666965.1 Chloroflexota bacterium | reverse complement strand
ACGCGAAGCGCCTCGAGCGCTATCGACCGGGCCTGGTGCCGTTCGTGCTCGATGGGCTCGCCTCGATCTATGGACGCCCGGTCTGGGAGCGCCGCCTGGACCCGACGAGCGAGCTCATCCTCACGATCCTCACGCAGAACAGCGCCGACACCAACGCCGAAGGCGCGTTCGAGGCCCTTCGCCGGGCGTACCCGGGCACGGGCCCGGTCGAAGCCCACAACCCGGGCGCCGGCTGGGGCGGGTTCGGGCTGCCGGACGGGGTGGCGCCCGACTGGGCACGCGTCGAGTTCGCGCCACTCCCCGAGCTGACCGACGTCATCCGTCCGGGCGGCCTGGCCAACCAGAAGGCGCCGCGCCTCCAGTCGACCCTGCGCCACGTCCGCGAGGAGCGCGGCGACTACTCCCTCGAGTTCCTCGGCGACCTGCCGGCGCTCGAGGCGCGCGACTGGCTGACCCAGATCGACGGCATCGGCAAGAAGACCGCCTCGGTGCTGCTGCTGTTCTGCTTCGGTGCGCCGCTGCTGCCGATCGACCGCCACGTCGACCGCGTGATGCGCCGGGTCGGCGTCCTGCCCCCGAAGCCCTCCCTCGAGGAGGCGCACGACCTCGTCCTCGGCCTGTTCGAGCCCGACCAGATGTACGAGGCCCACGTCAACCTGATCCAGCACGGCCGCAAGGTCTGCCACGCCCAGCGCCCCGAGCACGAGAAGTGCCCGCTGATAACGCGCTGCCGCTTCGTCGACCCGAAGGCGCCGTAGCGCGACCGCCCCTCACGCCACCACGCGTGACAGGACCTCCAGTCCGTAGCCGCGACCCGCCCCGCGGGCCACGCTGCACCCGATGAAGGGAAAGCATTCCGCGCGGCTGTCGATCGCGCTGGTGGCCGCCCTCATCATGGGGACGCTGGTCGCACCATCGAGCGTCGGCGCGGCAGGCGCCGCACAGGCGATCATCGCGAGCGCGCCGGTCGGCGGACCGACGGTCGACCTCCTGATCGGGGCTCGCCCCGGACGCGGTACCGCTGTCGCCGCCCTGACCGCGCACTTCGGCTCGCGCGACAAGGGGACCGTCCGCGGCCTCTCCGTTCGCCGCGTGCGCGTCCCAGCCTCGGTCGCTGCGTCACTGGAGCGTACCCTCGAGAGCGACCCATCGGTCGCGTTCGTCGAAGTCGATAGCGCCGTAAAGGCGACCCTCGACCCCGACGATCCGTACTACGCGATCGGCTACGCATGGGGTTTCCGGGTCATCGGTGCGCCCGCGGCATGGGACACGTCGACCGGGATCGGCGGACCGGTCATCGCCGTCGTCGATACCGGCGTTGACGGCACCCACCCCGATCTCGGCGGACGCGTCCTGGCCGGGTACGACTTCGTCAACAGCGACAGCGACCCCGCCGACGACAACGGCCACGGTACGCATGTCTCCGGCATCATCGCCGCCACCGGCAACAACGGGATCGGCGGCGCCGGAGTCTGCTGGGGCTGCAGCATCCTGCCGGTCAAGGTCCTCGATTCCGGCGGCAATGGCTATTACTCAGCCGTTTCGGCGGGCCTGACCTGGGCGGCCGATCACGGCGCCAGCATCATCAACGTGTCGCTAGGCGGCAATTCCCCGTCTGAGACCCTGGAACAGGCGGTCGCCTACGCACAGGCGCGCGGCATCGTGGTGGTGGCGGCGGCAGGCAACAGCGGCGTCACGACTCACGCATATCCGGCGGCCTTTCCCGGGGTCATCGCGGTCGCTGCCTCAACTTGGGGCATACAGTTGGTCGACTGGTCGAACTATGGCGCGGACTGGGTGGCAGTGGCCGCTCCCATGTGCATAACCTCGACCTGGCCGGGCGCGGCCTATCACGATCTCTGTGGCACCAGCATGGCCACGCCGTTCGTATCCGGATCCATCGGCCTGCTGATGGCGGCTGACCCCGCGTCCACTGCGGCCCAGGCCGCCAACGCCATCCTCGGCACAGCGGGCCCGGAGCTCCGCGACGTCACCGCAAACGGCCAGATGCACCTGGACCGGGCGCTCGAAGCGCTACTCGCTGGCAACGTGCCCGACCCGGTGCCCACCGCCTCGCCGACCCCGTCGCCCACACCTGCTCCGACCCCGTCGCCTGAGCCGACCCCGACCCCGGACCCGACGGCGGCACCGACACCGACTCCGGACCCGACACCGGACCCGACCCCGCCGCCCATCCCGGGCCCGGGCGGGACTGCGCCACCGGCCCCGACGCCAACGCCATCGCCGACTGCGGCTCCCACGCCCACGCCGACCCCGCCGCCGGCCGCTCCCAGGGACACCACGGCCCCACGGGTCAAGTCGAGGACACCGGCCCCCAACACGATCAACATCAGCCGCCTGTCCAACGTCAGGATCATCTTCACCGAGGGCGTGAGGGGTGTCTCGAGCCGGACGATCTGGCTGGTGAACTCAAGGACAGGAGTCAAGGTCACGTCCAGCGTGAGCTACGCGGCATCGACCCGGACGGCCACGGTCAATCCCTCACGGACGCTGGCTGGCCTGACCCGCTACAAGGTGGTCGTCGGTAGCGGCGTCACGGATGCGGCCGGCAACAGACTCGCGACCAGCTATTGGCTGTTCAAGACCAGACGCTGAGCCGCCCGACGTTTTCAGGCTCCGAGGCCGACTCGAACGCAAAGATAGGGAGGAGGGGCGATCCCTCCTCCCTACCGATAGGTGCATAGCCCCCGCGACCGAGTCGCCTCAGTCAGTTCGGCTCATGCGCTACTGGGTTACTTGTTGCTGGGCACGCCGCGAGCCGACGAATCCAGGTCGATGAAGCGAAGGTACGCGGGCGTCGCGGCCGCCGGGTTGCAGTCGCCGCCTGCCTGGGGCGTGTAGCCGAAGCCACTGACCATGTTGTTCACGATCAGGTCCTTGTGGCCGACGTCACTGATCCCGGCCTGGTAGCCACACGTGGCGTTGTAGCCGGTGGTGTTGGTGACGGCCCCGTTCGAAATCGTGTTGAGCTTCACGGTGTTGTTGGTCTTGGTGGCCGGCGCGTTGCCTGACGCATCGGCATTGAAGAGCCAGACCCCAACATCGTTGTTCGTCAGCGTGTTCTTGGTGATGCTCAGCCCGACCGTGTACGGAAGGCCGTAAAAAGACCCTCCCACGACGAGGATTCCGCCTGAGCTGGCCCCGTTGGCACCGGTGTAGGCGTTGCCGGTCACGGTGTTCCCGG
>JAXDKT010000176.1:0-5523 GCA_034666965.1 Chloroflexota bacterium | reverse complement strand
CAGTCCGCGTTAGCCGAGTGCGCAACAGACATAACTTACCTTATCGGCAGTGAGTTAGGGTCGTAACCGAGTCAGCTGACGGGCTTCCCCTCGATCCAGCCGAGGCCCGGGATCGGAGTCGCCGCGGTCAGCTGGAAGCCTGAGTCTGCCAGCAGCATCCGCCATTGCGCTTCGGCGCGTTCGCGGGCGCCGACCGGCTCCGGGCGGTCTCGAACGCGCCCAGCCGGATTGAGTGCAAGCTCCGTCGCGAGGACTTGCCCAGTGGGGCTCCACGCCCGCGGCCAGGGACCGGCCGCCGAGACGCTGTTCCGCGACTGGGACGACCTGACGACCTTCTACGACTACCCGGCCGAGCACTGGGTCCACCTGCGCACGAGCAATCCGGTCGAGTCGGTCTTCGCCGGCGTGCGGCTGCGGACGACGTGTCGAAGCGGATGCGCCGGCGCGACTCGGCCCTCTACCTCGTCAAGATCACGCAGCGCCTCGAGCTCGGCTGGCGGCCACTCAACGGCGGCCTGACCCTCATGACCGTCCTGCTGCGCGGCGCCCGCTTCGTTTCGGCAGCCTGACGCAGCCTCTGCGAATGGCTTGAACTGCGGGCCGTGGTGACGCCTACCCGATTCGGGGGCGGAACACAAGAGGGCGCGTGCGCCCTCCCGGAGATGCGAGTGGACCATGAGGCAATACACTCGCGGCGCATGCTCGTGATCTTCGATCTCGACAACACACTCGTGGACCGCGCGCGGTTCTTCCGCGAATGGGCTCAGCTGTTCACCGACGATCGGAACCTCGGCGCATCTGGCGTCCAATGGCTCCATGAGGCCGACGAAGACGGTGTGTCAGCGCGAATGGTCCTGTTTGAAAGGACGCGTGAACGCTTCGAGCTTCCGGAGTCCGTCGAGGAGTTGGTCGATGCCTACTGGCGCGATCAGCTGCAGCGGTACCGCTGTGAGCCTGACACGGTCGAGGCTCTGCGAGGCCTTCGCAGGAGTGGCTACCGGATCGGGATCGCGACCAACGGCGGAAGCGCCCAGTCGAAGAAGATCGTCGCCGCGGGCCTCGATGCTCTGGTGGACGGCTGGTGCGTCTCACGCGAGGTGGGATACGCCAAACCGGACCGGCAGCTCTTTGAGGCTGTCGCGACCCGATGCGGGGCGTCGCTCGACGGTGCTTGGGTCGTCGGGGACCGACCTGAGGCCGACATCGCGGGGGCGGTGAGCATTGGAGCGCGGAGCGTCTGGATCACCCGGGGCGGTGAGTGGACCGAGTCGACCTATCGCCCGACACTCACAGCACGCACACCCTCGGAGGCTATCGCGCAGATCGTGAGCGCCTAGTGAAGCTGACCCAGTACCGATTTTCCACTCAACTTGACGAGAGCCCGGCGGTCGGACGTCATCGACGCGGTATCAGGCCGTCCGGCTCGCCGGGCATATGCGGGGACCTAGGGCAGCTGATCTTGGGCGGTCCGCCTGCGGCGGGGGGCCGACTTGCTCTTGAAGCGCTCGAGGGTCCGGCGCGGCCGCAGCACGGACGCCACGGACAGGGCCGCCAGCAGGAGGCCGGCGGAAACCACCTGGAGGAGCGCCAGCCGAACGAGCGGGGTGCCAAGCACGAGCTCGTTGGAGCCGATATCGGACCAGACCACGACGGACCACAACACCTCCGCGACGTAGAGCGCGGCGAGGCAGGCAAAGGACGGCCGGGGTACGCCAGCCCACCACAAGACCAGGCCGCCCCCGGCCATCGTGACGATCAAGGCCCAGCCGATCAACGCAATCGTCGGCATCGTGGGTTGAATGTCGGCCAGAGCGTCAGCGGAAATGCCAGGCGGGAAGTTCGACACGATCAGGGGGACCAGCTGACCTCCGGCGACGATCCCGTTCGCGATCCACCACGCCCCGACTCCCGCGATGCACAGACTGGCCACCAGCGCGATCCCGGCCAGCGGAGTGGCCCCACTCGGCCGCAGGCGAGCGAGGCGGTGCGTTTCCAGAAGCTGAGGTCCATAGTCAAACGCCCTGCCCGCCAAGAGCAGAAGACCGACGCCGATCCATGCCTCGAATGAGGTCGTCGTGTGAATTGCGTCGACGATGCTCAGTAGCGCCGCCATGCCGACGCCGCCAAGGAGCCCTGTCGTCAGCTGCCTGACGTCGTAGTCGCCCGAGCGTCTGCCTGGCCAGCCCGGGAGGCGTCGCTCCGAGAGGGCCTTGAGGGCGACGGCGACGCAGACGGCGATGAGGGCCGCGGCCAGAATGGGCCCAACGTCGGACCGCGCGGGTCCATGTCCGAACCGCCAGAGCACCCACGCGCCCGCCGTCCAACCGGCCGTCCCGAACGCCAACTCTCGCAGCGCTCGACGCGCGATCGCTCGGCGCGTGTCTGGCGGCGTCCCCTCCCCCGTCGTCATTTCGGGATCATGGATCTCTGCCATCTCCGGCGCAAGGGTCGATCCGACATCCTTGGTGGCCGATCCTCGACCCCGTCGTCACCCGGTCCGGCAGGCCAGGTACACGTACAGCGGCAGGTCGAGCGCGACGTGGATCGCGATCGGCACGATGAGCGAGCGCGTCCGGATCGCCACGACGCCCGCCAGCACGCCGCCGAGCGCCAGGCCCGCGGCCGGCGGCAGCGACCCGGCGATGACGTCGGGTCCGCCATGAGCCAGCCCAAAGACGATCGCCTGGAGCACGAGCGCCGGCGCGAGACCGATCACCCGGGCGGACCAGCTCAGCAGCGCTCCGCGGTAGGCGGTCTCCTCCATGACCCCGTTGGCCAGCGCGAACACGAGCGCCGGCACCAGCGCCAGCGGGCGCGAGGTGTCGAGGGTGATGGCCCCGAAGAACGGCCGCGCCAGGCTCGGTCCCAGGGCCAGGCCCAGGACGGCGAACAAGCCAAAGCCGGCGACGCCAAGCCCGGCGGCCCACAGCGACGGCCGGCGCAGCCACAGGCTGTCGGCGGGGGCCCGCAGGATGATCGCCAGCAGGCCCAGGACGCCCAGGACGAGGATCGCCTCGAGCAGGCGCCAGAGGGCCGGCGGCGAGGCGATGCTGGTGCAGTCGAGACCGCTCGGGTCGGCGATCGGTGGCGGGATCAGGCCGAAGGCGAGGCTCAGGGCGACCGGCACCGGGGCGGCCCACGCCCAGCGCACCGACGCTCCGCGGTGGACGGCCACGAGCGTGCCGGCCACGAGGGCCACCAGGACGGCGACGCGGGTCTCGCGGATGCCCGCCGCCAGAAGCACGAGCACGATCGGCAGGAGCGCCCGGGCCATGCCGGCCGGATCCCGCGGCAGGACCCCCCGGACCGTCACCGCGCGACGCGGTTGTCGCTGACGACCGCCGCGGGGTGGGCGCGGATCGGGACCGGCCAGAGCGGATCTGCGGAGGGTCGACGGTCGGCACCCATGTTGCGATGATGCCACGCACCGGAGGCCAAGGTTCAGGTCTCGCAACTCAGTCTTCGCCGCGACTTGGTTGACGAGACGCGCCGGCATCCCCAGGATTCGCGCGGATCGGTTTCAGGGAGAGCTGGCGCCCACGCGCGCCACGAGGAGGGTCGGTGTCCGGGTCGCATGTCGTCCACGCTCCACGCACGCGGGTCGGATCTCGACGCGCATCGCTGAAGGCGGCTCTGGCTGCCGCGGCCGTGCTGGCCAGCCTTGCCGCCCTGATGGCGCCGGCCACCGTCGCGGCCGCGTCGCCCAGGGTGACCACGCCCTTCCCGTCGGTGGCGGTCTCGCCCGGGACGAAGGTGACCTTCGAGCTGACGGTCAACGCCTCGCGCCCCGAGACGGTCAACCTCGCGACCGTGCGAGAACCGGCTGGCTGGAAGTCGACCCTGCGCGGCGGT
Source organism: Chloroflexota bacterium (assembly GCA_034666965.1). GTDB lineage: Bacteria > Chloroflexota > Limnocylindria > Limnocylindrales > CSP1-4 > Chersky-267. Next base: position 1,671 of record JAXDKT010000176.1, on the reverse strand, counting down.
GGCTACGAGATCACGGCTGTGGCCGCGGGCCCAGGTTCCGCGGCGGGCAAGGCCACGCTCGAGGTCGACGTGCCGGCAGACGCCGCGGCCGGCCGCTACCCGGTCGCGATTCGGGCCAGCTCGGGGAGCGGGAATTCCACGCTTGCGCTCGAGATCCAGGTCAACGCCGCGGCGGGTGGCCAGGTCCAGATGACCTCGGACTTCCCATCGCTGAGCGGCGCCTCGGGCACGACGTTCACGTTCAACCTGACCCTGGCCAACGACACGCCCGAGGACCGCACCTTTGCGGTGGCCGCCAGCGGACCCGCTGGTTGGCAGGTCCAGGCCCGACCGTCGGGCGAGGCGCAGGCGGCGAGCCTGCCGGTCAAGGCCGGCGCCACGGCGACCCTGTCGGTCACGGCCGACCCGCCCGACACCGTCCCCGCCGGCACGTACCCGATCGTGGTCAAGGCGACCCAGGGTGGCCAGGAGGTCGATGCCCAGCTCTCGGTCGAGATCACCGGTCAGTACGCCCTGACCCTGACGACGCCCGACCAGCGGCTCAACGCCCAGGGCACCGCCGGCAGCCCGATCGACCTCCAGCTGGAGGTCCGCAACAGCGGCACGGCGCCGCTCCAGGGCGTCAAGCTGTCGGCCACTCCCCCATCCGGCTGGAAGGTCGACTTCTCACCCGCGGCAACGGTCGACACCATCGCCCCGAACGCGTCGCAGACCGTCACCGCACGGATGACCCCATCGGACCAGGCCATCGCCGGCGACTACGTGGTGACCTTCAACGCGGCGGCGACCGAGGCCACCGCCTCGCAGGACATCCGGGTCACAGTCGAGACGTCGCTGACCTGGGCGATCGTGGGGATCGGCCTGATCGTGCTCGCCTTCGTCGGGTTGGCCTGGGTCTTCCAGCGCTTCGGCCGGCGCTGAGCGGTGGACGAGCCGCTCATCCAGGCCGTCGGGCTGACCAAGCGCTACGGCCCGCGGACGGTCGTCGACGCCCTCGATCTCGAGGTCCGGCGCGGCGAGATCTACGGCCTGCTCGGTCCCAACGGCGCGGGCAAGACAACCACGATCCTGATGCTCCTGGGGCTGTCCGAGCCGGACGCCGGGCGGGCCCGGGTGGTGGGCCTCGATCCGACCCGGCACGCCCTCGAGGTCAAGCGCCGGGTCGGCTACCTGCCCGACGACGCCGGCTTTTACGCTGACCTGACCGGCCGACAGAACCTGCGCTACACGGCCGCCCTCAACGGGTTGACCGGGCGCGCGGCGGAGACGCGGATCAGCGAGGTTCTCGAGCAGGTCGGGCTGGTCGAGGGCGTCGACCGCAAGGCCGGCCAGTACTCGCGCGGCATGCGCCAGCGGCTGGGGATCGCCGACGCCCTGGTCAAAGATCCCAGCGTGCTCATCCTCGACGAGCCCACGATCGGCATCGACCCCCTCGGCGTGGTCGAGATCCTGGGCCTCATCCGGCGCCTGGTCAGCGACCGCTCGCTGGCACTGCTGCTGGCCAGTCACCTCCTCGACCAGGTCCAGGCGACCTGCGACCGCATCGGAATCTTCTATGGCGGCCGATTGATCGGCGAGGGCAGCGTCGCCCAGCTCGCCGAGCGGTTCGGGGGCGACCACGCACGGTTGGCCGTGGCCTTTGACGAGACGCAGCCCGGCGCGTTCGATCGG
>JAXDKT010000175.1:0-28266 GCA_034666965.1 Chloroflexota bacterium | reverse complement strand
CCGCCAGTGACGTCGGTCGCGACCAGGGTGCCCGCCCGCGACGGCACCTCTCTGTGCGAGCGCCGCTGGCCGGCCGTCGGCGAGCCGCGCGGGTCGGTGCTCATCGTCCACGGGCTGGCCGAGCACTCCGGGCGTTACGAGCGGACCGGCGCCATCCTGGCCGCGACCGGGCTCGACGTGGCCGCGTTCGATCTGCGGGGCTTCGGTTCCTCCGCGGGCCGCCGGGCCTACGTCAGCCGCTGGGACGTCTGGCTGGACGACGTCGAGGACCGCCTTGCGGCCCTGCGCGCCACGGCCGACGGGCGGCCGATCGTCCTGCTTGGCCATTCGATGGGCGGACTCGTGTGCCTGACGTACGCGCAGAGCGATCGACGCCAGCCGGACCTGCTGGTCCTCAGCTCACCGTGGCTGGCCGACGGCCTGCCCGAGTGGCGCCGGACCGCGGCGCGCATCCTGGGCCGACTGGTGCCCACCTTGTCGGTGGCCAATGGCTTCGACGGGACGACCCTGTCGCGAGACCCGGCGGTCGGCGCCGACTACCTGGCGGACCCGCTCGCCCACCACCGGACCACGGTCGGGCTCGGTCGGGCGGCGCTGGTCGCCCAGGAGCGAGCCCTCGCCAACCTGGGCGCCCTCCACGTCCCCACGCTGGTCATCCACGGTGGGGCTGACCCGCTCGTGCCGGTCGCCTCGTCAGCGGTCCTGGCCACGCTCCCGGGGGTCGACCGCAAGGTCTATCCGGATCTCCGCCACGAGACGCTCAACGAGCCGGAAGGCCCGCAGGTCGCCGCCGACATCGCGGTCTGGATCGGCACTCATCTCGGGTCGAGCGCGGCATCCGGATCGAGCTCACCGCGCACCTGAGCCACGCCTCGCTCGATCGGCTCGCGGGCGGCGGCCGGCGGATAGGGCGCGGCAGCGCAGGCCGCCTCGAGGTCGAGCGACCCGGCCGCGACCTCCCGGGCGAGGCGGGCGATCGCCTCGGTGTCGGAGATCGTCCGATCGACCAGGGTCACGTCGTCGACGTCGCCGTGGCCCGGGACGACGACGCCGCTGACGAGGTCGCGCAGCACGCGCAGGGTCTCCGGCCAATCGAGCGGGTAGCCGTCGCCGAAGAAGGGCGGTGCCCCGTTCTCGACCAGATCGCCCGCGAACAGCACCCCGACATCGGGCACCAGCACCACGATGTCGTCGGCGGTATGTCCGCGACCCGGATGGCTGAGCTCGAGGCGGCGCCCCCCGACCTCGACGGTGGTCGCCTGGTCGAAGGTCCGATCGGGTGGCACGATTTCGGTTGCGCGCAGGTCGTCGGCCAGCTCGGGGTGCCAGCCGATGACGTCGGCACGGGCCGCCTCGCCGTTCTCCACGAGCTCCGCCGCGCAGCGGATGTGGCCCCAGATCGGGGCGGGCCGGAAGATGGCGTTGCCAAAGGCGTGGTCGTGATGGTGGTGGGTGTCGACGACAGCGGCAACCGGGGTGTCGGTCAGCTCGCGCAGATCCGCCTGGAGCTCGCGCGCCTGGCCGGCGCTCGAGCGGGTGTCGACGATGACCGGCCCGGCGGCGGTCAGGATGGCCCCGATCTGCTGGTCGTAGAAGCGGTAGCGCCGGGTGAAGACCCGGTCGGCGATCTCGGTCCAGTGGTCGTATCGACGGGCACGATCGCTCACGCTGCGGAACCTCCTCGGGGAGCCGGACGCCGGGTGGCATCCTAGCGCCATGGCCGCCCCGCGAACGATCGTGTTCTTCCCCGAGGGCGCTTTCGGGCCGACCAACAACTGCGTCGGGATCGGCGCGGTGCTCCGTGAACGGGGGCATCGGGTGGTGTTCATCGTCGAGGAATCGTTCGCGGGCACGCTCGAGGCCAAGGGCTTCGAGGAGCGCCTGATGCGGCTGGGCCCGCCACCCGAGGTGGCCGAGGTCCCGGGCCAGTTCTGGAAGGACTTCATTCGCGACACCGCCCCGGTCTTCCGCACGCCGACGATCGAGCAGCTGGGCGGGTTCATCGAGCCGACCTGGCGGGCCCTGATCGACGGCGCCCGGTATGTCCATCCGCGCCTGCTGGAGATCTTCGACGAGCTCGATCCGGACGTCATCGTCGAGGACAACGTGGTCGCCTTCCCGGCCCTGCCCGCGAGCGGCCGGCGCTGGGTCCGGATCGTCTCGTGCAACCCGGCCGAGCTGCTCGATCCGGACGTCCCGCCGGTGTTCAGCGGCTATCCGGCCGACGACCGTTCGGAGTGGCCCGCGTTCCGGGACGAGTACCGTCGGGCCCACGCCGACCTGTGGGGCGAATTCGACGCGTTCTGCCGCGAGCACGGCGCGCCCGGTCTGCCCGATGGTCCGTCCGGCCCGTCGTTCATCCACGAGTCGCCGTTCCTGAACCTGTATCTCTACCCGGCCGACGCCGACTACCGCCGTGCCATCCCCCTGGCCCCGACCTGGCACCGCCTGGAATCCTCGGCGCGGGCGGCCGAGGGCGACTGGCAGGTCGCGCCCGAGCAGGCCGGCGGCCCGGGCGCGCTGATCTACCTCAGCCTGGGCAGCCTCGGCTCGGCGGACGTGGACCTCATGCGCCGCCTGGTCGAGATCCTCGGCGCGATGCCCCATCGGTTCATCGTCTCGAAGGGTCCCCAGGCGGACCTGTACGACCTCGCCGACAACATGGTCGGCGCCGAGTTCGTACCCCAGCGGGCGCTCCTGCCCAACGTGGATTTGGTCATCACCCACGGCGGCAACAACACCGTCACCGAGTGCTTCCATGACGGGCGGCCGATGATCCTGCTGCCGCTCTTCTGGGACCAGTACGACAACGCCCAGCGGGTCCACGAGACCGGATTTGGGGTGCGCCTCCCGACCTACACCTTCGAGCCCGCCGAGATGAGCGCGGCGATCGATCGCCTCCTGGCCGACCGCGCCCTGCACGCCCGCCTGGCGCAGATCTCGACCCGGCTCCGGGCGAACCCGGGCACGGTTCGCGCCGCCGACCTGATCGAGCATCTGGCGACGAGCGGCCAGCCCTTGACCGTCTGAGCGCGGACTCGTCGCTCAATCGGGCGGGTGCAGCTCCTGACCCGGGCGCAGCTCCGGGGGCTGACGCTCGACCCCGCCGCCGAGCAGGCGGTAGCCCAGCCCGTACTCGGTCCCGATGTAGGCCGAGCCGGGCGCGGCGGCCTCGAGCTTGAGGCGCAGGTTGCGGATCGTCATCCGGAGCAGATGCGTGTCCGACCCGTAGCCGGCCCCCCACACAGTGCCCAGCACCTGGCGATGGGTGACCAGCTGGCCCGCGTGCTCGACCAGGTAGGCCAGGAGCCGGAACTCGGTCGGGGTCAGGCGGATCTCGTCGCCGTTGACGTAGGCCCGGTGCTCGTCGAGGTTGACGACCAGCGCGCCGTTGCGCAGCCGGCGGGGACGTTCGGTTGAGCTGGTGGCGGCCCGCCGCAGGGCGGCTTCGACTCGCGCCATCAACTCCGGCAGCGACAGCGGCTTGGTGACGTAGTCGTCCGCCCCGAGCTTGAGGCCGCGGACCTTGTCGGCCTCGCCGCTCCGCGCGGTCACCATCAGGATCGGCACCCGGCTGAATTCGCGGATCCGCTCGAGCACCTGCCAGCCGTCGAGACCGGGCAGGCTCAAGTCGAGCAGGACCAGATCGGGCCGCGATTCGTAGAACCGGCGCAGGGCGTCGTTGCCGCTCGCGGCCAGGACCGGCTCGTAGCCGGCCGTGCGGACCCACAGCTCGAGGAGCGCCGCGAACTCGAGCTCGTCCTCGACGATGAGGATCGTCTCAACCACGGGGCGATCCCGATCGGCGCTGAACCGTCCTCGCCGGCCCGTCTCCCGGCGGGACGACACCCGGCGCACGAACCGCGCTGGGGCCGGTCCTGCGCCGGGTGCGGGCCAGCGGCAGGGTGAAGCGCGCCCACGTTCCGGGCGAACCATCGGACCGCGGCTCGAGCCACAGCCGCCCGCCGTGGGCCTCGACGATCCGGCGTGAGATGGCGAGGCCCAGGCCGGTGCCGGCGATGCTCGATTCCCGGACGTTGCGGGCGCGATGGAAGGGCTCGAAGACGAGCCCTCGGTCGGCCGCCGGGATCCCGATCCCCCGGTCCTCGATCTCGACCGTCAGCCAGCCGGGCGGGTCGGCCACGGCCGACAGCCGGATCGCGCCGGTGCCGGGGGCGTATTTGGCCGCGTTGCCAACGAGGTTCTCGAGGACCTGGCTCAGCCGGATCGGATCCACCTCGACGGCCGGCAGATCGGCCGGCAGCTCGACCTGGAGGCGCTCGGCGCCACCCGAGATCGCGAGGTCGGCGCTGAGTCTCGTCACCAGCGCGGCCAATGGCACCGTTGTCCGTTCGAGCACGAGCGGATGGGCCTGGAGCTGGGTGACATCGAGGATCTCGGTGACCAGCGTCCGCAGGCGATCGGCGAGCTGGTCGATCCGTTCGAGATAGCGCCGGCGCTCGGCGGGATCGAGCTCGAGCAGGAGCAGGCTCTCGGCATAGCCCTTGACCAGCGCCAGCGGCGTGCGCAGCTCGTGGCTGACCGTGGCGACGAATCCCTCGCGCAGCTCATCGAGGGCACGCACGTCGCGCATGTCGCGCAGGATGGCCGTCGCGCGTGGCCCGTCGGAGCCGGCGACCCGAGCGTAGCCCGCGACCATGGGGATGACCTCACCACCGGCGCCCATCAGGGCCGTGGTCCGCAGCCGGATCGCCTGACCGGTCCGGATGACCTCGGCCAGCGGGCAGCTCTCCTCCGCGTGGCCGCCCGCCCGTGCGCACTGGAGCGCATCGCCGCAGGTTCGTCCGACCGCATCCTCGGGGAGCTCGTCGAGCAGCTCCAGGGCGGCCCGGTTGAGACGGAGGATGCGCCGTTCGGCGTCGACCTCGATGATCGCGTCCGTTGCGCCATCGATGATCGCGGTGAGCTCGAGGCGCTCGAGCTCGAGGGTCGCCCGGAGCTGGGCGTTGCGAAAGGCGACGGCGAGCTCGTGGCGGGCGAGCTCGAGGATGCGCACGCCGGCCCGATCGAGCCCGCGGCCGGCCGCCGGAACCGCGACGACGATGCCGGCTGGCCGGCCCTCGACCAGGGTGACGGTCAGCGCGCCGGCCTGCGTCGCGGCCCAGGCATCGGCGTCGCCTCGGTCGGCGAAGCGATCCGGGGCGGAGGCCGGGCGCGGTCCGGCCAAACCCGCCAGCTCGAACGACTCGCCGCCGGGCCGGCTCAGCCACATCCCCACGCTCTCGGCGCCGCACAGGCGGACGAGCTCGGCACAGACCGCCTGGGCCAGCGCGGTCGGGTCGCCACCCGAGGCCAGGACCTGGCTGAGCTGGTATTGGGCGAACATCGCGTCAGCTTCGCGGCGCGCCTCTTCGTTGATTCGAGCGAGCTCCGCCTCGAGGGCCGCGATCCGAACCGTCAGCTCGCCGCGTTCCATCAGCGCCGGCGCGCCCCGACCGCCGAGTCCTGCGGTTCGGGATCGCCCGAGCGGCGCCCCGGCACGAGCGCTCGCAGCAGAAGGACGCACGACACGGCACCGGGATCGAGATGACCGATCGAGCGCGGACCCAATCGGAGCGCGAGGCCGCGGCGGGCGACGAGCCGGCGGGTCGTGAGCATCCCGAGCCAGGCGGCGTGGACCGCGGCCGCGAGGCACGCCTCGGTTGGCTGACCATGCTGGAACGATTCGTGGAAGGCATCCGCGGCCGGTCGCAACGCGTCGTAGATCGTCTTGTCGCCGACGTCACAGCGGCCGCGCGCAGCCAGCGCCGTCGCGGCCGCGTCGAGCATCCGACCGACGGCCGCCCCATCGAGCGTCTCGTCGCTCCCGGCCGCCAGACCGGCCTGGATGAGCGCGGTGCCATAGAGCGGGCCCGAAGCGCCGCCGGCGGAGGCCGCCAGGGTGTACCCGGCGCTCCGGATGAGCGGCCCGGGCAAGGTGGCCGGGCCGCCCTCGCCGATCGACTCGCAGACCGCGCGGAAGCCCAGGGCGAGGTTGTCGCCGTGGTCCCCGTCCCCGAGCACGGCATCGAGCCGGGTCAGGTATGTCTGGTGGCGTTCGATCGTCTCGGAACACCGGACGAAGGCCGCCCGGATGTCGCTGCTGGCAATGGCTGGCACGGGACTCCGCAGCGCTGGTGGCCGGATTCTGGGTCCCGGCCGCGGACCGAGTGTAGGTTCCGAATCGGATGCCGACAACGGCGCAGAGCGCGACCGAGCCGCATCCATCGCGACTATTGACGGTCTCTTGATGGCATCTTGCCGAGTCCTCCGGCAGGCTGGGCGGAGTAACCCAGGGAGGTCATTCGGTGGTCGGAATCGTTCTCGTCTCGCATTCTCGAACGCTGGCCGAGGGCCTGCGCGAGATGGTCGCCCAGGTCGCCGGCCCGGACGTTCAGGTCGCCATCGCGGCCGGGACCCCCGACGGACGCCTGGGGACGAGCGCACCGCTCATCGTCGAAGCCATCCGCGCGGTGGACGGTGCCGACGGGGTGCTCGTCCTGCTCGACCTGGGAAGCGCGGCGCTGAGCATCGAGCTGGCGCTGGAAGAGCTCGGGGAGGACCAACGTGGCCGGGTCGTCGTGAGTGACGGCCCGCTCGTCGAGGGAGCGGTCGTCGCGGCCGTCCAGGCGAGCGTCGGTGCCGGACTGGCGGAGGTCGCGGCCGAGGCCGCGGCGGCGGGCCGGCTTGCCAAATTGCCCGGGGGAGCGCGGGTCTAGCCCGCAACCAGCACGCAGGAGGGTCTCTCAAGATGTCGTCACCCACGCTGTCGCAGAAGCTCGTCGCCGAGGTCATCGGAACGGCGATCCTGGTGTTCATCGGGGCGGGCTCCGTGCCGCTGACCGTGTTCCTGACCGGATCGCAGCCGTTCGGGAGCGCCGAGCTGAGCACGATCTCGTTCGCGTTCGCGTTCGCGATCTTCGCCGCCGTGTACTCGGTCGGTCACATCTCGGGCTGCCACATCAACCCGGCGGTCACGATCGCCCTGCTGGCGACCCGCAAGATCGACCTGGCCACCGCCGTGCCGTACGTCCTCGCCCAGCTGGTCGGGGGCCTGGTTGGCGCCGGCCTGACCTACGTCATCCTGATCGGCAACGATCCGGCCGCGCTGGGCCTCGGCGCCGTGGCGGTCAACGCCAAGGCGGGCAACTTCGTCGGGTTCCTGGCCGAGGTCATCGGAACCGCAATCCTGGTCTTCACCGTGTTCGGGGCCGCGGTCGACGGCCGCGCTCCGGCCGGCTTTGCCGGGATCGTCATCGGCTTCATCGTCTACGGCGTGATCATCCTGGTCGGGCCGATCACCGGCGCCGCCCTCAACCCTGCCCGCCAGATCGGGCCGGAGATCCTGGGCGGCCTGATCGGGGCCAAGACGCACCTCGACCAGCTGTGGGTCTACATCGCCGGTCCGGTGGTGGGCGGCCTCGCCGGCGCCTTCCTGTACGAGTTCGTCGGGCATCACCGGACGGCCACCGTGCCTGGTGCCGCGGTGCCCGAAGCCGCGCATGCCGAGCCGGCCTGACCAACGTCACACCGAGCAGTCACGGCCGAGCCGGACCGGCTTCGGCGCCAGAGGGTCCACGGGGCCCGACCCAGAAAGGGGTTCGAGATGACCGTTGCCCAGGGCAGCGCGATGAAGAAGCTCATCAACAAGGTCGAGGACATCGTCCCGGAGAGCCTCAGCGGACTGGGCGCCGCGCATCCTGACATCGTCAAGATCGACGCCGCCAACAACGTCGTGCTGCGGGCCGGGGGGCCGCGGCGCGGCAAGGTCGGGCTGGTGTCCGGCGGGGGTTCGGGGCACGAGCCACTCCACGGTGGGTTCGTCGGGCTGGGCATGCTCGACGCGGCCTGTGCCGGCAACATCTTCACCTCGCCGGTTCCGGACCAGATGGAGGCCGCGACGCGTGCCGTCGACGGCGGTGCCGGCGTCCTCCACATCGTCAAGAACTACACCGGCGACGTGCTCAACTTCCAGCTCGCCGCGGAACTGGTCGCGGGCGAGATCGAGGTCGCCGCGGTGGTGGTCAACGACGACGTCGCGGTCCAGGACTCGCTCTACACCGCGGGTCGACGGGGCGTCGGTGCCACGGTCCTGCTCGAGAAGATCGCCGGCGCCCGGGCCGAGGCGGGTGGCTCCCTCCGCGAGGTGACCGACGTCGCGGTCAAGGTCAACGCCAACGCCCGGTCGATGGGCATGGCCCTGACCAGCTGCATCGTGCCGGCCGCGGGCACGCCCACCTTCGTCCTGGGTGACGATGAGATCGAGATCGGGATCGGCATTCACGGCGAGCCGGGTCGGCGACGAGCCAAGATCGCGCCGGTCGACGAGATCGCGGCGAGCCTGCTCGAGCCGATCGTGTCGGACCTCGGGCTGGACTCCGGCGACGAGGTTCTGGCCTTCGTCAACGGCATGGGCGGGACTCCGCTCATCGAGCTCTACGTGGCCTTCGACAGCGTCCATCGCTATCTGGCCGAGCGCGGGATCACGATCGGGCGGAGTCTGGTTGGGAGCTACATCACCAGCCTCGAGATGGCCGGCTTCTCCGTGACCCTGCTCAAGCTCGACGCCGACCTGACCGGGCTGTGGGATGCTCCGGTCCACACCGCGGCGCTGCGCTGGCGGGTCTGACCCGCGCCGGTCGCGCAACAACGGATCCCGCCGCGATCCACGAAGGCGAGCGAACGACGATGACCATCGACGACCTCGAAGCCTGGCTGCGCCTGGCGGCCGACCGACTGCACGAGTCGGCCGGCCGTCTCACCCAGCTCGACCAGGCGATCGGCGACGGGGACCACGGCACGAACATGGACCGCGGGTTCTCGGCCATCGTCGCGAAGCTCGACGCCGCCCGGGAGGCCGCGACCCCGGCCGGTCTCGGTGCCGACGGGTCACCCGACCCGGCTGGGTTGCTCCGGCTGGCGGGCAAGACCCTGATCAGTACCGTCGGGGGCGCGGCCGGCCCGCTGTACGGCACGGCGTTCCTCCGGGCGGCGAACGCGGTCGCGACCCGATCCGAGCTGTCCGCCGAGGATGCCGTCGCCGCGCTCGATGCGGCCATCGCTGGGATCGCCGGCCTGGGCAAGGCCACCGTTGGCGAGAAGACGATGCTCGATGCGCTGAACCCGGCCCTCGAAGCGGCCCGGGCGGCAGTCGCCAATGGAGAAGACGGCCCTGCCGTCCTGGCGGCGGCAGCCGACGCGGCCGAGGCCGGTGCTACGGCGACCATCCCGATGCTCGCCACCAAAGGCCGGGCGTCGTACCTCGGCGAGCGGAGCATCGGCCACCAGGATCCGGGAGCCACGTCCTCGGCCCTGCTGCTGCGGGCCCTGGCCGACTGCAGCGGAGCGGGCTGACCGTGGCGCGCTCGACCGAGCTGGTCATCCACAACCAATCCGGTCTGCACGCTCGACCGGCGGCCACCTTTGTCCGGGCCGCCGCCGCGTTCCGGTCGTCGATCACTGTCCGGAACGTCAGTCGGAATGGCACCGTGGTCGACGCCAAGAGCATCCTCGGCGTGCTGGGCCTGGGCGTGTCGCCCGGTCACCGGATCGTCCTGACCGTGGACGGCGACGACGAGGACGTCGCGATCGCCGCGCTCACCGAGCTCGTCGCGGCCGGGATCGGCGAGCCGGAGGCCTGACGGGTGCGCCTTCGCGGCGAGGCGGCGGCGCCGGGGGCCGCCGTCGGGCCGGCCTGGATCTACCGTGCGGTCGTGCCCTCGAACGGATCGGTCGGCCCGGCCGGGATCGGTCTCGAGCTCGCCGCCGAGCGCGCCGCCGGGCAGCTCCAGGCGCTCGCCGATGGCCTGCGTGGGGCGGGCCGAGAAGAACAGGCGGGCATCCTCGAGGCCCAGTCCCTGATGGCGCGCGACGAGACGCTCCTGGCAGCCGCCCGCGAGCTGATCGCGGCCGGGTCCGCGCCGGCCGCGGCGGTCCACGAGGCGGGCGAGGCGATCGCGCGCGGGATCGAGGCCCTCGACGACGAGCTGCTGGCGGCGCGGGCCGCCGACGTGCGCGACGTCGCGGCCAGGATCGGACGAGCGTCGAGCGGTCACGTGCTCGACCTGCCGCGGGTCCCGTCGATCGCGTTGGCCGATGACCTCCCGGCATCGATCGCAGCCGAGATCCCCAACGGGCTGCTGCTGGGCATCGGCCTGGCCGCCGGCTCGCCGACCGCCCACGCGGCGATCCTGGCCCGCTCGCTGGGCATCCCGGCGGCCGTTGGACTGGCCGATCTGGCGGCCTACCTGGAGGCACCTTCGGGGCCCGCGGGGCACGTGGAGACCGGCACCGTCGCCCTGGATGGCTTCAGCGGTGAGCTGCTGATCGAGCCCACGTCGGAGGAGCTGGCCGCGATCGGGCGGCGCGTGGCGACCAGCGCGGCTCAGGCCCGGGCGGCGGCGACGCTGCGCGGGCGACCCGGTGCCACCCGCGATGGCCGTCCGGTCCGGCTCCTGGCCAACCTGGGCGGCCCCGACGAGGTCGATCGGGCGCTTCAGGCCGGCGCCGAAGGCGTGGGCCTGTTCCGGACCGAGTTCCTGTTCCTGGGTCGGACCCGGCCTCCCGAGGAGGACGAGCAGGCACGCGCGTACGCGGCCGTCCTGGGCGCATTCGGGCCCGATCGCCCCGTCGTGATCCGGCTGGCCGACATCGGCGGCGACAAGGAGGTCCCGTACCTGGGTCTGGCACCCGAGGCCAACCCGTTCCTCGGCCTCCGCGGGATCCGCTTGGCCCGGACCCGCCCCGAGCTGCTGGTCGCCCAGCTCCGAGCGATTGCCCGTGCGGCTGCGGCGACCGGCACGAGCCCGCACGTGATGGCGCCGATGGTCGCGACCGTCGAGGACGTCGACCTGTTCGATGAGTTGCGCCGCGAGGCGGCGCGGTCCCTGTCCGGCGACGTGCAGGCCGCGGCCGGGCGGATCGTCGCCGGGATCATGGTCGAGGTTCCGTCGGCCGTGTGGCTCGCTCCGGAGCTCGTTCGGCGAGTCAGCTTCATGAGCATCGGCACGAACGACCTGACCCAATACCTGTTCGCCGCCGATCGCACGAACTCGGCCCTGGCTCCCTATCGCGACACCCTCAACCCGGCCGTCCTGCGGGCCGTCGCCGCGGTGGTCGACGCCGCCCGTCCCGCCGGGGTCCCCGTCGCGGTGTGCGGCGAGCTCGGCGGGACGCTCGACGGCGCCCGGGTGCTGGTCGGGCTGGGCGTCACCGAGCTGTCGATGGACCCGGGCTCGATCGACCTCGTCCGGGCGGTCCTGGCGGACTCCCCGATGAGCGATCTCGAGGCCCTGGCCGAGGGTCTCCGGCGCGGTCCGACCGCAGGCTGAGACGCGCTTCCCAGGGGAGCGCACAATCAGGTCCCACGCAGTCCCGATCGACCGTTCCCGTTCTCCAGGAGGCCGCCCCGATGACCGACACCCTGCCCCGGGTCAAGACCTATCAGCAGTTCATCGACGGGGCCTGGGTCGACAGCGCCAGCGGGGAGACGCTGGCGGTCGAGAACCCGGCCACCGGCGAGGTCATCGCCCATGTCCCGGCGTCGGGCGCCAAGGACGTCGACGGAGCGGCAACGGCCGCCGCCAAGGCGTTCGAGACCTGGCAGCACTCCACCCCCCAGGATCGCAGCCTGCTGCTGCTCAAGCTGGCCGACGCGATCGAGGAACGGGCCGACGAGCTCGGCCGGCTCGAGTCGCTCAACGCCGGCAAGCCGGTCGGCGCGGCGATCGACGAGATCCCGGTCGTGGTCGACAACCTGCGCTTCTTCGCCGGCGCGGGCCGGGTCCTCGAGGGCAAGGCCGCCAACGAGTACATGGCCGGCCGGACGAGCATGATCCGGCGCGAGCCGGTCGGCGTCGTCGCCTCGATCGCGCCCTGGAACTACCCGATCATGATGGCCGGCTGGAAGATCGGCCCGGCCCTGATGGCCGGCAACACGGTCATCCTCAAGCCGTCGGCCCGCACGCCCCTGACCGCGCTGGTCCTGGCCGAGATCGCCGCGGACATCCTGCCGCCCGGCGTCCTCAACGTCATCACCGGCACCGGCGCGGGCATCGGCGACCTGCTGGTTGGCCACCCCCAGGTCGGGATGATCTCGGTCACCGGCGACACCGAGACGGGCAAGCACATTGCCCGGACCGCGGCCGATCGGGTCAAGCGCCTCCACCTCGAGCTGGGCGGCAAGGCCCCGGTCATCGTCTTCGACGACGCCGACCTCGACGCGGTCATCGAGAACCTCAAGGTCTTCTCCTACTGGAACAGCGGCCAGGACTGCACCGCCCCGTGCCGGGTCATTGCCGGGCCGCGGATCTACGAGCGCTTCGTGGCCGACCTGGCCGACCAGGTCAAGACCATCAAGTGGGGCGACCCGGCCGAGGGCGACGACATCGAGATGGGCTCGCTCATCGCCAAGGCCCAGGCCGACAAGGTCGAGGGCATGGTCGCCCGGGCCGGCGCGGACGCCAGCGGGGGCGAGATCCTGACCGGCGGGCATCGGCCCGACCGGCCGGGCGCCTACTTCGAGCCGACGGTCATCGCCGGACCCGCTCAGGACAGCGAGATCGTCCAGGACGAGGTCTTCGGGCCGGTGGTCACGGTCCAGCGCTTCAGCGACGAGGACCAGGCGATCCGGTGGGCCAACGACGTCCGCTTCGGCCTGGCCGCATCGGTCTGGTCGGGCGACGTCGGCAAGGCCCTCCGGGTGGCCAAGTCGATCCAGTTCGGGACGGTCTGGATCAACGACCACTTCACGCTCGTGTCCGAGATGCCCCACGGTGGCTTCAAGGAGTCGGGCTACGGCAAGGACCAGTCGATGTACGCCATCGAGGACTACACGGTCGTCAAGCACGTCATGATCAAGCTCTGAACCAGGCCATCGCGGCGGCGCTGTCGGTCGACCTGGTCGACGGGCGGCGCTGGTTCGCCGGCAAGGGCCGGGGTGTCGCCGGGCTGGGGCTGGTCGACACCATCACCCTCGGTTCGGCGGGGCGTGGCCCGGATGAGGCCGATCGGAGCGAGGCGGCGGTTCTGGCCCTGGTCGAGGTGACCGCCGACGACGGCCGCGCCGATCGCTACCTGATCCCGTTCGTGACCGGTCCGGGCACGGAGGTCGTCCGTGAAGCGCTGCCCGGTGACGGCGCCTGGCGCGCCCTGGCCGTGGCGATGGCCGCCGGTCGGGTGCTGGCCACGGACGCCGGTGGTGCTCTGGTCTGCCGACCGGGCCTGGCCCTGCCGGCCTTCGCCCCAGGCGGCGCGGCCGACCTCGCCGGCTGGGACGAGCGAGCGCTGGGGGCCGACCAGTCCAACACGTCGGTGGCGATCGGCGCGCGGCTGCTGCTCAAGGCCTACCGCCGGATGGCCCCGGGCGTGAACCCGGAGCTCGAGATGCTGGCCTACCTGGCCGAGGAGCGCGTGCTCCGGACGGTGCCCGCCCTGGCCGGCTGGGCCGAGTACGTCGGGGCCGACGGCGCGGTGGCCACCGTGGCCATCCTCCAGGAGCTGATACCGGAAGCCCACGACGCCTACGAATCGACCGCCGAGCGACTGGCGTCCTGGATCGCGGCCCCGGGTGCGGTCGCCCTCGAGTACGCCACCGAGGACGCCGCCGAGCTGGGGACCGCGCTGGCCGAGCTCCATGCGGCCCTGGCCGACGCCGGGGAGCTCGGCGCGTTCGCGCCCCGCCTGGCCGAGGCAGCCGACCTGGCGAGACTTCGGACCGAAGCGGAGTCCCGGCTCGACGAGGCCCTCGGGCTGTTGGCCGCGGATGACTCGATCGGCGCCGACTTGCGCCTCTGGGAGCCGGAGATCCGAGATCGCCTGGCCGCGATCGAGCGACCGTCCGCGCCGCCGCTGCTGACCCGGATCCATGGCGACCTCCACCTGGGGCAGGTCCTCCGGACGCCCGACGGCTCCGTGTTCGTCGACTTCGAGGGCGACCCGCTCCGACCGCTCGAGGAGCGGCGCCGGCTCGAGCCCCCGCTGCGCGACGTGGCCAGCCTGCTGCTGTCGCTCGACCACGTCTCGACCGGCGCCGAGCGTCGCGCGGTCGCCGGCGGCTGGCGACCTGACGATCACGCCGGGCTGGACATCGCCGCCTGGCGGCGACGAACTCGCGAGCGGTTGCTTGCCGGCTACCGGGCGGGGCTCAGGCGGGCCGGCGCGCCGATCGCGCTCGACGAGACGCTCCTCGACGGGCTGGCCGTCGCCAAGGAATGCGCCGAGCTGGTGTACGCCGCGACGTACCTGCCCGATTGGCTGTGGGCGCCGCACGCGGGCATGCGCCGGCTCATCGTGGGTGAGGCGGCCAGCGGCGGAGTGGGGGAGCGGGCGTGAGTCGCCTCCGGCCGGGGGTCGCCTCACCGGGCGCGGAGCTCGCAGTCGCCGGAGCGGTCGCCGGCGCGGTCGCCGATCCGCTGGCCGCCGTCGACATCGTCGGGCTCCGGACCGCGGTCCTGGACTGGTACGCCAGCCAGGGTCGACGGCTCCCGTTCCGGGGAACCACCGACCCGTACCTCGTCCTGGTGTCGGAAACGATCCTGCAACAGACCCAGGTCTCGCGCGGCGGGCCGGCCTGGCAGGCATTCGTGGCCCGCTTCCCGACGGTCGAGGCACTGGCGGCGGCCAGCCCCGCCGACGTGCTGCGGGCATGGCGCGGCCTCGGGTACAACCGTCGGGCGATCAACCTCCAGCGGACCGCCCGGATCGTCGTCGAGGATCTCGGCGGTCGCTTTCCGGCGGCCGTCGCCGAGCTCGAGCGGCTGCCCGGGGTCGGACCCTACACGGCCCGGGCGGTCGCAGCGATCGCTCACGGGCGGCCCGTCGGAGCGGTCGACACCAACGTCCGGCGGGTGATCGGCCGGGTCGTCGCCGGAGATCGGGCAGCGCTCGCGCCACGGGAGGTCCAGGCGATCGCCGATCGGCTCGCCGCGATCGACCGTCCCGCCGACTGGACCCATGCGCTGATGGACCTGGGCTCGACCGTGTGCCTGCCGCGCACGCCGCGCTGTTCCGCCTGCCCCATCCAGGCCCACTGCCGCTACGGACGGGCAGCGGAGCGAGGTCCGATGGGTGAGCCGACGCCCCGTCAGGCAGCGCGGCCGCGGGCGACCGGGGAACGCCCGCTGCCGTTCGAGCGCTCGAGCCGCTGGCTGCGGGGCCGGATCCTCGATCGGCTGCGCGAGGTCGAGGGCAGTGGCTGGGCGACCTTCGACGGGCCCCTCGGTAGCCACGATCGATCCGCCGTCCTGGCCACCGTCCGGATCCTTGCCCGCGAAGGGCTGGCTGAGCTGGACCGCGACGCCGCGCCCGCCCCGCTCCGGGCACGTCTGCCCTTGGCCTGACGCGACGCCGCCGGGCAGCGACTCGGCTACGCTGGTCGGCGTGAACGCGACCGCCCAGCGACCGGCCATGGAACCGCTGCCCGCCGACGATCCCGAGCTGATGACCGCCGGGTTGCGGGAGCTCGTCCGGCGCTGGTCGGCGACCAAGGATCGCGCCCCGATCAGCGCCGAGGCGATGACCGGAGCGGATCGACGGGCACAGGCCCTGGGCGTTCCCGGCGGACGATTGATGGAGCACGCCGGAACCGCGGTGGCCGCCGCCGTCCGCGCCGTGGCCGCGGACCAGGAGCGTCTCCCGTCCGCCCCGATCCTGGTCCTGTGCGGCCCGGGCAACAACGGCGGCGACGGCCTGGTGGCGGCCCGTCGCCTGGGGCGGCTCGGTCTGCCGGTCGTGGCGGTCCTGGTCTCCGGGCCAAACCGGCCGGGGACGCCCGATGCGGCCCGCAACTGGGATCGCCTCGCCGCCGAGCCGTCGGTCAGCCGTATCCACGCCGCCACCGTGCGCGACCTCGCGATCCTGGCCCAGGGCGTCGAAAAGGCCAGCGTGGTCGTCGACGCCCTGCTCGGGACGGGCGTCCGAGGGGCACTGCGCGAGCCGATCCGGTCGGCGGTCGAGCTGATCCGCCAGGCCCGGGAGGCGGGTGTCCCGGTCGTGGCCGTTGACACTCCGACCGCCGTGGACCTGACCAGCGGGGAGCCCTCCGATCCGGCCGTGCGCGCCGACCTGACCGTCACCTTCCATCGTCCCAAGAGCGGTCTGCTGACCCGGCGGGGCGCCGCGCTCGCCGGGCGCGTCCTGGTCGCGCCCATCGGCATCCCGCCCGAGGCCGACCGTGGCTGAGGCGCGCGCCGTCGGCTGGCGCGAGGTCCTCGTCATTGCGACCGTGGTCGTGGGGGTCGTCCTGGGGCTGGCCTTCGGGACGAGTCTCCTGCCGACCGATGCGCAGGGGTTCGTGTTCCACACCCCGCTCCTGATCGCCGTCCTCATCGGGGGCACCGCCCTCGTCCTGGTCCGTCTGGTTCGACGACCGCCGGACCGATGACCGCCGTCCTCGATGCGCGGCGGCGAGATCTCGACCGTCTCGCCTCTGAGACGTGGGAGCTGCTCGTCGTCGGTGGCGGGATCACCGGCTCCGGGATCGCCCTCGACGCGGCCAGTCGTGGGCTGCGCACGGCCCTGGTCGAGCGCGAGGACCATGCGGTCGGGACGAGCGGCCGCTCCTCGAGGTTGATCCACGGTGGCCTGCGCTACCTCGAGCAGCTCCGGATCGGACTCGTCCGCGAAGCCCTGGCCGAGCGGCGCCGGCTGCTCCGCCTGGCGCCACACCTGGTGCGGATCGAGCCGTTCGTCTTCCCGCTTTACGGTGGGCCGCTGACCCGGCCGTTCTACGAGGCCGGCCTGACCCTGTACGACCTGCTCGGGGCGGCCGCCGACGGTGGCTGGCACCGCCACCTGTCGGTCGACGAAGCCCTCGAGACCACCCCGGTTCTGCGCCGCCAGCGCCTGCGTGGCGCCCTCGTCTATCACGACGGCCAGGAGGACGACGCTCGCTACACGCTGGCCGTGGCCCGCACCGCCCGCGTCCGCGGCGCCGTGCCGGTCACCCGGCTGACCGCCGTGCGGGCGATCGAGGCCGGCGGACGGATCGCCGGCGTCACCGTCCGGGACGAGCTCGGTGGCAACGAGTTCGACGTCCTGGCCGAGCGGGTCGTCGACGCCACCGGGGTCTGGTCGGGCCGCCCGGAGGGCCCGTTTCCGTGGACCGGCAGCGGTCCGGCGGTCCGGCCCAGTCGGGGAACGCACATCGTCGTCCCGCGCGATCGGATCCCCAGCGCCCACGGCCTGACCCTGCGGATCCCCGGCCGCGTCTGCTTCCTGGTTCCCTGGCCCGACCGCTGGGTCATCGGGACCACCGACATCGACGACGATGGACCGCCCGACCATCCGGTCCCGTCGGCGGCCGAGGTGGACGCCATCCTGACCAACGTCAACGCCACGCTCGACATCGACCTGGACCGCTCGGACGTGGTCGGGGCGTACACGGGTCTGCGCCCGCTGGCCAGCGATCCGGGCGGCCACCCCGGCTCGACCGTCAAGGCTTCGCGCGAGCACCGGATCCGGACCGATCCGAACGGACTGGTCAGGATCGGCGGCGGGAAGTACACGACCTACCGGCTGATGGCCGCCCAGACCGTCGACGTGGCCGTCGGTCCTGAGCTGGCGGCCCAGCGTCCTTCGCAGACCGCCGAGCTGCCACTGGTCGGGGCGGCGCCCATCGCCGAGCTCGATGCGCTCACGGCGCGCCTGACCTCCGAGGCCGATCTCGACCCGGACCGGGCGGCGCGCCTGGTCGCCCGGCATGGCACCGAGGCGAGCGCGGTCGTGGCCCTCGGCCGCGAGCTCGACCTCCTGCGGCCACTCGGACCCGACATTGCGCATCTCGAGGTCGAGGCAGTCTGGGCGGTCAGGACCGAGGTCGCCCTGTCGCTCGACGACGTGCTGTCGAGGCGGACCCGGCTGTCCCAGGAGCTCGCCGATCGGGGGGCGGCGATCGCGCCGCGGGTCGCCGAGCTGATCGGTCCCGAGCTCGGCTGGTCCGAGGCCGACCGGGCGCCGGCCGTCGAGGCCTACCTTGCCTCCGCGCATACCGAGTACGACGTTCCGTGATCGTCCCGTCCCGCCCGTGACCGGGCCGTACATCCTGGCCCTCGACCAGGGCACGACCTCGTCGCGGGCGATGCTCGTCGACGCCGCCGGAGGAATCCTGAGCGAGGCGTCCGAGGAGCTGCCCCAGATCTACCCGGCGCCGGGCGAGGTCGAGCACGACCCCGAGGCGATCTGGGGGACGCAGCTGCGCACCGCCCAACGCGTCCTGGCCGAGGCCGGGTCGCAGGCAACCGCGGCGATCGCCGGGGTCGGGATCACCAACCAGCGCGAGACCACGATCGTGTGGGAGCGGGCGACCGGCCGGCCGGTGGCCAACGCCATCGTCTGGCAGAGCCGGGTGACGGCGCCACGCTGCGACGCGCTCAAGGCGGCCGGTCACGAGCCGCTCTTCGGGGCCCGCACCGGGTTGCCCATCGACGCCTACTTCAGCGGTCCCAAGGTGGCCGAGATCCTCGACCGCACCCCTGGGCTGCGGGCGCGGGCCGAGCGAGGCGAGCTTGCCTTCGGGACGGTCGACTCGTTCCTCATCTGGCGATTGACCGGTGGTCGCGTCCACGCCACAGACGTGTCCAACGCCAGCCGGACGCTCCTGTTCGACATCCACCGACTGGCCTGGGACGACGAGCTGTGCGCGATCGTCGGCGTGCCACGCGCGATGCTCCCCGAGGTTCGCTCGTCGTCGGAGGTCTATGGCCAGACCGACGCCGGCCACTTCGGCCGCGCGATCGCCATCGCCGGCTGCGCCGGGGACCAGCAGGCCGCCACGTTCGGCCAGGCCTGCTACCGCGAGGGCGCGGCCAAGGCGACCTACGGAACCGGCGCGTTCCTGCTGATGAGCACCGGCGACCGGCCGGTGCCGTCGGCTCACGGCCTGCTCACGACCGTCGGCTGGCAGCTCGGTCGGGCTGGACCTGCGACCTACGCCCTGGAGGGCTCGGTCTTCGTGGCCGGGGCTGCCGTCCAGTGGCTTCGTGACGGTCTCCGGGCGGGCCGGGACGCGGCCGAGATCGCGGCCCTGGCCGACACCGTGACCGACACGGGCGGGCTCTATCTCGTGCCCGCGTTCGTGGGCCTGGGCGCTCCGTACTGGGACGCCTACGCCCGGGGGACTCTGATCGGCATCACCCGGGGCAGTGGGCTGGCCGAGATCGCGCGGGCCGCCGTCGACGCGATGGCCTACCAGGTGGCGGATGTGGTCGAGGCGATGCGCTCGGATGCCGGCGTCCCGCTCGATCTCCTGCGGGTCGACGGCGGCGCGGCGCGCAACGATCGCCTGTGCCAGTTCCAGGCGGATCTCCTGGGCGTACCGGTCGAGCGGCCGGTCCACCCCGAGACGACGGCGATCGGCGCGGCGGCGCTGGCGGGCCTCGCCGTCGGCGTATGGGCCGATCCGGCCGCGTTCGCCGCGACCCGGGCCGTCGACCGGCGCTTCGAGCCCGCGATGGATCCTGATCGGCGAGAGCGTCTCGTCCACGGCTGGCACCGTGCGGTGGAGCGGGCGCGGGGTTGGGTCGAGCCGGAGGCCTGAGCACCGCTGGCCTGCCCTCAGCGTTGTGACCTGGATGGCGCCCTGCGCCGCGCAAGCCGCGGACGTCACGGTGACGGTCCTCGCCGGAGCGTGGCCCATGCTCGCGCCGATCGTATTTTTGCCTCTATACAGGCTCGGAACGAGCGCCTACACTCCGACGATCAAACACGGCTGGGCCGTGACAAGAGCACGTAGCACGACGACCGACTCCTCTCACGGCTGACGCGAGAAACCGACGGATCGCGCGGCTACACAGAGGAGTTTTCGTTTCGGTGTACAACGACAAGAACCTGACCTGCGCCGATTGCGGGCAGGAGTTCGTCTTTACTGCCAGCGAGCAGGATTTCTACGCACAGCGCAATTTCACGGAGCCGCGCCGCTGCCCGAGCTGTCGGGCCAGCCGTAAGGCGGCTCGCAACGCCGATTCCGGCGGTGGGGGTTACAGCTCCGGTGGCTACGGCGCCGGCGGCTCGTACAGTGCCGGTGGTGGTGGCGGCGGCTACGGCGGCGCCGCATCCGGTGGTGGCTACGGTGCCCGAGATCGCGGTCCCCGCGAGATGTTCACCGCGACCTGCAGCAACTGCGGTCGCGATGCCCAGGTCCCGTTCCGCCCGACCAGCGGCAAGCCGGTCTACTGCAGCGACTGCTTCCGGAGCATGCGCGGCGGCTGACCGACCCTCTTCCTTCGAAGATCCGCGCGACCCGGCCCGAGACGTTCGGACCGGGTCGTTCGATTCCCGGCCTGGGCTCGAGACCCGGGCTCCGCTTGACCCGGGATCGGCCCGAGCCTGGGGTCAGCTGGCGCCGCCGCTCCCGCTCCGGCCGCTGAGCAGGCTCAGGTCGAACTTGCGCTCGGTGCCGTGGAGCAGCCGCTCGATGTTGTCGGCATGGGCGATCCATACGATCGCCGCCCCAACCACCGCGTAGAGCAGGTAGGCCGCCGGGACGGTCCCGTTGAGGACCAGGAAGACCAGGGCGACCGCCGGGACCATCGCGGCCGAGCCGATCAGCGACCCCAGCGACACGTAGCGCGTGGCCAGGATGACCAGCACGAAGACCGGGGTCGCAATGGCGACCGCCAGGGGCTGGATCACGAGCATCGTCCCGACGCCCGTGGCGACCCCGCGCCCGCCGTGGAAGCCGAGGAAGATCGAGCGCGCCGAACCGACC
The DNA here is from genome assembly GCA_034666965.1 of Chloroflexota bacterium. Classification (GTDB taxonomy): domain Bacteria; phylum Chloroflexota; class Limnocylindria; order Limnocylindrales; family CSP1-4; genus Chersky-267. The sequence continues at coordinate 7,562 of JAXDKT010000175.1, read as the reverse complement.
ACCGCAGCCACCCCGCAGGCGGCCTCCAGTGCCGGGTCCCCGCCGGACAGCCAGCGGGCCAGGAACACGGGCGCGGCACCCTTGAGGATGTCGCCGACGACGACGAGTGCGGCCCGCCGGCGGCCCATCGCCCGGAGCGCGTTGGTGCCGCCCGTCCGCCCGGAGCCTGTCAGGCGGGGGTCCGGGGCCCCGGTCAGCCGGGCGACGAGGACGCCAAAGGGGATCGATCCGGCCACGTAGGCCAGGACCACCAGGATCACCGCACCGAGCGGCTGCATGTGCCTGCGGGACCTCCGTCGCGCCGCCCACGGAAGCCTTCACGTGGGTGCCGGAGCTGGCAGCATAGCATCGGCGGGGATGGGCTTCGGTTGCGCCCCGCGGGACGTCGCGCGTACCATCGAGCGGTGACCGGCGCCCCGTCCGGCTGCGTCTCCACCACGCACCCCTGAGGCACTTCCGCCCATGGCCGTCGGCTCCAGCAACGACTTCGATCTCGTCGTCCTCGGCGCCGGCACCGGCGGCTACACCGCCGCCTTTCGGGCGGCCCAGCTGGGCCTCCGGGTCGCCCTCGTCGATGAAGACAAGATCGGTGGGACCTGCCTCCACCGCGGCTGCATCCCGACCAAGGCCCTCCTCGAGTCGGCCGAGATGGTCAACCGGGCCCGCCATCTCAAGGACTATGGGGTGATCCTGCCCGGCGAGCCGAAGGTCGACTACGCCGCCATGGCCCAGCGTCGCGACCAGGTCGTCAAGCGCATGTGGACGGGGCTCAAGAGCCTGGTCGACAAGAACAAGGTCGCCTGGATCCAGGGTCGTGGCCGGCTCGACGGACCGGGCCGGATCCGGGTCAGCCAGGCCGGCGAGGATGGCAGTCCGGGTGCGGGCGGAGAACGGCTGCTCCAGGCAACCGACGTGATCGTGGCCACCGGTAGCCGGGTCAAGAGCCTGGCCGGGCTGGAGCCCGACGGGGAGCGCATCCTGACCTCCGACGACATCCTCCGGCGGGCGTCGGCGCCGGCCAGCCTGGTGATCGTCGGGGGTGGCGCCGTCGGGGTCGAGTTCGCCAGCTTCTATCAGGACATCGGCACCGAGGTGACCCTCCTCGAATATCTCCCGGCGATCGTCCCCCTCGAGGATCGCGAGGTCAGCCAGCTCCTCGAGCGGAGCTTTACCAAGCGTGGCATGCGGGTCATCACGGGAGCCCGTTTCGACGCGACCAAGGTCAGTGCCGGCAAGCAGGGCGTCCGGCTGGAGGTCGGTCCCGAGGGCGGCAAGACCGAGAAGATCTCGGCGGAGGCCCTGCTGGTTGCCGCCGGTCGGGCCGCCAACGTCGAGGACATCGGGCTGGAGACGACCAAGGTCGAGGTCGACCGCGGGGTCATCAAGGTCAACGGACGGATGCGGACCCGCGAGCCTCACATCTATGCCATCGGCGACATCGTCGGCGGGCTGTGGCTGGCCCACACCGCGGCCCACGAGGGGATCGTCGCCGCGCATACGATCGCCGGCGACCCCGACGTCCACGAGATCGACTACGTCAAGCAGCCGCGCGCCACCTACTGCCGACCCGAGATCGCGTCGATCGGGCTGACCGAGCAGCAGTGCCAGGAGCAGAAGCTGCCCTATAAGGTCGGCAAGATCCCGTTCCAGGCGATCGCCAAGGCGATCATCGGCGGCGAATACGAGGGCTTTGCCAAGGTCATCGGCGACACCTCGTCGGGCGACACCCTGGGCGTCCACCTCGTTGGGCCGCACGCCACCGATCTCATCGCCGAGGCTTCGGTGGCCTTCGAGCTGGACGCGACGCCGGGCGAGATCGGCGGATCGACCCACCCCCACCCGACGCTGTCCGAGGTGCTCGGCGAGGCCGCCCTCGCGGTCGACGGGCGCGCGATCAACTTCTGACATGACGGCCACCGATCCGGCGACGAACAGCCCGGCCAGGCGTCCGGCGGCGAGGCGTTCGGGGGCGGGAGCGGCGGGGGCACTGGGGGCCGACCTGGGGCTGACCGCCGAGGACCTCCTGGGCATGTACCGGATGGTGGCTCTGGCCCGTGCCGTCGACGAGCGGATGTGGATCCTCAACCGGGCGGGCCGGATCCCGTTCGTGATCAGCGGCCAGGGCCACGAGGGCGCCCAGGTGGGAGTGACCTGGGCGTTCCAGAAGGATCACGACTGGATCGCCCCGTTCTACCGCTCGATCGCGATGTGCCTGACCTTCGGGATGACCGCCCGCGACATCATGCTGGCCCAGTACGCCAAGGCCAGCGACCCGTCGTCGGGCGGACGCCAGATGCCCGGTCACTACGGCGACCGCCGGCACAACCTGTTATCGGTCAGCTCGCCGGTCGCGACCCAGATCCTGCACGCCGTCGGGATCGCGCTGGCGGCCAAGATCCGGGGCACCGGCCAGGTCGCCCTGGCGGCCATGGGTGAGGGTTCCTCGAACCAGGGCGACGTCCACGAGGCGCTCAACTTCGCCGCGATCCACCGGCTGCCATTCGTGTTCCTGGTCGAGAACAACGGCTACGCCATCAGCGTCCCGGCGGCGATGGAGGTGTCGGTGCCCGACGTCGCCATGCGGGCCTCGGGCTATGGCATCCCGGGCGTCGTCGTCGACGGCTCGGACGTGCTGGCCTGCTATGCCGCCGCGAAGACGGCCGTCGAGCGGGCCCGGGCCGGCGAGGGACCGACCCTCATCGAGGCCAAGGTGACTCGCCTGACCGGCCACTCGTCGGACGACCAGCAGACGAAGTACCGGACCGAGGAGGAGCTTGCCGCCGAGAAGGGCCGCGACGCGCTGCCGCGCTTTCGAGACCAGCTCCGTGGGGCAGGGGTGCTGACCGAGGCAATCGAGGCGAGCCTGGCCGAGGAGCTGACCGCGGCGGTGCATGATGCGACCGAGTTCGCCGAGTCCGAGCCGGACCCCACACCGTCGACCGCGATGCGCTGGGTGTACGCCGAGGATTGGCCGTCCGAGGGACCGCCGCCCTGGGGGGTCGGCGGCGCCGGTTCGGTCGAGAGTGGCTCGGGCGACGCGCGTTCGGGCGCCGCCGGTCCGGGCGAGGGTGGCTCGGGCGACGCGCGTTCGGACGCCGCCGGTCCGGGCGACTCCGGTTCGGGCGAGGGGAGTCCCGGCTGATGGCCCTGATGACGTTCATCGAGGCGATCCGCGACACGCTGGCCGAGGAGATGCGCCGCGACGAGAGCGTCATCGTCCTGGGCGAGGACGTGGGCAAGAAGGGCGGCGTATTCCTGGCCACCGACGGGCTGTGGGCCGAGTTCGGGGAGGAGCGCGTGATCGACACGCCGCTGACGGAGTCGATGATCGTCGGGACGTCGATCGGCGCGGCCGTCAACGGCCTCCGCCCGGTGGCCGAGATCCAGTTCGCCGACTTCATCCATCCGGCCTTCAATCAGCTCGTGTCCGAAGCGGCCCGGATGCGCTACCGCTCGAACAACGCGGTGGGCCTGCCGATGACGATCAGGGCTCCGTACGGTGGCGGCGTCCACGGGGCGCTCTACCACTCCCAGTCGGTCGAGGCGTTCTTCACCCACGTGCCGGGGCTGAAGGTCGTCGTGCCCTCGACGCCGCACGATGCCCGGGGCCTGCTCCGCAGCTCGATCCGCGACGACGACCCGGTCCTCTTCTTCGAGCACAAGAAGATGTACCGCTCGGTCCGTGGCGACGTCCCCGACGGAGACTTCGTGGTCCCGCTGGGCCGGGCGCGCGTGACCCATCCGGGCTCGCAGGTCACGGTCATCGCTTATGGCCTCATGGCCCACTACGCCCTCGAGGCCGCCGACCGGGTCGCGGAGGAGGGGATCAGCGTCGAAGTGGTCGACCTGCGCACGCTCCGGCCCCTCGACAAGGACACCGTCCTGACCTCCGTGCGCAAGACCGGCAAGTGTCTGATCGTCTACGAGGACAACCGCTTCGGCGGCTACGGGGCCGAAGTGGCCGCGATCGTCGCCGAGGAGGCATTTGACTACCTCGACGGCCCCGTCACCCGGATCGCCGGCCCGGACGTGCCGGGCGTCCCCTACAACCATGTCCTCGAGGACTGGTTCATGGTCGACCCCGAGAAGATCGCGACCGGCATCCGCAAGCTGGCCGCCTACTGAGAAGCTGGCTCGGGGCGGGCGGCTCGGGGCCGCGCGCGGGGGCCCGGGGCACGGGGGCGCGGTGGCGGGCGCGGTGGCCGGTGGTTCGGCGGCTTGTGGCTCGGTTGCCAGGTGTACCGGGGCCGGCGAGCCCCCGAAGCACCCTGACGGCCTCGGTTTTCACCACCTAGTCAGCTGGGTGGTTCTAAGTGAGTGGTCTCTGGCTCGGGGGGCCTTTCGCTTCGCCGCTACCGGCCCAGTCTCTCGAATCCGTGCTCGGCCGCGCCACTCGGGGTCGTCCCGCCGCTGCCCTCACTCGACGAGGACCGCCCCCGACACGCTTACCATTACCACCGCGGATAGGTGGCAATAATCCGATCGCCGAGCATGTCCCTTCCGGCGACTTCAACCACCGACGCAGCCTCGCGCCGCGCACCGGAAATGCAGCGTCCAGCACGGCCGCGTGCGAGGCCAGGCGTCGCCGGATCGTCGTTGACTCTGGGAACACCAGAAGTCGCGAGGTGGACCCGGCCGTCCATCCGAGCCGGTCACTGGCGATGGCGGGTCCCAGCCGAACCTTCTGGTCCAGTCGCCGCAGCGTCTCCTCGAGCGAGGCCAGCTCGGTCTTGAGTTCGACCACAAGCAACGATCGAGAATCCGGACGGAATGCGAGGACATCGATCGAGCCCCGCTCGCCATAGCGGGAGTACGTGACCTCCACGGCGGAGGACCACCCGAAGGCGGTCAAGCTGGCCACGACCTCCCCGGCCATCGCGGCGTGATCCTCATCAAGGAGACGGTCGAGCTCGCCGCCCCGCCAACGAACGTCCAGCGTCCCCCGTGCGTCGAGTGCGCCGAGCACCTGCCTGAGATCGACCAGGGCCACCCGATCGAGATGACCGCGCTCGAGCTGCGACACGAACGATTGGGACTTGCCGCTGTGCGTGGCCAGGTCCTGCTGGCGCCAGCCGCGGCGCCGCCGGAGCATCCGCACGATCATGCCGACTCGTCGATCGTCCACGAGATCGATCATGGAGCCGCGCCCTTCGCGGTCGATGCGCTGGGGCCCGGAGCGGAGGTGGCTCGCATCGCGACGGCGATCGCGCCGCGGGCGGAGGTGGCGGCCCGCGCCGGCGACCGCGCCGCGACCGGCGATCGCGCCGCGGGCGGAGGTGGCGGCCCGCGCCGGCGACCCGCGACGGCGACCGCGCCGCGACCGGCGATCGTGCCTCGACCGGCGATCGCGCCGCGACCGCGACCGGCGATCGCGCGGCGGGCGTGAGGTGGCAGGGACGATGGCCGGGGGCGGGGACAACGGCCGCCACAGGCCGATCATGAGCCCGCGCACTCAGCGGCCGGTGCACTAGCCGAGGCGGCGCAGGAGGGTCTCCAGCTCGCTGATGGCGGCGATGGTGTGGGTCGGCTGGTCGCCGGGATCCGATGACTCGGCGGGGTACCGATCGTTGTGGCGGACGAGGACGCTAACGATGCCGAGCGCATTCGCGCCACGAATGTCGCGGTCGAGCCGGTTGCCGACCATCACCACCCGGTCGGTCTCGGACCGGCGCAGACCGAATGCCCGGAACGCCGCCAGGAACATCGCCGGATCCGGCTTGCTCGTCCCGAGCTCCTCGGAGATGACGAGGGTGTCGAACATCTCGAAGATGCCGTGCTGCCGTAGGACGTTGCGGGCCGAGCCCGGCCGCGTGTCGGCGACAAGCCCGACGAGGTAGCCGGATCGCCGCAGCCAACGGACCACGTCCGCCGCGCCCGGGAACAGCTCCGCGCGCTGGGTGGTCTCAGTCGGGTCCTTCTCCTCCGATGTCTCGTCCATCAGCGTGTCGCCCAGGTCGAGCAGCACCGCCCAGATCCGGCGCCGGTCCCGATCCGAGGCGAGCCGCGCAAGCTCGGCCCGGAGTCGCCGCGGCGCCGCCTCGGCCAGCTCCTCGATCGAGACGAGGTTCGCGTCCGCCCCGTCCCAGCGTCGCTCGAATCGAAAGGTCGGCGCAAACGCCCGGGTGTGAAGGTACGCCCGAATCAGCGAATTGCGACGCGCTGAGGCCCGGAGCGCGCCGGCAACCAGCCCGCCGGTCAGGAGCCCGCCGCCCGCTCGGTCCTCGGCCTCCCGGCGGACGAGCTCGCGATATCCGTCGTGAGCCGCAAAGAGCAGGGGGTCGGCGGACAGCGCGTGCTTGCCCGGCTGGGCATAGGCCACCGGCCGGCCAGCCTCGGACGACACCCGACCGTCCCGGAGGAGCGGGATCGGCTCGCCGTGCCAGCTGCCCTCGGCATGGACAAGCTCGCCGGCCGCACCCAGATAGGCCCAGGCATGCTCGAGCTCGTACAGATGCTGAATGTCCCAGTCGTACCAGAGCGCGTACTCGATGACCGCTTCGGCGCGGCCACCGCCCGGAATCCGCAAGTCGAGATAGCGATCGAATGTGGGCGACGGGCCCGGCCGGCGTACCACCGCGTAGCCGACGAGGTCGGGCAGGAACGGTTCGGCCAGGTCGAAGTGGATGACCGGCGCGTGGCGCCGGGCCAGCTCGAGATCGCCCGCCTGGCGGCGGACGCCGGGGGCATCTTCGGGGCGGTCGGCGACCCGGCGGCTCACCGCCGAATGATGGAGCCAAGCTACCGGGCGCCGCTTGCCCAGATGGACGACACTAGCGCCAGCGGCACCCGAATCGTCGCAGGAGGAACCAGACCAGTGGCCAAGGTGACGATGCCCCAGCTCGGCGAGAGCGTCGCCGAGGGGACGATCGGGAAATGGCTCAAGCAGCCTGGCGATCACGTCGCCAAGTACGAGCCCCTCCTCGAGGTGATCACCGACAAGGTCAACGCCGAGGTCCCGTCCCCGTTCGAGGGAACCCTCACCGAGATCCTGGTCGAGGAAGGCGCGACAGTCCCCAACAACGCCGAGATCGCGGTCATCGAGACGACCGACAGCGAGGGAGCCGAAGCGCCGGCCTCGGAAGCCAGCGCGGCTACGCCGGCACCGCCGGCGGCGAAGGCGGCCGAGCCCGCAACGACCTCGCCTGCAGCCTCGCCCGCGCCCCCGGCTGCGGAACCCGCCCACGCTCCGGCCGGCTCCGACGAGCGCCCCGTGGCCGTGCCGATGGCCGCCGCGGGGCCCGCGCCCGCCAGCGCGGCAGGTACCCCGCCCGCGGTGGGCGATCCCGACGCCCGGATGACCCCCGCGGTTCGGCGCCTGCTCCGCGAGCACGGTCTGAGCGCCGCCCAGATCGTGGGCACGGGTGGCGGGGGACGGATCACCCGCGAGGACGTGATCGATCACGTCGAATCGGTTCGGACCGGCCAGCCCGTCGGCGCGCAGAGCGGGGCCCCGGCACCCGCCCCGGCGGCGGCCTCGGAGGCCTCAACCGCCGCGGCGCCGTCGGGTGCCGTCTCGTCCGCCCCCGCCCCCGCCCGCGGCCCGAGTCCCGCCCGCCCCCCCA
>JAXDKT010000174.1:0-4213 GCA_034666965.1 Chloroflexota bacterium | reverse complement strand
GGACGCCTGGGCTCGCCCGCCGCGCTGCCGCGCGCGACTGAGGCCTCAGTCGATCGTGAAGTGGTCCGGGTTCTGGTAGCGGCCGGTCCGTTCCTTCTCGATCTGCATCAGGACGTCGTTGAGCAGGCTCGAGGCACCGAAGCGGAACCGTTCCGGCGTCATCCAGCGCGGTCCGAGCGTCTCGTACAGAACCACGAGGTACTGGATGGCCTCCTTGGCCGTCCGGATGCCACCCGCCGGCTTCATCCCCACGGCCCGGCCGGTGCCTCGCTCGAAGTCGCGGATGGCCTCGAACATGACCAGGCTGACCGGCAGCGTCGCCGCCGGATTGACCTTGCCGGTCGAAGTCTTGATGAAGTCGGCCCCGGCGGCCATGGCCAAGATCGACGCGCGGCGGACGTTGTCGTAGGTCTCGAGCTCCCCGGTCTCGAGGATCACCTTGAGGTGCGCATCGCCACAGGCATCCTTGACCGCCACGATCTCCTCGAACACGGTCAGGTAGTCCCCGGCCAGGAACGCCGAGCGGTCGATGACCATGTCGATCTCGTCGGCGCCGGCCTCGATCGCCTGGCGGGTCTCGGTCAGCTTGAGCTCGAGGAAGGTCTGGCCGCTGGGGAACCCGGTGGCGACGCTGGCCACACGGACGCCCGACGAGCCGACCGCCTCCCGGGCTTCGGCGACCAGGGCCGGATAGATGCACACCGCCGCGACCGAGGGAATGGTCGGGTCACCCGGTTGGGGGTGGATGGCCTTGGCGCACAAGGCCCGGACCTTGCCCGGCGTGTCCTTCCCCTCGAGCGTGGTCAGGTCCATCATCCGGATCGCCAGGTCGAGCGCCCACAGCTTCGAGGCCTTCTTGATCGAGCGCTTCCTGAGCGACTCGACCCGCTCGTCGACCCCCACCTGGTCGACCGGGCTCACCCGCCCGAGCAGGCCGCCGAGCGATCCCGCTCGCCCGTCGAAGGCGCGGATGAGCTCGTGGGCGTGCTCGCGGGCGAGGCTATCGTGACCGTGGATCGTCGTCATGGGGCGGTCAGGATACACCGCACCTCCGCCGGCACAGGACCTCCGCGGAGACCGGACCCTGCCCCGGAGTGGCCGCGGTCGCCAGGCGGCAGACCGCCGGCCCAGCCAGGCGGCAGACCGCCGGCCCAGCCGGGCGACAAACCGCCGATCCGTCCACGGCGTATCGTCCCCGGACAGGATGCGCCCAACGATCCAGCGCAAGGGAGGCCATCGAGATGATCCAGCTCAAGGTCATTCGCCGGCGGGCAGCGACGATCGCCAGCGTTCTCCTGGCGATCCTCCTCCCGCTCGTCCTGGCCGCCTGCAACTCGAACGGCGGTCGCCCGGCCTATTGACCCGGGCGCCGCGGGCGCGCGAGCCGGCGATGGCCCGGGCACCGCGGGCGAGCGGGCCGGCGATGGCCTCGGCGACCGGCTCAAGCCAGCGCTCGAGCCGGCGATGGCCTCGGCGACGCTCAAGCCAGCGCTCGAGCCGGCGACCCGCTCAAGCGGGCAGTGGCCTTTCGGCCCTGCCGGGCCATGCGTATTCGGCGAGCGAACGGGCGCCGGGTCCGCTACGCTGCCTCGACCTCCGGGTCGCGGGCTGGCGATTCCGACTTTCCCCCAGTTGGCCTGCTGAACCGCCGCGACCGGAGGTCACGGGCCGCGGCCCTCCTCGCCCGAGGCCCTGGCCGCCCGAGCGAGCCTGCCCGAGCGGACCCAGGCCGGAACCGCTTCAGACCCGCTTCGGCCGACGGACCTGCCCCTACCTGCCGGCTCGGACCCTGGGCAACGGCGGCAGCCCACGCTTCCCGTCGATCAGGAAGTGGCGGAACCAGGCGCCCACCTGGACGAGGTTCTCGACCCGGCGGAAGGGCGTGCCCGAGCGGGTGAGCTCGTGGGTCTCGCCCGGGACCCGCATCATGCGCACCGGCCGGCGCAGCGAGCGGAGAATGGTGAAGAGCTCCTCGCCCTGGCCGATCGGCGTGCGCAGGTCGTTCTCCGCGTGCTGGATCAGAAGCGGGGTCCGGATCTCACGGGCATGGGTCAGCGGCGACTGCTCGCGATAGAGCTCGGGGTCCTCCCAGGGCGCCGCGCCGAACTCCAGTCGGCCGAAACCCGGTCCGGCGATGTCGCCGGTCATCATCTGGCTGGTCAGGTCGTTGACCGAGCGACAGCTGATGGCCGCCCGGAAACGCTGGTCGTGCCCGACGATCCAGCTGGTCAGGTAGCCGCCGTACGAGCCACCGGTCACGCCCAGCCGGTCGGGATCGGCCAGGCCGTCGGCGACGAGCGCGTCCACGCCGGACAGGACGTCGCGGGCCGGGCCGGGCCCCCAGTCGCGATGATTGGCCGCGTTGAACGCCTGTCCGTAGCCCTCGGAGCCACGCGGATTGGAGTACCAGACCCCGATCCCGGCCCCGGCCAGGCACTGGAACTCCCACGACGGCGACCAGCCGTAGAGGGTGTGCGGTCCACCATGGATCTCGACCACCAGCGGCGCCCGGCGGGCGGCGCGCCGGCCAGGGCGCGTGAGAGTGGCCGCCGGCACGTGCCAGCCCTGGAGCCGACGACCGTCGACCGTCGTCCAGCGCGTCTCGGGCTCGACCAGGGCGATCCCGGCCAGCGCCTCACGGTTGAGGTCGGTCAGCCGGCCCAGATCGAGCGGGCGCACGACCGCCCGGCCGGGAACGTCGACGAGGTGGACGTCGGGCAGGTCGGTCGGCGCCGAGCGAATCGCGACCACCCGGAACCCGGCGGCGGACCTGGCCGGCATGGCGTTCCAGCCGGACAGGTAATGGCGGCCCTCGGTGAGCCGCTCGAGCGCGCCGTCGGCGATGGCGATCCGCCACAGCTCGTAGCTGCCCTCGACGGGGGCGCTGAAGAGGATCGATCGCCCGTCCGCGGCCACGGCGAGGTGGGGCGTCTCATCAATCGTGAGGTCGCTGCTCATCCCCGAGCCGGGCATCAGGTCGTGCCGCTCGGACAGGTTCCGCCCGCCTGCTCGCCCCGCCGCCGAACCGTCGGCCGGGAACAGCCACACGTCGGATCGGCTGCCACCCGCGGCCGGATAGCGATGGCCGAGGACGGCCAGGGTGCGCCCATCGGGCAGCCAGGCGGGCGCGGCGAAGAGGCCCCGACCGGCTGCGATCCGGGTCCGGCGCCCCGATTTGACATCGACGACGTGGATGTCGCTGCGCCAGCCCAGATCGCGGTCCCCGGCCAGGTTCGCGGCGAAGGCGATCCGCCGCCCGTCGGGCGACCAGGCGATGTCCGCGATCGCGCTGGGAACGTCGACCAGCAGACGCGCCTCGCCGGTCTCGGCATCGACGATCCAGAGCTTGGCGAGCTGCCCGTACACGAACCCGGCACCGTTGGACATCGCCCGGAGCCGGTCGATGAAGTGGTAGTCCGAATGGGGCGGGGTGCCCGGCGAGGGCTTGTCGGAGGGACGGCCGCGGCGGCGCGCGTCTTCGTCCCGGGTCGCACCGCGCGAGGCGCTCAGAACGGCCAGCCAGCGCCCGTCGGGCGACCACTCGAAGCCCTCGACGCCGCGCGGAAGGTCGGTCAAGCGGCGCGCCTCGCCCGGACCGTCGAATGGCAGGAGGTGGACCTGGTTGCCATCCTCGCGATCCTCGGGCGCCCCGGGCAGCTCCTCCACGGATAGCCGCCGGTCGGACAGGAAGGCCAGCGTCCGGCCATCCGGCGAGAACCGCGGGCTGGTGTCCTGCTTGGCGCCGATCGTCAGGCGACGCGCCGGCTCGGAGCCGTCGGTCGGGACTGCCCACAGCGCGCGCCGATAGCCGTCCTTGGTCGGCGCGACGGTCTGGAGCGTGAACACGACCTGTCCGCCATCCGGCGACAGGCGAGGATCGGTCGGGATCCGAAACGAGTAAAGATCATCGGGACGAGGCGCCCGGGTGGTCGTCGATGGCGTCGGATCGGTCATCCGGAGGAGTCTAGCCGCTACCATCGCCGGGCGATGACCCAGCGACCGGGAGCACGCAACGCTCGCACCGGAGGTCGACCGGGCCGATCCCGGACGCCCTCCGACCAGCTCAGCTTCCGGCTCGATGCCGATCGACCCGGGCCGCCGAGCCCGATTCGGCCCATGCTTCCGCGCTCGGTCTCCGAGGCCTTCGACGACGCCGACCATCTCTTCGAGCCGTGGTGGGGCGGTGAGCGGGCGCTGGCCTTCGTCGCCGTGG
>JAXDKT010000173.1:0-5745 GCA_034666965.1 Chloroflexota bacterium | reverse complement strand
GAGGCGTAGCTCAGCTGGACTGCGCCGGACGCGAAGCTGCCTGTCGCGGCCAGGAAGGCGATCGTGTCGAGCCCGACGTGGAACTCGTCGACGATCTTGAGGTAGATCAGCGGCAGGACCACCGCCTGAGCGTGGTTGACCGCGTGCGCCACCGACAGCAGCCAGAGCGAGCGCATCGGCCGGATGACCAACCGGTTGGCGGCTTCGACGACGGCGGAAGGCTCAGCCACCCGACGATGATGCCGCATTCTTGGACCAGCAGGCTGGGCCATCGCGCGGTCCTTGGGCCGAAGAGGTCGAGGCGGTAGTTCTGTATTCGTACCCGACCTGCCTACGACCCCGGGCGAGCCAGACGGCTGGGGGTCAGGCGGACGTGTCGGTCGCTCCAGACGAAGCCGTGGCCATCCGGCATGGCCGCGGCGGAGGACCCGAGAGCCCGGATCCAGCCGACCGACGAGCCGTCGAATCGTGCGGCGAACAGGGGTCTAAGCTCAGCGACCAGGCTCCGATTCCGTCGCGTGCCGCGGACGACGAACAGTCCGCGGACTCGCCAGTCTGATGGAGGCCTGGCGCCAATCCCACCCGCGCTTTCGGCGTGGCTCCGGCTGCGCGGCGGCTCGACTGCCAGCCGGGCACTCAGCGCCGCCACCTTCGCATCCAGTCCACGGAGACTGGCTCCCACATCGTCGAACCAATCCCAGATCTCGGCGACCACCGCCTCGCCGGTCTGCGGTCGGACGAGCGCCACGTCGATGCTGCGAGACCGACCGGGCCCGGGATCAATCGCGAGCTCGGCAGCGCCGACCAACCACCCACCGTCGCCAGCTCGATGAGGGCGCTCTGTCGCCGAAGGTGCTCCATGTCGCGCGGTCGGTCGGCCCCAGGGCTGCGCTCGAGAAAGCCGACGAACTGTTCTCCGGCAGCGGCCGCCAGGCACGACCAGGCCGCGATCGAGGCGCCCGCTCCGCGGCCACGTTCCAGCTCGCTCTCCCTGGACTGCGAGACCCCAGCCTTTGCGGCAAGCTCGCTCTGCGTCATCCCCGCACCCTGCCGGGCTTCGCGCAGGCCCATGCCGAGGCGAGTCGCGACCGTCCGCGCCCGAGCCTTGCCGATGTGGACGGCAGCCCCGGCTCGGCGTCGGGGGCTCTTGCCGGGCGTCTCCATATCGACCCCAGCATTACAGGACGGCCTTAGCCGCTGCTTACCCCGGGATCGCTAGGGCGACTGACCGGTCACGGGCAGCAGCCGCAGCCAGGCCGTGCGTGAGCCAGGCGCAGTGCCTCGCCCGTGGGCCCTCGTGATCGGGCGCGGACAGGGTGGGAGCTGAATAGCCGGCCTTCTACTGGTGGGATCGATATCAGTGGCCTGACTGGGACCTGGAACGGGAGAAACGGGTCTGGCGGGGCGTGTGCGACGACGCCGCGGGATCCGTCCGGAGCGCGACCGCCGCGGGAGACGCAGAACGGGCGCGGAGCCTGAGGCCCGCGCCCGTTCTGGGAGGAGCGACTTCTGGGAGGAGCGACTTCTGGGAGGAGCGACCTAGAACTGGTCGAGGTAGCGCTCGACCTCCCAGTCGGAGACCTGAGTGCGGTACTCGTCCCACTCGGCCCGCTTGGCTTCGATGAAGTGGTTGAAGACGTGATCTCCAAGCGCATCGCGGACGACCGAGTCCGCTTCGAGCTCGGCGATCGCCTCGCCCAGGGTCCCGGGCAGCTCCCGGATCCCCTTACCGGCAATCGTCGCGGCATCCATCTCGAACAGGCTCTCCTCGACCGGGTCACCGAGCTGGAGCCCCTTCTCGACCCCGTCGAGACCCGCCGCGATCATGACCGCGAAAGCCAGGTAGGTGTTTGACGAGGGGTCCGGGCAACGGACCTCCGCCCGTGTTCCCTCGATCGACTTGCCAGGCGACACCATCGGCACGCGGATGAGCGCCGACCGGTTCGTCCGGCCCCAGGTGAGGTACGTCGGCGCCTCGTAGCCAGGCACCAGCCGCTTGTACGAGTTGACCAGCGGTGCGAGGACCGCAATCATCCCGCGGGCGTGGGTCAGGATCCCGGCCATGTACGAGCGGGCGACGTCGGAGAGCCCGTAGGCGTTCGTCGCGTCGGCGAATGCGTTGCGATCCTCCGCGATCGAGTACAGGCTCTGGTGGGTGTGCATCCCCGAGCCGTTGATGCCGTGAATCGGCTTGGGCATGAACGTCGCGTACAGGCCGTGCTGCTGGGCGATCGCTTTGAGCGCGAACTTGAAGGTGACGGCATTGTCCGCCGTCCGGAGCGCGTCGCTGTACTCGAAGTCGATCTCGTGCTGGCCGGCCGCGACCTCGTGGTGGGCCGCCTCGACTCGGATCCCGAACGCCTCGAGGGCGTCGACCATGTCCTGGCGGACTTCCTGGGCCAGGTCGGTCGAGAAGTCGAAATAGCCAGCCTGGTCGTGCGGCAGCGGGGCGATCGCACCGTCCTCGTCGCGCCGCAGCAGGAAGAACTCGAGCTCGGGGCCGGTATTGACGATGTAACCGAGCTTGGCCGCGCGCTCCACCTGGCGGCGGAGGACACCGCGCGGGTCCCCCACGAACGGCTGACCGCTGGGGGTAAACACGTCGCAGATGACCCGGGCCGTCCCGCGCGGACCGTCGCCGCGCTGCCACGGGATCTCGGCGAAGGTGCTCATGTCGGGCATGAGGTACTGGTCCGACTCGGCGATCCGGGTGAAGCCCTCGATCGAGGAGCCGTCGAACCAGGTCCCATGGCGGACCGAGCCCTCCAGCTGGTGGATCGGGATCGTCACCGCCTTGACGTGACCGATGATGTCGGTGAACTGGAGCTGGATGAACCGAATGCCGCTGGCCTTGGCGGATTCGATCCGCTCGATCCCGTCCACGGCTTCACGCGTGATCGTCAATGGAGCCTCCACCTGACTGTGCCGACATGGCCCGAGGCCCAAGCGGCTGGACTCGATCGCACCCGACTTGTGCTCAATGCACGAGATTTGGCTGGCACGAAGGACTGGACGACAGTCTACCAGCCGGCCGACGCCGCTGAGCGCCCGCCGGACAGCTCAATCTTGTGCTGATTGCACGATTCGAAGGGCCACAGCCAGCGCCATCCGGAGGTCCGGGTCGGACAGGCTCCAGCCGGTGGCCGCCTCCATGCGCCGAACCCGATAGGCCACCGTGTTGCGATGGACGCCCAGGGCGGCCGCCGCATCGCCCAGTCCTGGATGATCGAGGATGGCCCGCAGGGTCGCCACCCGCTCGGTCCGCACGTCGACCCGCTGGCCGAGCAACGGCTCGAGCAGGGCTCGCGCCTGGCGCGGACCGTCGGGCAGGTTGTGCAACCCGCCCAGCAATCGATAGGCCGCCAGTCGATCGGCGCGCACGACGCCGCCCGGTCCTCCGGCGCTGCGAACCGCCTCGAGGGTCGCCCGGGCCTCCGCCTCCGCCGCGGGTCGGTCGGCCGGATCCGAGAACGGCCGCGACAGGGCCACGACCCTGCCCAGAAAGCGCCCGATCCGCTGGGCCAGGCCCAGGCCACCCGGGTCGTCGCCCGGCGCTGCCAGCACGATTCGCAACTCGAGGCTGGCGGCATCGCCGCGCAGGGTCATCTGCCGAGCGGGACCGAGCACCCGGAGCTCGCGCCGGAGCTCCTCTCGCTGTTCGATCGACAGCGCTCCGTTCGGTGGCGACTGATCGGCCAGGAGCACCGCCCAGGGCGGGCCATCGGCCGGCAGGGCGTGGCCGGGACGAGTCGCGTCATGGGCCCGACGGATCGAGTCGTCGCGCGCCAGCTCGAGCGCCAGGAGGACCGCGATCCGTTCGGCCACCACCCGTTCGAGCTCCGACGGTGGCCGCTCGCCGAGCAGGGCGAGGCTGCCCGACCGGCGCGCGGAGCCACGCCGGGCGATGGTCGGCGGCGGGCCAAGGACGCCGACACCGTCCGGAGCTGGAGCCCGGCCAAGGACGCCGACACCGTCCGGAGCTGGAGTCCGGCCACGTCCGGGCCTCGCGGCGGATGACGACGGTGGAGCCGCCGGCAGGGCCACCCGGAGTGCGACCGCACGGGGCCGAGCCATGTACGTCTTGACCGCGGCGGCGGCCCCCGCCACGTCGGCCGGGGCGTGGATCGTCAGCGCGTCGCCACGCCCGCTCTCGAGCGCGACGGCACGACCGAGCGCCACGCCGATCGCGCCGACCAGGTCGGCCAGCTCACCACCTTCGAGGGCGATCCCCTCGAGCTGTGCCTCGAGCAGGGCGGCCTGGCGATCGAGCTCGGCTCGCCGGTTGACCAGGAAGCCGATGGCGCTTCGCTCCAGGGCGTCGGGGTCGAGCCGTGCCACCCGCAGTGCCGGCAGGTCCGCGTCGGCCGCGGCCAGCCCGAGTCGGTCAAGGGCGGGCGAGCCGGCATCGGGATCGCCATCGACCAGGAGCAGCCCGGCGATCCCGGCCCGGACGAACTCGGTGACCAGGGCGACCGCCTCCCTTGGGCCGGCGGCGACCGCCTCGAGCGCCCGCCCGGGAACGATCGCCAGGTCGCCGGGGTCGAGCCCGTCGAACGCCGGGACCCGCGCCTTGAGGACCCTGACCCAGCCGACCTCGCGGTCCCGGGCCGCGTCGGTCAATGGCGCGACCTCCACGGCTGACGGGAAGAGTGACGCCCGCAGTTCGCCCAGGCTGGCCATCAGCGCGTCGGATGCCGTGCCGCCACGAGGTCGTCCAGGAGCCGTCCGAACTCCCGGCTGAAATCGACGTAACGATCGGATCGACCGACGATGGCCAGCCGGCCGTCCGGCCGCAGCCGCGCCCAGATCCGCCGACGGGGGAGATAGAAGGTGATGACAAGGCCGGCAATCAGCGAGCTGAAGGCCAGCCACACCAGGCCCTGGCCGGGGTCGCTCTTGGCGATGAGGATCGTCGCCCCCTCGATGCCCCGCAGCTGGACCGAGAAGTCGGTGTCACGCGAGCCACCGATCGAGCCGACGTCGACGAAGAAGGGAGTGAGCTGCTCCATCGCGGGCGAGCCGTCGGCCGCCGTCCCGGTCGCGCGATAGGGCAGGAACAGGACACCGTTGGTGCCGTCCGCTGCCTTGGTCAGGATCATCTCCAGGCCGACGTCACGGCCGGGCACGCTGAACACGCCGTAGGGCTGGCCGTCGGCGGAATCGGTCAGGGCGAACGGACCGTCCCACAGGACCCGGCCCTTGGCGTCGCGCACGGCCATGTCGGGCGCCGGCGCGAAGCCGTTCTGATGGAAGGTGTAGCCCGCGACCGACAGCGGATCGTTGACCCGGATGACCTTGCGGGCAAGCTCCTGCCCGTCTCGGAAGACCGCCAGGTCGGTGGTGAAGTCGGCAAAGCTGCCGTCGTCGCGGCGCGGTGCGTCGAAGCCGTAGCTCTTGACCACGATCAAGCCCGGTGTCCCGATGGCGCTGATCGGCTGGCTCTCGTCGCGGGCGAGGAGGATGCCCGCCTCGAACCCGAGCCGGCTGGTCACCGCCGCGGCGACCAGGAACAGGACCAGGCCGGTGTGGGTCAGCAGGGTGGCCAGCTTCACCCAGCGATGACGATCGCCGTAGAGATAGGTCGTGCCGCCGGCGTCGGTGGCCTCGCGGACGCCGAAGCGGTTCGCCCGGAGGACCGCCCGGACGGCCGCCGGGCTGAGCCCGTCCATGGCCGCCCGATCGGGCAGGCGCGGGTCGTAGAACGGCTCCGGCTGGACGACCCGGATGTCGCGCGACTGGCGCCAC
>JAXDKT010000172.1:0-4794 GCA_034666965.1 Chloroflexota bacterium | reverse complement strand
TACACCCCCGGCTTCCTGGTCGCGGACAAGGGCTGGTACGGGCGTTACGTGATCGTCGCCCCGGTCCGCTAGGGCCCAAGGCGCCCAGGCGCCGTCTGCCGGGCCTCGAGGCGTCACGACGCCGGCGTCACGACGCCGGCGCCCCGCAGCCCAGGCGCCCAATCGTCGCCCAGGCGCCCAACCGTCGCCCAGGCGCCGCAGCCCAGGCGCCCAATCGTCGCCCAGGCGCCCAACCGTCGCCCAGGCGCCGTCGCCCAGGCGCCCAGGCGCCCAACCGTCGCCCATGCGCCGTCGTCCACCGGCTAGGGTTTGGGCTTGGGCGGCTTGCGCTTGGAGGGTTCCTTGGCCGCCTTGGCCTGGGTGTCGAGGATCTGCTTGAAGACCTTGCCCATACCCGGGCGCAGGAGCGCGCGCCGCTGGGCCTCCAGGTCGCGATCTCGCCGCCTGGCTCGGGCGATCTCCCTGGGATCGAGCTCGTCGCTCATGGGTCGATCGTAGCGCCTCCGGACGCGTGCCAGACGCACACGCGGAATGGGCCTTTCGTGGTGATGTGGCACGCCGTAAGATGCAGCCCGATCCGAGCGGACCTGCTCGAGGTCAGTCTTCGGGATCGGAGGGGGCACCAGGGGGCGAAGGAGGGAGCGTCGTGGCCCAACGTCCGGAGCTCGAACGGAACGCCATCGGACTGACCGAGGTCCTGTTCCAGTCCATCACCCACATGGCCCCAGCGGTCGCGGTCGCGCTGTCGATCGGCTTCGCCACCACGTTCGCGGGCGGCAACACGCCGCTGGCCGTCGTGTTCGCGCTCGTCGCCGCGCTGCTGACGGCGTACTCGATCGGCGAGCTGGCGAGACATCTGCCATCGGCCGGCGGCATGTACACCTACGTGGGCCGCGGCCTCGGCTCATTCTTCGGCTGGCTGATGGCCTGGGCGTTCCTGCTCGCCGAACCGCTCGTCCCACCGGCCCTCTTCGCCGCCTTCGGGCTGTACGGCTCGATCCTGCTCAAGAGTGTCGGCCTATCGGGCGACATCGCCTGGGTCGTCGGAGCCCTCCTCTGCGCGGGTTTGATCTGGTTTTTCACGTACCGCGGGATCGCCTTCTCGACCCGGGTCGGCGTGCTGCTCGGCGGGATCGAGATTGGGATCTTCCTGTTGATCCCTGTGCTGCTGGTCATCAACGCCGGTAGCCGCAACACCCTCAGCGTCTTCGTTCCCGGCGGGGAGGGCCTGACCCCGGTCCTGGCCGGGATGGTCTTCAGCCTCCTCGCGTTCGTCGGCTTCGAGGCGGCGGCACCGCTCGGGGAGGAGGCCCGCGATCCCAAGCGAACCATCCGTCAGGCTGTCCTGTTGTCGGCGATCCTGATCGGCCTGTTCTACATCTTCAATTACTATGCCGCGACGGTCTTCTTCGGTCCGGACCGGATGGCGGCTGAGTTCTACACCTTCAACGGCGGCGACCCGTGGGGCGCAATGGCCGAACAGGTGTTGCCGGGCCTGGGTGGGTTCCTCGTGATCATCGCCATCCTCAACAGCTCCCTGGCCAACGCGAACTCCGGGGCGAACGCCTCGACTCGGGTGATCTTCTCGCTCGGTCGGGCGAGACTCCTGCCCACCTGGTTCGCAGCGGTGCACCCGACCCACCGGACGCCGGTCAATGCGGTTCATGCTCAAGCGGTCATCGGGATCGCGCTGGCGATCGGGCTGGGACTGCTCTTCCGAGACCAGCCCCTCGGTGGCCCCCTGACCGTGTATGTCTTCATCGGCTACGCCCTGGGATTGCTGTTCGCCGCGATGTACATGCTGGTCAACATCGCCGCGATCGGCTACTACCTGCGGGAGGGCCGTGCCGAGTTCAACGTGCTCAAGCATCTCGTGGTGCCGGTGCTTGGCGCGCTGGCGATGATCCCGGCGTTCATCGGGGTCCTGGGTGGAACCACGATCCCGCTGGTCGGGGTTGCGGTGCCGGCGCTCACGCCACCGTTTGACGTGGTCCCGGGGATCGTGGCGGTCTGGATGGTCGCGGGGATCGTCCTGTACTTCCTCATCCGGGCGCGGCGCCCGGATGCCATCGCGAGCGTTGGCGAAGCGGTCATCGAGGTCTGACCGGAGGTGCCGG
The DNA here is from genome assembly GCA_034666965.1 of Chloroflexota bacterium. Taxonomy (GTDB): domain Bacteria; phylum Chloroflexota; class Limnocylindria; order Limnocylindrales; family CSP1-4; genus Chersky-267. Next base: position 2,677 of record JAXDKT010000172.1, on the reverse strand, counting down.
ACGCTGGCGGGTGAGCGCTCGCGTCCGGCGGCTTCCTACTCGAAGATCGACAGCGGACAGTGGGCAGTAACGACGTAGTTGGGCATGTCCACGATCTCGCTGATCCTCAGGTCAATGGCGACACTGCACAGCATGTAGGCATCGCCCGGCGCCACGCCGTGCTCACGCCCCAGCCAATCGATCATCCGGCGAACGGCGTCACGGGCGGCGCGGAGCAGGTCGGGATCGATTCCGTCCGTTGCGTAGCGCTGTCCGATCGGTTGGGCAGCCGTGTTGCCGGGGGCCGTGTAGAACTCGGGGCCGGTCAAGTGCAGGTCCTTGCGCACCGTCAGCCGGGTGAGGACTCGCATGGGTGTCTCGATGGCGGTCCCGCACACCTCGCCGTCGCCCTGCGCGGCGTGCCCATCGCCGAGGCTGAACCGTGCGCCCGGCACGAACACGGGCAGGAACAGGGTCGCCCCCGCCGTCAGATGGCGGGTGTCCATGTTGCCGCCGTGGAGATCGGGCGGGATGGTCGAGCGTGGACCGGTCGGCGGTGCGACCCCGATCTCGCCGCAGAACGGCATGATCGGCACGCGGATGCCTGGCAGGAACTCGGCTCGACCGGCTCTGCCGGGCAGCCGGGTGATCCGGCACATCGGCTCGTTGAAGTCCTCGGCGAGAAGCCCGAACCCCGGAATGCTCGCGGTCCAGCCCCAGCCGGCCGGCTCGAAGTCGAGTAAGTCGATCTGGAGCGTGTCGCCGGGCTCGGCGCCCTCGACCTCGATCGGACCGTTGACCTGGTCGACCCGGGCGAAGTCGAGCATCGCGATGTCGGCCGCCGTCGAGGCTACGGTCAGCTGTCCGCCGCTGGCATCGAGCGTGTCGAACTCGACGACCCCGCCACTGGACACCACGGCGATCGGCGGGATCGCCGGGTCCCAGGCCAGGTGAAATTGATCGCGCGCGACATGGACGCTCGGGACGGTGGCCACCCGCGACCCTCCTTGTGACTCGCTCACCGCGATTCTAACGGTCGCGCGGCGCCCCGGTCGTCCGCGGCTTGCCGGCGTGGTACGAGCTGGGCCGCGGAAGGGTGAGAGCGACAACCCTCCGCATCCGCTCGGGTCCGTGGTGCTCTCGCGGGTTCCGACGATCCCGATCGCCGAGCCGACTGGTACCATGGAGGGGTCGAGCAGCCTCCGGCCGAAGGCTAGCCTGAGCTTCGGTCCGGTCCCAGACCCCGGGCGGATCGGGAAATCCTCCCGCTACCTGGAGTCTCGTGTGGCGCTCGCCCCCTGGATCGCACCGGCCGTCCTGGCTGAGTACGTCCACAGCGCGGGGATTCGTCTTCGCCGGCAATTCCACGGTCACACGCGCCATCAGGGTGGCGCGGCGGCGATCGTGCGCGCCTGCATCGACGCCTGCTGGAACGGCCGGACCTTCACGGCCAGCCCGGGCCACTTCGACATGTTCTGGACCCGGGACCTGTCGTTCAGCGTGCCATCGCTGATGCGGCTCGGCTCCGGACCGCGGGTGCATGCGTCGCTGGCCCATGCGCTGGACGTGTGGGCGACGCGAGGCAGCCATGTCACCACCACCATCCACTACTTCGATCGCCCTGGCGATGTCTACGAATACGGAGTGGATTCGTTGCCGCTCCTGCTCGCGGCCCTGCGATCCGCCGATGCGACCGATCTGGTCGAGCGCCATCGGCCATGGCTTGCGGCGGAGATCGGCCATTTCTACGAGATGGTCGTCGACCCCGCCACGGGACTGGTCCGCTCGGACCGCAAGTTCAGCGCGCACCGTGACACGGTGATCAACCGCTCGACGGCGTACGGCAACACGATGGTCGCGCTGCTGGCCAAGACGATCGCCGAGACGGGCTGGTTCGTCTCGCCCTTCGAGGACCATTTCGAGGGCGACTACGGCCGCCTGCTCCTCGAGCACTTCTGGGTCGGCGACCACTTCCGCGATGCCCTCGGCGACGAGACCGTCTCGGGTGAGGCCAACGTATGGCCCTTCTACACGGGTGTCGTCGGCAACCCGGAGATCGTGGCGGCCGCGCTGGCATACCTCGATGGGCATGGCTTCTGCGACCCGTATCCGTTGCGCTATGAGACGCGCCGGCGACCGGAGCGCGAAGTCTGGCTGACTCGCCAGATTCTGCCCGACTACCAGGGCAGCACGGTCTGGACCAGCCTCGGCGCGATGTACCTGCAGGTGCTGCGGACCGTCGATCCGGCCCTGGCGGCCACCGAGACCGCCCGCTACGTCGAATGGATCGAACGCGACGGGACGTTCTGGGAGGTGATGAACAGCCACGGCCACAATTGGGTCAGCCCGCGCTGGCTCATGATCGGCGAGGAATCGATGCTCTGGTCGGCGATCTTCCTCGACGCGCTCGAGAACGTCGACCTCGCACCGGCCTACCTCTCGGAGCCGAGCCTCTCCGAGTCGGGCCTGCCGGAGCCCGGCCTGCCGGACGAGCCAGCCCTGGTCGCCTAGGACCGGTCGCTCAGGCCAGAGGCGAGTGATGTCGGGCGCGGGTCCAGGGATCTGCGGGCCGGGCACGATGCGGGCCGGGCACGATGCGGGCCTCCCACGATGCGGCCGGGCACGATGCGGACCGGCCGCGATTGCGGGCCGGGCACGATGCGGGCCTCTCACGATGCGGGCCGGGCACGATGCGGGC
>JAXDKT010000171.1:0-9200 GCA_034666965.1 Chloroflexota bacterium | reverse complement strand
CGTGACGAGGTCGCGCCAGTCGGTCGTCCAGCCCTCGGCGCCATAGGCCGCCGCCGCGGCGGCGACGGCGGCTTCGTCGCGGCCCGAGATCAGGGTGACGATCGGTCGCATGGGCAGGTCGGTCAGGGTCGGGGCCGCGCGGTAGCCGAAGCTGTGGGCTCGGCCCATCGTTCCGTAGCCCACGATCCCGATGCGGAGATCGGGCAGGCCGGTCACGAAGCGCCGCCTGCAACCGCGGAACGCGGCGGCAGGATCGCCGCCGAAGCCCGCTCGGCCGCCTCGAGCGCCGCCGCCGCGTCGTGGATCGAGGCGCCCGTAGGCGGCCCGCCCTGCGCGAAGATGGCGAAGCCCTCGGCCTGCCGCACGAGCGCGTCCAGCTGGGCCCGCTCGCCATCCTTCGGGTCGAGGAAGTCGCAGCGCACCGCGTCGCGCGTCCCGAAGACCTCGATTCGGGCCATGTCCCCGCCGGGAAAATAGCGGCCCAGCGAGACGAACGCGCTCGCGCCGCGTGACAGGGAGGCGATCGCCTGGGCGCTGTCGACGTCGTCGTTCGCGTCGGGGTCGGCGCTTCGCGGCCCGGGCACGGCGTCGAGCTCGCCGAATTCCTGCCCGCTCAGCCAGCGGACCTGGTCGAACTCGTGGACGCCCATGTCCCGGAAGATGCCGCCACTGTGGGCCCGGAAGGCGGCGCTGGGTGGCTGGCCGTCCCACTGGGAGCTGGCGAACAGATGGACCTCTCCGAGCTCACCTCGTTCGATGCGCTTCCGCAGCACCTGCAGGGCCGGCACGTACCGCCGCCAGTAGGCGACCTGGAATGGGACGCCGTGGCGCTCGACCGCCAGCCTGGCCTGGCGTAGTTCGGCGCTCGACAGGCCGCACGGCTTCTCGCACAGGATCGGCAGTCCCGCCGCCGCAACCTGGGCCACGAGCTCCACGTGACGATCGCTGGGAGCGGCGATGAGCACGCCATCGATACCGCCGGCGTCGAGCAGCTGGCCGACATCCTCGAAGACGGTCCGCCCCGTGCCGGCGATGGCGCCGCGTGCCGCCGCGACGGGTTCGACCACTGCGGTCAGCGCGACCGTTGACGAGCCGTCGAGAGCGCGCAGATGGGTCCGGCCCATCCGCCCCGCGCCGATCAGTCCAAGGCGAAACACCGGCTGGCTCACAGTCCGCGCCGGGTCAGGTACTCCCGGTTGGCCCGCTGGTCCGTCGCGGCGCGCTCGAACCGCTCCTTCGTCCGGGGGAGCGCGTCCTGCTCCACGACGAGCCACCCTCCGTAGCCGATCCGGCGAAGCGCGTTGATGACGCCATCGACGTCGAGGTCGCCTTGGCCGAGGGCCGGGAAGGCCTCGCGGTCCCAGATCGCGCTGGCCGGCGCGCCGTCCGCGACGATTCCGGCCATCACCGACCGCCGCGCGTCCTTGATATGGGCGTGGTTGATCCGCGAGGCCCACGCGCCGATCGCCGCGACCGGGTCGCCCCCGGCGAGGAGGAAGTGGCCGGTGTCCAGGCACAGGCCGATGTCGGAAACCTCGAGGACTCGCTCGATCTCCCAGGGCGCCTCCACGTAGGTGCCGGTCTCGTGGTGGAACGTCGGCTCGTAGCCGCGATCGCGACACCGGCCGACGACCTCGGCGAGGCCGGCTCCGAAACGTCGCCAGCCGGCCGCATCCAGGCCGACGCCGTGGTCGCTCGAGGCCCGGCCGGGGCGCTCCCGACGCGTGTCGCTGCCGGCATCGGCGAGCGTCGGCCGGGGCGGCGGGACGTCCTTGTTTGGCCCGGCCTCGTCGAACGCGTCGAGCAGCTCATCGAGCGCCGGCAGGGCGCGATCCAGCCCATCTCGATCCGCGTAGGGCAGCTCGATGTACGCCCCGACAAGTCCGAGGTTGCGGCTGGCCAGTCGCTCGTGCAGCTCCGTCCCGCGGCCGAGGAAGCCGACCGGACCGAGATCGATCCCGGAATAGCCTGCGGCCGCCACCTGGTCCAGCACGTCGAGAGCCGTCGGCACCATCGGATCGATGCCGACGGTCAGCTCGAACGCGCCGTAGCTGACCGGGGCGTTGGCAATCACGATCCCGGTCGTCGTCATGCGGGGCGGGTCGGGTGATCGACCGGCCGACCGGTCCGGGCGCACGCGATGATCGCCTCACAGAGCGCGATGTCACGCATCGCGTCCCGACCCGGTGTCGCGACCGGAGCGCCATCGACGATGGCGTCGTGGAATGCCATGAGCTCGCGCTTGAAGCTGCTCTCGTAGGACGTGACCTCCTCCGAGGCGCTCGATCGTGCGCTGCCCGGGTCGCCCGCCTCGATGGCGATGACCGTCGGGGCGCTGCGCAGGAAGGGCGATGGAAACGAAAGCCTGATCCGTCGGTCCGGCGCGTAGAGGTCGAAGTCCATCTCATAGCGGGCGATGCCCGGCAGGTCGATCCAATGGATCGCGACCGGCAGGTCACCGAATCGCAGCATGAGGGTCACCGTTGTCTCGCGGAGGTCGACGTAGTCGAGGCGATCCGGCTCGCCGAGCAGGCCGCGGACGGCGTTCAGCTCGTGGACGAGCGTGTCCAGGAGGACGGCGTGGTAGATGCGGCGGAGGGCCTGGTCGACGTCGCCGATGGCACCGATGATGCTCGCCTCGGACTCAGCGCGAAGACGCTCGAGGAGGGCGTCGGGGGGCCGCGTGACCGGGCTCAGCGGATAGTGCGTGACATATGGTGCGATCGGCGACTCGAGGGTCGTGACGCGCAGGAACCGGGGATCCGGGAGAGCGGCCACCTCCTCCCGGTATCGGAGGTATGCCGGGTCGTAGCGCTTGTTGTAGGCCACCATGAGGGTGACGCCGGCGGCGTCCGCTGCATCGACCATCGCCGCCGCCTCCGTCGTCGAGAAGCACATTGGCTTCTCGACGAGCACGTGCAGGCCCCTTCGGGCGGCCTCGATCGCCATGGGTGCATGGCTGCCGCCGGTAAGCACGAGCACGGCATCGATCGGTTCGCGGAGCAGCTCGCGCCAGTCGGTGCACGTCTTCGTGACCCCGTAGCGATCCGCGCTGGCGGCCGCATTCTCGGGTGCGACGTCGCAGATGACCGAGACCTCGAACATGTCCGACAGCTCGCGCAGGTAGTGCAGGTGCATCACCTGGGCGATGAGCCCGGCGCCGATCACACCCACGCGGACGCGCTTGGGGGTCGGGCTCGTGGCCGGGGCGCTGCGCTCGGGCAGAGTCGACACGTCGATGGGATGCCTCCCGTTGTTCAATGAGGGGCGGCGCCGGCGGGTCGGCCGGTCCGCCTACGGTAGCATTGCTTGCAACGATACAAGTCACCAATCTGCGAGGGGAACGCCGTGAGGCTCGCGCTGGTCACCGAGGGCATGATCCACCGGACCCTCGATGAGCTCATGGACTGGCTGACCGAATGTATCCCAGAGGTCCGCGACCTCGAGGTCGGGACCGGCGGCTACTCCCCCCTCGGGCACTCGCCGCTCCGTCTCTCAGCAGCAGGCCGCCGAAGATGGCATGCTCGCCTCTCTGCCCGGGGATTCCGGATCGCCGCGTTCAACGTCTCGGGCAACCCGCTCCATCCCAATCCGGCGATTGCGCGTCGACATGACCGCGCACTGCGCCGGACGATCGAGCTTGCGGCCGACCTGGGGGTCGATCGGATCGTCGCGATGTCCGGCTGCCCAGGGGCCGGGCCGGGTCGGAGCGCGGCGCCGCATTTCCCGGCGAATGCCTGGCTTCCGGACTACGCGGGCGTCGCGGCCTGGCAGTTCGAGGCCCGCGTCCGGCCCTATTGGGAGGAGATCAACGTCCTCGCCTCGCGCGCCAGCGCCGGCCTTAGGATCTGCCTCGAGCTGCACCCCGGCGCGCACGTGTTCAACGTCGAAAGCTATCTTCGGCTCAACGCGGTCGCCCCGGGGATCGCCGTGAACCTCGATCCGAGCCATCTCTTCTGGCAGCGAATGGACCCCCTCCGGGTCATCGAGCGTCTGGGGCCGCTCATCGGCTATGCCCACGCCAAGGACGTCCGCTACGACCCTGCCGAGCTGGCGTTGAACGGGCTGCTCGACAGCCGCTGGCCGGGCGATCCAAGGCACACGCCATGGGATTTCGCCGCCGTCGGTCGGGGCGTCAATGACAGCGGCTGGTGGCGCTCGTTCGCTGCCGCGCTGGCCGCCCGGACCAGCGCGCCCTTCCTGAGCATCGAACACGAGGACCGGCTCGTCGGCCCGGAGGAGGGAATCTCCGGCTCCGTCGCCGTCCTCGGGGCTGCGTTCGCGAGCGGTCAGGCCGCCCAGATGCCGACCAGGCAGCCTTGATGAAGCGAGGCAGCCGGCCGGCGACCCTGACGGATGTCGCCCAGTTCGCCGGGGTCTCGCCCTCGACCGTGTCCAACGTCGTCCGGGGCTCCGACGTCGTGGCCGCGCGGACGCGTCGTCGCGTGCTCAACGCGATCACCGAGCTGGGCTACCGACCGAATGCCCTTGCCCGAAACCTGCTCCGCGGCCGGGCCACGACGGTCGGGATCATCGCCCGCGACCTGCGCAACCCGTTCTTCGCCGAGATGGCCTCGCTCGTCGAGCGCGAGGTCGCCGGCTTCGGCTTCGCCGCGATGTTCTGCGCCACGGACGGCGACCCCGATCGCGAGGAGCAGGCGGTGGAGCTGATGCTCGACCATCGCGTCACGGGCCTGATCATCCTGTCATTCCTGAGCCACGCAGACCTGATCGCGACGAGGATCAACGAGCAGATCCCGGTCGTGTTCGTCGCGGCCGAGGAACCGTGGGCCGACTCCGTGACCGTTGACGAGCACCGCGGCGGGGAGATCGTCGCTCGTCACCTGATCGGGCTCGGGCACCGCAGGCTGGCGTTCATCGGGCCGCTGCAGCCCGACCGCGCCGACGCTCGCCGCCTGGAAGGCTTCTTGCGAGCCGCCGCCGACGCCGGGCTGCGGCCGACCGTCATCGCCTGGGATCCCCCGGACGGCCAGCCGTCGGTTGACGGCGTTGCCGTCGAGTGGGGCGCGATCCTCTCCGGCAGCGCGCCGCTGACCGGGATCTTCGCGGCGAACGACTTCGCGGCGATCGACCTCCTCGACGTGGCCGACGCCCTGGGCGTCCGGGTCCCCGAGGCGCTCTCGGTCGTTGGCTTCGACGATGTCGACATGGCCCGGCTCCGGCGGATCAATTTGACCACGGTGAGCCAGCCTCGGGCCGCCCTGGTCCGACTCGGAGTCGGGGCCCTTCTGGGCCGGATCGAGGGCCGAATCAGCGGGGATCCCCACGTGACGCTGGCGAGCGTCGGACTCACGGTCCGGGGTTCGACTGCGCCCCCGCCGCGCTGACCTCGCGACGGCTGGCGGGGAGCGTTTGGCGGCGTTGACGCCCAGGAAATTAGAATCTTGCAACGTTCCAAACGCGCACCTATAGTGACCGCGGGCCGGCGCGCCATATCGCGGAGGATCGATCGCTGACGAGTCCATCGGCGACGGAACGAGAAGCATTCGATGCGGTGCGCGACTGGGCGAGCGCCGCCATCGAGCTCGCGACCGACCCGGCCACCGGAACGGATGGCATCCGCAAGGGCGACGTGTTCGATTTCGTCACGCCCGCCGACGGGCTGATCGAACGCTATCTTCGGACGCAGGTCTCGGCGAGATTCCCCCGGCACTCATTTCTCGGCGAAGAGGAAGGCGGTGTGGATGGAGCTCACGGCTGGCAGTGGATCGTCGATCCGATTGACGGAACGCTGAACTACTCCACGGGCCTGGCCGGCGCCACCTGCTCGATCGCATTGCGCAGGGACGACGACCTGGTCGTGGGGGCGGTCGCCGACCTGACCACCCGGTCCGCCTACCGGGCGCTGGCGGGCAGCGGCCAGATCGTTGCCGGCACCGCGGATGGCGACACGGTTTGCCAGCCCACCACTTCAGCAGCCGGGGCCGCCCGCATCTTCCTGGAGTTCGGATGGGAGGATCTCGACCCGGTCATGGTCGGAACCATCGAGGAGCTCGCCGGTTCCCGGCCACGAGCCATCAGGATGGTGGGTGGAGCCGCGTACGCACTGCTCAACATCGCGCTGCACGGGGGCTGCTTCCTCGGGATCGGCCTTCGGATCTGGGATGTCGCAGCTGGCATCGTCATCGCCCGCGAGGCCGGACGGGAGGTCCGGCTCTGGAACATGGGGACCATGGTCCATCTGGTCGTCGGCGGCGCTGACGACCTCGGCGAGCTCGCCCCGTTGGTCGAGCACTACGGATCAAGGCGGGTGGCGCCAGCCCTTTGAGGGCGTCCCCGAAAGACGAACAGGAGGGACTCGTGAAAAAGCGTCTCGTGGCGCTGCTCTCGGTCGTCGTGATCGTCGGCAGCGCGTGTACCTCGCAGGCCCCGGCCTCGCAGCCTCCGGCCGCGACCGGCGGGCCCTCGCAGTCGACTGCGAGCACGGCGCCCGAGGCCGTCAAGCTGGTGGTCTGGCCGCGCAACTACACGCTGACCCAGGATCCACCGTTCCAGCCTGTCACAAAGACCTTCGAGGCCGCCCATCCGGGCGTGACGGTCGAGCTCTCCGGGGCCCCGTACGACCCGCAGTTCCAGCGCATCGAGCTGAGTCAGGCCGGCCAGATCGCCGACATCCCCGATGTCATCCAGATGGACAACATCTGGCTGGGCCAGTTCACCGAGGAGGGCATCCTCGCCAACCTGGACTCGTATTACGCGAACTGGGCCGGCAAGTCGGACATCCTCCCCGCGTATGCCGACTCCACGAAGTGGAACGGCAGCCAGCAGGCGGTCTGGTTCTACAGCGACATCCGGCTGCTGATCTGGAACAAGGACGTCTTCCGCAAGGCCGGGCTGGATCCCGAGAAGGGTCCCGCGACCTGGGACGAAGTCTTCGCCGACGCGCAGGCCATCAAGGACAAGGTGCCCGGCGTCATGCCCGTGGGATTCCCCGCGGCATCGCAGGAAGGCACCGTCGACCGCTGGTACCCCTACCTCTACATGACCGGCTCCAACATCCTGAGCCCGGACAACAAGACGGCCGTCTTCAATGACGCCGGCGGCCAGAAGGCCGTGCAGTTCTACGTGGACCTCATCAAGAAGGGCTACGCCAGCAAGGACCTGCTCACGCAGGAGGCTGACGCCGTCTCCGCTTCGGTCTTCAGCGGCAAGTACGGCATGATGCTGGCCACGGTCGGCAGCGGCCTGTCCGACCGGCCGGAGGGCATGACCGCCGAGCAGTTCAAGGCCACCATCGGGGCGGTCGTCCCGCCCATCTGCACCGGCTGCCAGCAGGCGACGGTCGCGGGTGGCTGGATGCTCGGCATCACCGCCAACAGCACGCACAAGGACCTGGCCTGGGACTACATCATGGCCGTCACGGACGGTGCCCAGATGGTCCCGTTCGAGGATCAGTTCACCCGCGTGCCCGTGCGCCAGTCGGGGCTCGCGGACCCCTCCAAGTTCGCCACCGACCCGTACTTCTCGGAGTCGGCCAAGGCGGCGGCGGTCGCCCACTTCCCGCCGTTCATCGCCAAGTACACGGGCATGATCGAGTTCCTCTGGACGGGCATCCAGAAGGCCGTCAACGGCGACCTCTCGACAAAGGATGCCCTTGACGAGGCCGCCAACTCCGTCAACACCCTGCTCGCCGCGCCGTAGGCACGGAGAGCAGGCCAGCCGTCGGGAGTCGCTCGTCATGACGGTTCGTCGAGCCCTCGCTCGGGCGACTCCCTGGCTGCTTCTCGTCGCGCCCTTGTTGCTGCTGTTCCTCTTCCTGCTCCTGCCGTACCTGCTGACCTTCTACTACTCGACCACCGGCGCCACCATCGGCCGGCTGAGCAACGTCCCGTTCGTCGGGCCGGCCAACTTCCAGGCGGTGCTGGCTTCGCGCAACCCGCCGTTCCCCGGTGTCCTCATCGTGACGGCCACGTTCACGGTCGGCACCCTGATCGGATCGCTCATGCTCGGGACCGCCCTCGCCCTGGCGCTGTACACGGTGCCCGCAGGTCGGCGCTCCGCGCTGCTCGCCATCTACCTTGTCCCCTGGGTCATCGCCGGAGTGGTCATCGGCTACACCTGGAAGCTGATGTACGACCCTGAGATCGGCCTCGCCAACACGCTCCTCGAAGCGGTGGGCATCGCGCCGGTCAGATGGCTCAGCGATCGCGCAACGTCCATCGCCGCGCTCGTGGCCGCGAACGTGTGGGCGGGTTACGGCATCGTCCTGCTGGTCATCAGCGCGGCGCTCGCGAACGTGCCACCCAACCTCATCCTGGCCGGCCAGGTGGACGGGGCCGCTGTCCCCCGCATCGTGCGCCGGATCATCCTGCCCGCCATCCGTCCGGCATTCCTGCTGGCCGCCCTGGTGGCCCTCGTCGGCGGCCTCAACACGTTCGACCTCATCTATGCCATGACGAAGGGCGGCCCGCTCTATCAGACGGAGACGATGGCCCTGGAGATGTACCGCCTCACCGCGCTGAAGGGCGAGATCGGTCAGGGCGCAGCGGTCACGGTGATCCTGTTCACGCTCAGCCTCGTGCTCGCGGTGATCTATGTGTTGCTGTGGCGGCGGGAGGCACGAAAGTGGACCTGATCCGGCTCTCGGTGCTGCAGCGGATCGTGCGCCTGTTGCTCATCGTCCTGGCGCTCCTGTTCACGATCCTGCCGCTGCTCTGGATCGTCTCCATCGCGCTGCGTCCGGGCTCACAGGCGATCTTCCCCGTCTCGATCCTTCCTTCGAGCCTCACCCTCGACAACGTCTACGCCGTCCTCTTCGGGCCGAACGCGATCGGCCTCGCGCCGTACCGGAACGCGGCCGTCTACGGGATCTCGGCGGCCATCACCACGGCGGTGGCCGCGAGCCTCGGGGGCTACGCCCTGGCACGCTACGACCTCAAGGCCGGCCAGGCGGTGCTGATCGTCATCCTCGCCCTCAGCTTCCTGCCGGCCGCCTCGCGGATCGTGCCCCTTTTCATCCTCCTCTCCGCCTCGGGCCACTACGGCGACCCTCTCTTCGTCACCCTCGCCTACGCGGCTGGGTCGACGCCGCTGGGCATCTGGCTGATGGCCGGGACGTTCCGCCAGATCCCGATACGGCTCGAGCAGGCCGCCCGGATCGACGGGGCCGGCGCCTTCCTGACCATGCGCCGGGTGATCCTGCCCCTGGCGATCCCCGGCATCCTGGTGGTCGCCACGCT
>JAXDKT010000170.1:0-10622 GCA_034666965.1 Chloroflexota bacterium | reverse complement strand
GGCTGCAACGTCCAGTTCGCGCTCAGCCCCGACTACGAGGACTACGCCGTCATCGAGGTCAACCCGCGGGTCAGCCGGTCCTCGGCGCTGGCCAGCAAGGCGACCGGCTATCCGATCGCCCGGGTCGCGGCCCAGATCGCCGCCGGTCGGCGCCTGGCGGAGATCCCCAACGTGGTGACCGGCACGACCGTTGCGGCGTTCGAGCCGGCGCTCGACTACGTCGTGGTCAAGCTGCCCCGCTTCCCGTTCGACAAGTTCCCGACGGCCGATCGGTCGCTGGGCAGCCAGATGAAGGCCACCGGCGAGGTCATGGCCATCGATCGGACGTTCGGGTCCGCCCTCAACAAGGCGCTCCGCGGCCTGGAGCAGGCCGGCGTGGGGCCGCTGGCCGAGGACCCCGCCTGGGAGCCCAGCTTGGCCTACCTGGCCGCGGTCCTGGGCGGGCCGGGCCACGGGGCGGACGCCGAGGACGGTGACGTCGCCGAGGCGGACGACGGGCCCATCCGCTGGGTCGATGCCAGCGGGCAGGCCTGCGAGTCGACCCGCCACGCCGAGCGCACCGCCGCGCCGCTGGTCCTGCGCAACTTCCTGGGGCCGTCGGATACCCGCCTGTGGCGGGTCCTGGCGCTCCTGCGCCGGGGTGTCGCGCAGGCCACCGTCCATGAAGCGACCGGGATCAACCCCTGGTTCCTGGCCGAGTTCGGGCGGGCCGTCGGCCTCGAGCAGGATGTCGCGGCGTTGGGTCCCCGGCTGGCCGATCCGGCCGATCCCGAGGCCGCGGCGCTGCTGGCCACCGCCAAGCGGGCTGGCTTCGGCGACCGCGAGCTGGCGGCGCTGGCCGGTGTGGCCTCGGACGAGCTGGCGCGGACGCGTGACGCGCTCGGCCTGTGGCCCGGCTACGCCATGGTCGACACGTGCGCGGCCGAGTTCGCCGCTGAGACGCCCTATTTCTACGCCACCTATGCCGCGGCGGGCTCGCCTCCGGAGGCGCCCCCGGTGGCTCGTCCGGCGGCCCTGGTCATCGGCTCGGGACCGGTCCGCATCGGCCAGGGAATCGAGTTCGACTATTGCGCCGTCCACGCCGCGGAGTCACTCCGGCGCCAGGGCTGGTCGGCGGTCATGATCAACTCCAACCCCGAGACCGTGTCGACCGACTTCGATGCCAGCACCCGGCTGTACTTCGAGCCGCTCGACTCCGAGTCGGTGCTGAGCGCGGTCCAGGCCGAGACCGGCTCCGGCCAGGACCCTCTCCCGGCCTTCGTCCAGTTCGGTGGCCAGACGCCCCTCAACCTGGCGGCCCGGCTGTCCGTCGCGGGGGTCCCGCTCCTGGGCGCCGACCTCGAAGCCATCGACCAGTCGGAGGAGCGGACCCGCTTCGCCGCACTGCTCGACCGCCTGGGCATCCCCCAGCCGGAGGGCGGGATGGCCCACAGCGTGGACGAGGCGCTGACGATCGCCGACCGGATCGGCTATCCGGTCATCGTCCGGCCGTCGTTCGTCATCGGCGGGTTGGCCATCGACTTCGCCTATTCGGCCGGCGATCTCGTCCGCCAGCTGGCGATGGCCACGGTGGTCGACCCCGACCGACCGGTCCGGATCGACCGCTATCTCGAAGGGGTCGAGGTCGACGTCGATGCGATCTCGGATGGGGTCGACGTGCTCATTCCCGGTCTCCTCGAGCACGTCGAGCGGGCCGGTGTCCACTCCGGCGATTCGGTCGGCATGTTCCCGCCCCAGACCGTCTCGGCCGGCGATCGGGAGCTGATCGTGACCACCATGGAACGGGTCGTTCGGGCCCTGGGCGTGCGCGGCCTGGTCAACGCCCAGTTCATCGTCCGCGACGACGGCGTCTACCTCATCGAGGTCAACCCGCGAGCGTCGCGGACGGTGCCCTTCATGAGCAAGGTGACCGGCGTCCCGATGGTCGATCTGGCGGTCCGGATCGCCCTGGGCGAGACCCTCCGGGAGATGGGCTGGGCGGGCGGCCTGCTGCCCCCGCCGCCGTTCGTGGCGGTCAAGGCGCCGGCCTTCTCGACGGCCAAGCTCCGGGGCGTGGACCCGTCGGTCGGGCCGGGGATGCAGTCGACCGGCGAGGTCATCGGTATCCACGAGGATCCCCGGGTCGCCCTGGCCAAGGCGCTCCTCGGGGCGGCGCTCGTGCCGCCCCGGGCCGGTCCCGAGGGAGCCCTGGCGCTGCTCACGATCGCCGACCGCGACAAGCCCCTGCTGGCGCGGCTGGCGACCGGGCTGGCCCGGGCCGGCTACCGCTTTGCGGCGACCGCCGGGACCGCCGCCGCCCTGGCCGCCCTCGGTCATGACGCCCGGCCAGTCGCCAAATACGGGGCCTTGGAGGGCTCCGAGGCCGTCGCCATCATGGACCTCATCGAGTCGGGCGAGGTCCGCCTGGTGGTCAACACGCCCACCCCCCAATCGGGTGCGGTCCGCGACGCGGCCGAGATCCGCCTGGCGGCCACTGCCGAGGGGATCCTGTGCCTGACGGCGATCGAGACCGCGGTGGCCGCGGCCGAGGCTCTCGATCCGGCGGTCGTGGACCGTCTCGCCGAGGTCCGCTCGCTGGGGGAGTGGGTGCCCGGCGCGCCCGTCCCCGTCTAGCCCGGGCGCCCTGCGGGAGCAACCGGCGCGAACGCTGCCGGGCCTGCGGGTGCCGGGGCCGCGGCTGCCGGCGCCGCGCCGGTCTGGGGCGCTTCGGTCACCACCGCCTGGCCGAGCGACCAGAGGGTCAGCGCGGTGAGTCCGATCATCAACAGGGCCAGCGGCACCTGGCGCAGCTGGATCGATCGGACCCGCCCGGCCGTCAGGCTGACGTACGGTCCGGTCGCCTCGAGGACGGCCGCCCGGTGACCGGCCCACGCTCCGACGACATGACCGCCGACCACGGCCACCAGCTGGATGCTCCAGGCGACCGCCCCGGGCAACCAACCGGTGGCGGGCTCGAACTGACCGGCCCCGAGCAGGTCCCAGCCCAGCCCCAGCGGGTCGCTGAGGACGATCACGATCCGCTGCCCGTCGAACAGGATGAAGGTGAGGTAGTGGGCGATCAGGTAGCCGATCGAGATCGGGACCAGGCCCGCCACCAGGGCCCGGACACCGACGATCCGGCCGACGGCCACGGCCAGCCCGGCCACCGCAGCCAGCCAGACTCCAAGCAGCAGGGTCTGCTCCGGGATCGACGGGATCCCGAACAGGTCGAAGAAGATCTGTGTCTGGGACACGCCGTCGAAGAGGATGCCCCCGATCGACAGCGCGACCAGGACCAACGCGGCCAGGTCCGCGCCGGGCTCGATCAGCCCCGAGGCGAATGGCCGCAGCCTGAGACGCGTCGGCGGGTCGGGCTCGGTATCGCTCTCGCCGCCGCGGGGAACGGCCGCGGGGGCGAGCGGGGCGAGACGGCCGACCAGGCCGAACCAGACCGAGAACACCTCGCCGTTTCGGCGCCAGTTGTCCCGCCCGAACTGCGCCATCGCGACGAGCGTCACGACGGTGTAGGCAACGAGCACGATCCCCAGGGTCCGGCCCCCACGGGCCTCGCGGACCGCCAGCTCGAGCCAGACGAAGACCGCAAAGCCGATGACCGCCGGCCAGCGCCCGAGCCAAGCCGGATAGGTCGCCGGCGGGCTGGCGGTCAGGCCAGCGCGGCGCAGCGCCCGGGCCGCAAGGCGGTGGAGCGTTGCGAACGGGTCGAGCCAGGTCCAGGCCGGGCCGATGAAGGCCGAGACGAGGGCGAGTCCAACCCAGCCATACGTCCACAGGAAGAGTGAGGCGACGTCACCCTCCGAGGGGCCGCCGAGCACGACCGAGCGGACCACGATCCAGACCCAGGCCAGGAGGCCGAGGCCGGCCAGCCCCGCCCGGATGATCGTCGGGACCCGGACGGTCCCCGTCTCGGACGGCCCATCAGGGTCAGCGGGGCTCCCGCCGCGCATGATCACGATGGCGAACGATGCGGCGACGGCCAGCGCGGCGCCGAGCAGATAGGCGCCCAGTGGGATCGGAGAGGTGAACCGTCCGGTCAGCTGGTGGGCGGCAACGACCGCGGGGGTTGCCAAGGCGCCGATGGCGACCGCGCCAGCCAGGGCGAGGGACCGGGTGGATCGCCGGCGGCGATGATGATGGGTCGGCTCCGGTCGGGTCACGTGTCCGGAGTCTATCCGCTCCGCGCCCGCGGGCGGTTGGCTTCGTGGCCCGCGGGCGGTCGGAACGGCGGGCGGTCGGAACGGCGGGACAGCAGCCCAGATCGCGCGGACCCGGTCAGGGTTCGCTGGAAAGGACCTTGGGGTCGACGATGACCGTCATCGTGGGCAGCTCACGCCCGGTCGACGACAGCGGGCCCCAGGTTCGGCTGATGACATCACCGACCAGGGTCCACGTCCCGGCGTCGGGTGGAGCGACCAGCACGAGTCGCAGGTCCACGGCCTGGCCGGGTGCCAGCTCGGCCGGCAGCTCCGCGGCCGGCAGCTCGGCTCCACCGGAGGCGCGCCAGGTCAGGACCAGGACGGTCTGGGGCGGCGGCACGACCGCTCGCGGGCCGTCCGGCTCGATCGCGGGCGGCCGCCAGTCGAGCGTGCCGATGTTGGCCACGCCGAGCCGGAGTCCGAACCGGTCCCCGGCACTGACCTGGGCGAGCGCGGGCATCCCGATGTTGCCCGCGTAGGGACCGACGACCTCGATCGCCACCGGCGCGAATGTGCGTGCCGCCGTCTTCCGACCGACCTCCACCAATCCCAGGCCGACCCGATAGCGGCCGGGCACGGCCGGCACCGGCACCGCGGCGTCGAACCCGGCGGGACCGGCCCGGTCGGGATCGGAGGCGGTCGTCGCCTCGACCGGCAACGGCGTCCCGTCATCCCGTGCGGACAGGGCCTCGACGAGCGCCTGCGAGCCGAGCGGGGCGAAGCTCGGCCGCGGCGCGGCGACCGGCAGCCAGGTTGCAACAAGGCGGTGGGCCGCCGGACTGGGGAACCCGGCCGTGATCGACAGCCCGACAGAGACCTTGACCGTCGATCCGGCCACGGCCGTCGCGGCCAGCCGGGGGCTCGTCAGACGATAGGCGTGGTCGGTCAGCGGCGCGGTCTGGGGTTGGTGACGGACGGGGGTGGCCGCGGCCATGACCGCACCCTCGTCGATTGCGGCGAACCGGTGGAGGGCCTCGACGTCGATCCACTCGCCCGGATAGTGGCCCTCGGCCAGCGGGTCCATCAACCAGACCTTGCCGTGGACCCGGTCGTAGCTCTGCACGTACACGGCATGGCTGCTATCTCGTCGCGTCGCGAACGACGTGCTCCAGCGCGTGAAGTGGGCCGGCAGGCGGCCGTAATCGCCGACCAGGACGGCGCCGCCGTCGTGCTCGATCCGGTCGAGGAGCTGCCACCAGGTCATGGTGTCGCCGAAGCCCGGCGAGAAGCGGATCCGGATGCCGGTCACCGCCGCGACGCCCCGCGACAGGTCGTACAGGTTGGACCCGCCCTTCTTGTCGTTCGCGGCGCGCCGGAGGACGCTCTGGCTGACCCGGATCCCGCCGTGGGTCCACTTGTCGAGGAGCATCGCGCCGGCTGCCCAGACGCAGTTGCGCTTCATCTGCCACACGCGGTGGGGCGTGTACTCGCCGCTCGGCGGGTCCGGCGACCAGGTCGCGCCGGCGTGGGCGGGTGGGACCCCGACGGCCAACCCCGAGAGCAGGACCAGGACCAGGATCAGTCGCGCGACCGGGCGCAGCGCGTGGGCGGATTGCGTCGGGGGTGGGGCGTCCTGGGGCACCCGACGATGCTGTCAGCCGCGACGACCGCTGCCCATCGCCCGTCCGGCCGGATCCTGACCGTACGTTCGGCCCATCCGGCCGCCTCCACGGCCGGGCTCAGCAGGGCTGACCGGTCGACGAGCCTGCTTCGGCCAGCGGATGGTCGCCGGCGACCGCCAACCCGATGGTCACCAGCCGGCGGCCCAGCCAGGCTCGGGCAGGGCTTGGCCCGCCGGGTCCCCGGGAGGGGCCGGCGACCCGGACGGCGCCGCGGGCAAGGCGCTCGGCCCGAGCTCGAGCGTGTCCGTCGACGATCCGGGCTCGGACGACGTAGTAGTCGATCTCGGCGTGTACGGCTGCCTCTTCCAGGTGGTTCATTTGATCCTCTTGTAAGTCATTCATCTAACACACCGTCGCAATGATGGCCGCGACCGATGGCCGCGGCCTGGATCCGGCTAGGCCAGCAGGTAGTCGATCAAGCCGGCCCCGTGGGTTTCGATCGTGCCTCGGCGAAGGCTGTAGTAGGACAGCCCGCCTTCCTCGGTCAGGGTCACCAGGCCGGCGGCTCGGAGGAGCGCGAGGTGGTGCTTGATGGTGGGCTTGGACAGCTCGAGCGCCGACGCGATCTCCGTCAGGTAGTGCTCGCGACCGGCGAGCAGGCGCAGGATCCGCAGGCGAGTCTCGTCCCCCAGGGCGCGGTGGAGCCGGACAACGGCGGCCGGTGGGGCGAGCGGATCGCCGGCGTCGAGTGCCTCGTCGGCGATCGGATAGCCGAACATCCGCCAATCCTCGCCGCCGAAGACGAAGTTGTAGGGGCGCGCGAAATAGGACGGGGCCAGGATGACCCGGCGGATGCCGGGCTCGGCCAGCCAGCGGATGCCCCCGGTCGTGGCTTCGATGAGGTCGGTCGGGCGGAGCGTGGCGATCGCCCCGGCCCGGGCGTCCACGTCTCGCCGGATCATCGTCGCAATCCGGTCCTCGATCGGCTGAAACAGCGGCAGCCACTCGGCGAGGACCGTGCGGGCCGGTTCGACGACCGCCGTCGGGTCGCGATAGAGCGTCCGCATGCGGGCGATCTTGTCCGGGGTGTGCGAATCGGCCAGGGCCCCGACCAGCTCGTCGATCGCGGCCTCATCGCCGGCCAGCGCCTGTTCCGTCAGTCGCCGCCGGTCGGGGTCGCGCAGGTCGTCGGCGACCACGGTCCGGGCAATGGCCGCCTCGTCGACCTCGTGGATCAGGGCGACCAGTCCGGCCGCGTCCCGAACGTCGGGGCGGTCGACCGCCAGACCGGCCAGGACCACGCACAGCTCGAGGCCGTACAGCTCGAGGTCCCTGCCGGTTCGCGCCCGGAGCGTCGTCTTGGCCTCGTCGAGCCAGGCCCGGTCGCTGGCCGGCAGGTCATCGGTTGATCCGGCGTCGTCGGACAGGCTGAACACGAAGTCGTACAGGGTCCGGACATCGAACTCGACCTTGTAGGGCGCGGTCCCGCTTCGCGAGAAGTCACGGACCACCGCCCGGGCGGGCGCGGCCAGGGTCTCGGCGGGGCGGGGTCGAGCGGGATTGCGGACCATCGTGCGAGCTGGCTCCTAACAGGTGTTAGACGATAATCTAACACGGCCGGCCGTCTGTCAAGGTCTCGCTGCGACCTCCGGCCGGCGGCTGCTACGATCGACGGCGTGTCCATCCCCGTGGTCGGCTTCACCGACGAGCGCCTGGCGAACGGCCTCCGGCTGATCATCGCCGAGGATCACCTCGCGCCCGTCGTGGCGGTCAACATCTGGTACGGGGTCGGATCCAAGCACGAGGTGCCGGGCAAAACGGGCTTCGCCCACCTGTTCGAGCACGTGATGTTCCAGGGCAGCCGCAACGTGGGCAAGGCCGAGCACATCGCCCTGGTCCAGGCCGCCGGCGGGACGATGAATGGGACCACCTGGCTGGACCGGACCAACTACTTCGAGACGATGCCCTCGCACCAGCTCGAGCTCGCGCTCTGGTTGGAGGCGGACCGGATGGGAACCCTCCTCGATGCGCTATCGCAGGAGAACCTCGACAACCAGCGCGAGGTGGTCAAGAACGAGAAGCGCTGGTCCTATGACAACCGCCCCTACGGCAGCTGGTCGGAGAAGCTCCAGGCGCACCTCTACCCGCCCGAGCATCCCTACCACCACCCGACCATCGGCTCGATGGGGGACCTCGACGCGGCGTCGATCGAGGACGTGTCCGCCTTCTTCCGGACCTATTACGCGCCAAACAACGCCGTGCTGACCCTGGTCGGCGATGTCGACCCGGTTGCCGCCCGGGCCTGGACCGAGCGCTATTTCGGGGGCATCCCGGCAAATCCCGCGATCCCGCCGCTGGGCGACACCAGCCTGCCCCCGACCCTTGGTGAGGAGCGTCGCGAGGTCGTCGAAGACCGGGTCCCGCTGCCGCGCATCTTCTTTGGCTTCCGGGCGCCGCCACTGGGTGACCAACGGCTCGACGCCATCGACGTGGCCACCCAGGTGCTGGCCGGCGGCAAGGGCAGTCGGCTCCACCGGCGGCTCGTCCGCGACGAGCGCATCGCCCAGGACGTGGTCGGTTTCAGCCTGGGCTTCGTGGCCGGCGCCTCGATCTGGGCAGGATGGGCGACGGTTCGGCCGGGGGTGCCCCTCGAGCGGGTCGAGACGGCGTTCCTCGAGGAGCTCGATCGGTTGGCCCGGGAACCGGTCACCGAGGACGAGCTCGCTCGGGCCCGGGCGCTGATCGAGACGGAGGAGCTGGGCGCGCTCCAGCGGGTCGAGGAGCGGGCCGACCGCCTGTCGATGTACGCCAGCCTGTTCGACCAGCCGGATCTGATCAACCAGATGCTGGGGCGCTATCTGGCCGTGACCCCGGAGCGGATCCAGGCCGTCGCGGGCGAGGTCTTCCGGCCGGACAACCGGGTGGTCATGACCTATGTCCCGTCGCTGCCGCCGGTCGAGGGCGTGCCCGAGGAAGCGACTCCCACGGCCCACGAGGCCATCGAGGGTGTCGACGACGTCGATGGCGACCTCGAGCCGCCCTCCGAGGAAGACGCCGCGTGAGCACCCCGGGCGACTCGGTCGTGCTGGCCAAGCGACCGACGCCGGGTCACCCGCGCCCCTATCAGTTTCCGCCCTTCGAGCGGGCGGTTCTGGCCAACGGTCTGAACGTCCTGGCGGTCCATCTTCCCGGACGGCCCCTGGTCAGTGCCCAGCTGGTGTACCTGAACGGAGCCGCCGATGAGCCGCGGGCCGAAGCCGGCGCGACCGTCCTGTCGGCCCGGGCGCTGACCGAGGGGACCGATCGCTACGACGCCATCGCCCTGGTGGAGGCCACCGAGCGGTTGGGGGCGGGGCTCCACGCCGACGCCAGCTGGGACGCCTACACGGTCGGAGTCGAGGTGCCGGCCTCGCGACTGGCCTCCGCCCTCGACCTGCTGGTCGAGGTGGTCGCGCATCCGACGTTCCCGGAATCCGAGGTCGAGCGGATCCGCGACGAGCGCCTCAACGACATCCTCCAGGTCCGGGCCGATGCCCGCCGGCGCGCCGACGAGGCCTTCGCCGCGACGATCTACCGTGACGATTCGCCCTACCACCGACCGTCCGCCGGGACCGCCTCGACCGTGGGTCAGCTCGATCGAGAGCGTCTGCAGCGGGCCTGGACCCGTGGGCTGGACCCGGCCCGCACGACCCTTGTGATCGCCGGCGACCTGGCGGGCCTGGACGTGGCCCGTCTGGCCGAGGAGCTGATGGCCGGCTGGAGCCCTGCGCCGGGCGCCGTCGATTCCGGTCCGATCGCGGCTCGACCGACCAAAGCCGGACGACGGCTGCGCCTGGTCGACAAGCCCGGTGCGCCGCAGACCGAGATCCGGGTCGGGCACGTCGGGCTGCCCCGGCGGATCCCCGACTTCCATGCCGTGTCCGTCCTCGGCGCGATCCTGGGCGGCCTGTTCAACTCGCGGCTCAACATGAAGCTGCGCGAGGAGAAGGGCTACACCTACGGGGCCCACGCCGGCTGGGACCTGCGGCGGGCCGCCGGGCCGTTCTCGGCGCGCGCGGCGGTCAACACCGAGGTCACGGCCGGCGCGCTCAGCGACCTGACCGCCGAGCTCGATCGGATCCGCACCCAGCGGGTCACCGACGCGGAGCTGCGGGCCGCCCGCGACTTCCTCATCGGCGTCTTTCCGCTCCGCTTCGAGACACCCGGCCCGATCGTCCAGGCCCTCAGCGGGATGGTCATCCACGGTCTGCCCGACGACGAGCTCGCGACCTATCGCCAGCGGATCGACGCGGTCTCCGCCGCCGACGTGCTGACGGCCGCACAGGCCCATCTCGATCTCGAGCGCGCCTCGGCCGTCCTGGTTGGCGACGCGGCGGTGGTGGCTTCGAGCCTGGAGGTCGTCGGCTTCGGCCCCGTCGAGGTCATTCGTGAGGACCAGGAGCTCGTCGAAGCCTGACCCGGCCGACGCTCGACGTCAGCCCCCTCGCCGCGGTGGCGCCGCGCTCCCTGGCACCACATCCGGGGCAAATCGGCCCGATCGTGAAACCTTTGTCCGCGGGCATGTCTCGGTGTAAGTGAGCCGCAAGAACCGCGGCGCATCGAGAAACACAAAAGGGGATCCCGTTGGACACCAAGCGAGCCCTCAAGGCAATCGGCAGCGGCGCCGCAGCCCTGTTCCTCGTGGCCGGCCTGACCTTCGGCGCGAACGCCGTCCTTCGGCCAGCCGCCAACCAGACGGTCGTCCTGACCGCCGACCAGACGGCCGAGCCGACCGAGACCGCCGAAGCCACCGGCACCGTCGACGCCGCTGAGGCGACCGAAACCCCCGAGGCGACCGAAACCCCCGAGGCGACCCACAAGCATGCCC
>JAXDKT010000169.1:0-5760 GCA_034666965.1 Chloroflexota bacterium | reverse complement strand
GGGACTTTGCCGCGACTTGGGAGGAGCAGGCGACGCTTCGCGCCGTCGGCGGGGCGACGTGCAATCTGCTCGATGTAGTGAAGGATCTCGGGGACGCCGCAACGGTCCAGGACGTGGACCAGGTCATTCGATTTCACGTTCGGAAGCAGGGGCTCGTCGAGACAGACGCAAAGGTGATTGACGTCGCCAAGGGCATCATCGAGCAGCTGGATTCGCTCGACAAGACCGGTCAACTTGATGACACCGGGATCCTCTTGACGCTGGGATGTCTGCCCTTCTGATCCTCGCTGCGAGGGAGTCGGCCTATCGATCGACGATTCCCGGGCACCTGGCCGGCTCTGGACCGTGAACGACAACGCGGTACTGTGCGGGCATGAAAGCCGTCGTCCAGGACCGCTATGGGCCTCCAGAGGTCCTCCGGATCGAAGAGGTCGAGCGACCCGTCCCGAAGGACGACGAGATGCTCATCAGGGTCCGAGCCAGCACGGTCACGCAGACCGATACCCACGTTCGTCGGGCCGACCTGTTCCTGTGGCGTTTCGTCTTCGGGCTCCGCCGTCCGAGGTCGCGAACGCTCGGAGTCGAGCTGGCCGGCGAAGTCGAAGCCGTCGGCGCGGCCGTGCGTTCGTTTAAGGTCGGCGACGAGGTGTTCGGCCGCCCGTCGAGCTTCTTCGGCGCACACGCGGAGTACATCTGCGTGTCCGAGCGTGCGGCGCTGGCCCACAAGCCGGCCGGAATGAGCTTCGACGAGGCCGCGGCGGTCTGCGACGGGGCTGACCAGGCACTGGGGACGCTGCGAGAGGCCGATGTTCAGGAGGGGCGCCGGATCGTCATCTATGGCGCGTCCGGCTCGCTCGGCACAGCTGCGGTGCAGCTCGCCAAGCACTTCGGCGCCCACGTCACGGCCGTGTGCGGCACCGACCACGTCGAGCTCGTCCGTTCGCTCGGCGCCGACGAGGTCGTCGACTACCGGCAGCAGGACTTCACCAAGAACGGCCAGACGTATGACGCCATCATCGACGCTGTCGGCAAGTACTCGTTCCGTCGGGGCCGACGCTCGCTCAAGCCGGGCGGGGTCTACGTCGCCACCGATGGCGGGCGCTTCCTGCTGGAGACGATTGCCCTGCTGGTGGCGACCCGGTTCGTCGGCAGCAAGCGAGTCCGAACCGGGATCGGTCGACGGCGCAAGCAGGATGTCCTGTTGCTGAAGGAGCTCATCGAGGCCGGCGAGTTCCGAGCGGTCATCGATCGGCGCTACCCGATGGAGGAGGCGGTCGAGGCGCACCGCTACGTCGAGGCGTGGCACAAGGCGGGCAATGTCGTCCTGACGATCGCGTCCGACTCTCACTGACCAAGTTGGTTGCGCGGCCCCGGCACAAACCGCCGGTCTGTGGGATGGTTGCTTACGCAACCGGATGCCCCTAGACCCGAGGATCTCCGATGACCGACTACGCCGACAGGACGAAGAACCTGATCGCCGACATCCGCGCCAACGGGCGACCCACCAGTGGCTACTTCGAAGGGCGCCCCGTGATGGTCCTCACGACGACCGGGGCGAAGAGCGGCAAACCGAGAACGGCCGTCGTGACCTTTTCGCGCGATGGGGACGCCTACGTCGTGGTCGGGTCGAAGAGCGGCGAACCCGAGGATCCGGCGTGGTTCACGAACCTCGTCGCGAATCCGGTCGTGACGGTCGAAGCCGACGGCAAGACCTTCCAGGCCAACGCGACGGTCGCGGAAGGGGCCGACCGTCACGCGCTCTGGGACCGGCATGCAGCGGAACACTCACAGTTCGCCGAATACCCTTCAAAGACCGACCGAGTGATCCCGATCGCCCGGCTCAAGCCGCTCGGCTGACCACGCGGACGCTGCGCCGGCCTCAGTCCCCGGCGTTGCCGAAGGTCGCGCGGCCGTTCGGTCGATAGGTCTGGATGAGCACCCCCGTCGACAGCGACCTCGAGTCGACCAGGTCCAGGTTGTGCGTCTGGCCCTGGTCCGGGAACAGCCGGAGCCCGTCGCCCACGATGACGGGATAGATCCGCAGGTTCAACTCGTCGACGAGGTCGCGCTCGAGCAGCCAGCGGAGCAGGACCCCGCTGCCGTGGAGCTGGAGCTCGCGCCCGGGCTTCGCCTTGAGCTCGCGGATGGCTGCCTCGACGTCGCCGTCGATGACGTGGGTGTTCTGCCAGGTCGGGTCCTTCAGCGTCGTTGAGGGCACGTACTTGGGCAGGACATTGATCCCGTGCGAGACCGGATCGCCGGCGTCGTGGAGCGGCCAGTACGGCTCCCAGATCTCCCAGGTCTTGCGTCCGAGGAGCAGCGCATCGGCGCGCTCGAACCACGAGGTCAGGAACGGCCACATCTCCTGGTCAGCGTGTGCCGCCGTCCATCCGCCGCGATCGAACCCGCCGCGCCGGTCCTCGTCGGGACCTCCGGGCCCCTGGTACACGCCGTCCACGCTCAGCATCATCGTGGCGGTCAGCTTCACGTCGTCACTCCTTCGTATCCGGTCGGGATACCCTCAGGCAGTCATGCCGATCATCGACGTTCATACCCACATGTTCACCCGGCACTGGCTCGAGCTCCTGCGCACGCACGGCGATCCGTATGGCGTCCGGGTCCGGCCAGACGGCCATGACGAGATCTTCCGCGGGGCCACGCCGGTCGTCTTCCCGCAGCCCGGCCATTTCGACTACGACCTGCGGATCGCGGCGATGGACGCGGCGGGGATCGACGTCTCGATCGTCTCGCTCACCTGTCCGAACGTGTACTGGGGCGGCGAGGACGTCAGCAGCGTGGCGGCCCGCGACTCCAACGCGTCGATGGCCGAGGCGCAGCGAATGCACCGCGACCGCATCCGCTGGTTCGCGTCGCTGCCGTGGGAGTACCCAACCCGCGCGGTCGAGGAGCTCCGCCGGTCGTGTGACGAGGGCGCCGTCGGCGTGATGGTGATCGCGAACGTGGCCGGCCGGAGCCTGACCGAGCCCGCGTTCGAGCCGATCTGGGCGGAGATCGACCACCGGGCTCTGCCGGTCCTCGTCCATCCCGGCGAGCCACCCGGCGCCGATCTCATGGACATGGGCTCGTTTGACCTGTCGTGGTCGGTCGGCTTCATGTTCGACACGACCCTCGCGATCACCCGGATGATCTTCGACGGCTTCCTCGACCGGCACCCGAACCTCAAGCTGATCGCGGCCCACGGCGGGGGTGCCCTCCCCTACCTCGCCGGCCGGTTCGAGAAGGGCAACGAGGTCGAGCTCCCGGCGCGCCGCCGGATGACGGCGACCCCGACCGACTACCTGCGCCGGATCTGGTACGACTGCATCACGTACGACCTCGGCGCGCTGCAGTACCTCGTCTCGGTCGTCGGAGCCGATCGCGTCCTGTTCGGCACGGATTGGCCGCACCAGGTCCACGCCGTCAAGGAGTCGCTGGCCAACACCGCCGTCCTGCCGCCGGAGCAGCGGGACGCGATCCGGGGCGGCAACGCGCTTCGACTGTTCGAGCTATGACTGGAGATTCGCGGTTGGCATCGGGTTACGATCGATGGGCTGGCAGCGATGCCTACGAGCGCTACATCGGACGCTGGGCTCGGCCGGTCGCCGACCAGTTCGTCGTGTGGCTCGACGTGCCGCCCGGGCAGCGCTGGCTCGATGTCGGATGCGGTACGGGCGACGCCCATCGCGACGCTATCCGAGAGCAGCTACGCCGATCCGTCTCCGCAGCGCCCGACGGCTCGATCCACCTCGAGGCTCGCGCCTGGGCAGTGCGAGCCCGCGGGCCCGGGTAAGGACCGGCGGGGTCCGGACTCTCGTCGACGCTACACCTCGGCGCCGGCGCCCATCGCCACGGTCCCGTCGGAGAGCACCGGCGTGATGAGGCCGAAGACGTTGCCGTCGGGATCGAGCAGGTAGCCGCCGCGGCCGATGCCCGGCCAGTCGGTGGCTGGCAGCGCCTCGGTCCCACCGAGCTCGATGCCCCGGCGCATCAGCCCGTCGACGTCGTCGACGCCGACCACGATGTTGCACCCGACCACCGGCGCGCCGACCTCGGGACGCGGACCCTGACGCTGGATCAGGCCGCCATTGATCCCGAGACCCGGTTGACCGGCGGCGTTGCCGATCGCGCCCTCGCCGGTATCGATCACCCAGTACGGCTGCTCGCCGCCGCCGTAGTTCTCAAAGTGCCAGCCGAGGAGCTCCGAGTAGAAGTCGATGAGCTTCTGTGGCTCCGATGCGTGGATCTCGAAGTGGACGACGAGGTTGGCCATGGCGGTCTCCTTCCGCGCTCGGTTCGGGTGACGAGCAGTATGGACGGGATGGAAACACCACCTTCGGGAGACAGATTTGGACAGCCCCGGACTCGA
This sequence comes from Chloroflexota bacterium, assembly GCA_034666965.1. Classification (GTDB taxonomy): domain Bacteria; phylum Chloroflexota; class Limnocylindria; order Limnocylindrales; family CSP1-4; genus Chersky-267. The sequence continues at coordinate 1,394 of JAXDKT010000169.1, read as the reverse complement.
TCACGACGCCGTTGTCAGCTACATCACCGAGACGTTCCCGGGCGTTGACGTCGTCACCGCGATGGGCGCCACGTTCTTCTCGCTCGACTCCGACAAGCACTGGCCGAACTTCGCGACGATCGTCACGACGGACGAGCACGACATGGGCTCACCCTCGAACCTGGGCGCCAGGCCGAACGTGTATCGGCTGAACATCGGCGTGAGCCGCGAGACGTATGATCGCCTCGTCGGCGGCGCGACTGACCCCGACTACGCGGCCCTCGACCGGGTCCTCCCCCACCCCGTCTATGCCCGGCAGCATTGGGTCTCGATCCTGAACCCGAGCGCCGAGACGTTTGATACCGTCGTCGAGCCGCTGCTCAAGGAAGCGCACGACCGCATCGCCGCGACCCGCGCCAGTCATCCAAACGTCGGTTGATCCGGTTATCCGCCCTGCGCTGCGACACGGCCGGGCGCGACGTATGGTTCGGACACTTCGGGGACGGGAACGTGTGGAGGAGGCGGGTCATGGAGGGAGCCAGCACCCGGCGGCGGCGACTTCCGCCCCGCTGGTTCATCCGTGTCGCCTGGGCGGTGCACCGGGCAATCCACCGACTCACCGGCGGACGACGCGGCCTGTGGCCGGCCCGGCCAGGTCGCTGGGGAACGATGCGACTCACGACCGTCGGCCGCCGCAGTGCCAAGAAGCGCAGCGCGATCCTCGGCTACTACGAGGATGGTCCGAACCTGGTCACGATGGCGATGAACGGATGGGGGGCGCCGGAGCCGGCGTGGTGGCTCAACCTCCAGGCGCAGCCAAACGCCGACGTCGAGCTCAAGAGCGGCACCCGGGCGGTCCGTGCGCGGGCCGCGGTTGGTGAGGAGCGCGAGCGCCTCTGGGCGAGGTTCCGCGAGTTCGGCGACGACCCGGACGACTATGCGGATCGGCGACCGGGGCGGACCGAGGTGGTCGTCCTCGAGCCGGCCCCAGCGAACGGGCCGCGACCCAAGGCGGACGGCATCGCTTAGCCGGCGTCAGCCGGCCTCGCACCAATCCAGGGCCCGCAGCGCGCGGAGCGTGTTCCAGCGGCTTGGCTGGCCCTCGCCGTCGTCCATCTGGAAGGGGGCCTCGCCCGGGTGGACGTTCTGGAGCGGCCAGCGGCCGTCGGGATCCCGATTGCCCTCGACGATTCCGATCGCCTCGGCAACGCGCTCCTCGGGCCTGACCTCGGCGTCGCGCAGGTACTCCAGCCCGCGCAGGACGTCGTAGAAGTACCAGGTCGGGAATGAGAATTGGAGCCAGCTGGGGTCGATCACTTCGCCGGTCGACTTGCGACGGAACAGCCGGCGCTCGAGCAGGTACGCCTCGCCGCGGCGGCGGGCCTCCCCCACCGCGGCCGAGCCGCCGATCGCCC
>JAXDKT010000168.1:0-10105 GCA_034666965.1 Chloroflexota bacterium | reverse complement strand
TCGTCGATCCTCCTGTACGGACCCGGGCACGACCATGCCGAAACCGGGGCATGGATCGCTGGGTCCCCTGGCTGGCCAACGACGCGCGCCGGCCAGCGGTCTTGCGTCAGACGGTACGGCCGAACGTACCGGCCGGATCGGGGCAAGTCGGTCGCGCGGCGTTGCAACGGCGTGACAGCACCCCGATCGGTGCCTGGAAGCACCGGGCGGCTGCCGCACCGGGCCGCACCGGGCCGCAGCCGCACCGGGCCGGGCCGCGTCAGCGAGGGCTCGGTGAGCGTGGCGCGAGTTCAACGGTAGGCAAATGCGGACGACCGTGCTACGCTTGCCACTCGCCGCACCTCGTGGCGAGCCTACGCGTGGTCGACCCCCTTCTCGAACGGGCCGTGCGCCTGCAGTCCCAGTTCGGGAAGACGTGGAGGTCAATGTGGCCACCGGTACCATCAAGAAGGTCGTCGCCGATCGCGGCTTCGGCTTCATCGCTGCCGAGGATGCGAAGGAATACTTCTTCCATCGCGGCGGTCTCGACTCCTCGCTCGACTTCGACCGTCTGGTCGGCGGTGAGCGAGTCACGTTCGACATCGAGCAGAGCCCCAAGGGCCCGCGCGCAGCGAACGTCCAGAGCGCCTAGTCGACGCTCCGTTCCCGACTCGGGAACAACGAAGACCCCGTCCTCGGACGGGGTCTTTTGCTGCCCGGCGGTCCGGGCAAGCACAGCACCCGGCGGTGCCTGCGCTCGGTTGACACTGCCACGGCGGGACGGTCACTATCAGGGCCTCCCAGGGAGTCTCCGGTCATGACGGCTGCCACCGACGGGCTCGCCCTCGCCACGCGCGGGCTGCAGAAGAAGTACGGCTCGAGGGTCGCGCTGACCGGGCTCGACCTGTCCGTGCCGTCGGGGATCGTGTACGGTTTCCTCGGCCCAAACGGCGCCGGCAAGACGACCACCATGCGCCTGCTGACCGGCCTGATCCACCCCGACGCGGGCACGATCGAGCTGCTCGGCGCGCCGTTCGGTCGTCGAGACCGGCATCGGCTATTCGACGTCGGAGCGCTGGTCGAGTCGCCGAGCTTCTACCCCTACCTGTCGGGTCGCGAGAACCTGCGGGTCCTGGGGGCGGCCGGAGCGCCCACCACCCCGAGCCGGATCGAGAGCCTGCTCGAGCTGGTCGGGCTCCGCGAGCGGGCGCGCGACAAGGTCGGGACCTATTCGCTGGGCATGAAGCAGCGGCTGGGCATCGCGGCGGCGCTCCTGAGCGACCCCCGGCTGCTGCTCCTCGACGAACCGGCCAACGGCCTCGACCCGGCCGGGATCGTCGCCATGCGCGAGACCCTGCGCTACCTCGCCTCGACGGGCAAGACCGTGTTCGTGTCCAGCCACATCCTGGGCGAGGTTCAGCAGCTGGCCGACATGATCGGGATCATCGCCAATGGGCGACTGGTTCGCGAGGGCCCCATCGGAGACCTCCTCCAGGACCAAGGCGTCGTACGGGTCCGGGTGGCCACCAACGAAGTCGAGCGGGCGACGGCCGCGCTGCGCAAGATCGCCCCGGACGAGGCCATCAGCCGAACACCGGGCGAGGACGGCTGGCTCTCGATCAAGATCACGCCCAGCCGCTCGGCCGAGGTCAACCGGACGCTCTCCCTGGCCGGCATCTCGGCGTCCGGGCTGGAGGCCGGCAGCGATCTCGAATCGCTCTTCCTCCAGCTGACCGGCGGCGAGCATTCGACCAGCAGCGAGGGCACGTTCTTCGGAGCGGCCGGCTCGCTACCGTCGGGCTGGGGCCAACCCAAGGACAAGGACGGCGGGGGAGGGGCCTCATGAGGCTCTTTCGGGCGGGCCTGCGCAAGCTCATCCGCCGGCCGGCCACGTACATCACCTTTGGCCTGCTCGTGGGCCTGCTGGCGCTGATCCTGCTCGCCGTGGGCGCCACCGCAGGCCAGCAGACGAGCGAGGGCAGCCGCGAGGCGCTCCTGCTGGTGACCTTCCCCGGCGCGTATCGGCTGGTCGTGTCGTTCATCCTTGGTCTCGGCGGCCTGTTCGCGATGACGTACGGGGCGGCGATCGCCGGATCCGAGTGGACCTGGGGCACGCTCAAGGCCGCCATCGCGCGGGGCGAGAGCCGCACCCGCTACCAGCTGTTCACCTTCGCCTCGATCGCGCTGCTGATCGGCATCGGGCTGATGGCGGCCGTGTTCATCGGCGTCCTGGTTGCGCTGCTGGCCGCCACCCTGGCCGGCGTCTCGACCTCGGGTGTGGACGATTCGACCGCGCTCGGAACGCTGCCCGAGCTGCTCGCCCGCGGCTGGCTCGGGATCGTGGAGGCCGGCGCGCTCGGGTTCGCGATCGCCACCCTGGCCCGCAGCCAGCTGGCCGGAGTGGGCGTCGGGATCGGGGTCTACTTCGGCGAGTCGTTCGCGACGATCTTCCTGCCCGACATCGTCAAGTACGGCCCATTCAACGCAGCCAGCGCGGTCGTGGCCACGGAGGGCGGCGGCGGTTTCGGTGGCGGCGCCCCGCCCCGCCTTGAGCCCGACACGGCGCTGATCGTCGTGGTCGTCTGGCTCATCGGCGCGCTGTTGGTCACCGCCCTGTTCACGGAACGGGCCGAGATCTCGGGGTAGGCCCAGGACAGCGTCGGCTGGCCGACCAGCCGAGGTAGCCCCAGCGCACTCGTCCGGCTTGTCGCGGCGGACCCAAAGTCGGTCAACGGGACGCTCGGAATCGGAGCTTGGCCGGACGAGGATGTCTCCAAGTTGATCGCCGTCCAAGGTGATCGCAAGGAGGCCGAGAAATGACCGCAGCACAGACCACCATTCCGGCAAAGAACCCGAGCTCGCTCCGTGGGATCATCCTCGTCGGCGCGACCTGCCTGCTCGTGGCTGTCGTTGGCGTCGCGATGAGCGTCCGACCCGTGACCGCCCCGGCCTCGATCCTCACCGGCAACCCCGGCCACGTCCTGACCCTCGGCCATGACGAGTCTCGCGCCGCCGCCCCGGTGCTGACCCTCGGCCACGACGAGTCTCGCGACCTCGCGGTCCCGGCCAAGCCGACCCGCCCGTTCGTCCCCCGCTCGGGAGGCACCATTCACTTCCAGTGATCGCCAGGGGCACCGGCCCAAGCTCGATGAGACCCCCGGCAACGTCGGGGGTCTCTTCTCGTCTCGGCCTGACGGTCGGGCCGACCTAGACGGCGAGCACCCGGTTGCGCGCCCACGAGACAAACGAGACGATCGGGAGGACGAGGACGAAGGTGCCGTCCAGGGCTGATGGCCGGACGAACGGCCGACGCGGGACGAACGATCGGCCAAACGCCGCCAGCGACAGCCGCGTGCCCGGTGGGTTGCTCTGGCCCCAGACGGTGCTGTCGAGCGGGTAGAGCGGGTCCATGACGGTGACCTGGCTGACGCGGAAGTCGTTGGTCGTCAGCGGGTCGGCCGTCGCGCGGAAGCCGGTCATGACCCAGGCGTGGCGCCCGGCCCACACCAGGACGCCGACCGGCTTCCCGGTCAGCCGGATGGCCCGGGCCGCCGCCTTGGTGGCCCCGGCCAGGGTCGCGAAGCCGGCGGCGGTGTATGGCCCGTAGCCGAGCTGGTCGAGCCCGCGCGCCCAGCCGATCGGTGACGCGCCCTTGCCGCGGGGGGTGGTCCGCCGAGGCGGACCCAGCGCGCGGGCTAGCTTCCAGAGGCGGTGCTGCGTCGCGGCCGTCCGATCGTTCTTCGGCGCCATGATGTTGATCATCATCTGCATGCTCGCGCCGACGCACTGGACCAGGTTCGTCTGGCGGACGAAGTCACCCGGGCGTTGGAGCTCGAGCGCGTAACCGCCGGCGGCCGCGACCGGCTCGGGCGCCTGGCCGACGCCGCCCACGGCGAGGACAGCGGCCAGGGCGGCGGCGACCAGGATCCGAGGTCGGGCCGGGACGATCATCGGCCAAGCTTACCTTCGAGTGATGCTTGGCCCCGAATCATCCGCCGGAGACCAGCCCCTGGTTGAGAGACACGTTCCGGCGATCTCGCCCAAGCGGCTGGACTTCGGTGTCACGTGCGTGTCTGCGCCAGCAGTTCGTTCTACTGCAGGAACTCGAACGGCTCAGGGGCAGCCGCCGACCCATTCGGCCCGGACACGGCAACGGGAACCTTGTCGGTCGGAAGCGGGTCCATTGCTGGAACGATCGCCTCGATCTCGAGGTCGGACTTCTTCCGAATAGGGAGCGACGGAGTGTCTCCGAAGCGCACAATCTGCACGCCGGTCAGTCCAGTCCCGATGAGCTTCACTGTGTCGCCTGCCCTCCCCGATGTCGGGCTGATGGAGGCGATCGTGGGTTGTGTCGGCCCATCGGTCTTGAGAATCACGTCAGCAACCTTCTTGACCATCGCTCGGAAGGTCTCCTCGCGGTACCCACTCACGAACGCGATGATGTAGTAGAGGACGTCCTTGCCAGGACCGGTGGTTGTCGGCTCAGGCTGACTTCCGACAGCAAGGATCCCGGCTTGCACGATCAGGACGGCGACGGCCGCCACCGCTGCCCCGACGGCCGGGCGGACCACATGCCAATTGAGGTAGCGGTCATCCCAGTCGTATCGATGATCGTGAACGCCGGCGAGCGAGATGAGCACGCCGCCGAGCGCCCCGAACCAGATCACCCCCGTGGGCGTTGCTGCCAGTCGGTCCGGTACGAGGGTCTTTGGCAGTTGCCCGGTGAAGTAGAGCCACGCGGCGATGCCAAGGATCGCGAGGTACACCACGTCCAACCAGAAAACGACCATCCTGGTCCGCATGTCGCTCCCTCCGCCCAGCCCTAAGTCTCCCAAATATTGATCCATCGGCCCCGTCGATGCAAGATGGACGTCAGGGCGTTACGCAACCCGGGCGCTGATGGAAGATCTAGTTGGGGGTGATGCGATGACAGGCTGGACAACGACCGCCACGGGGCCGGCCGGGGAGCTGACGTTCGTCGTTCATCGCGGGGACCGCGCGGTCCTGATGGCGATGGACCTGCCGCACAACAAGGTCGAGCGGCTGGCCGGGTTCGCCCTCTTCCGCAAGTCGCCCGGCGGCAGTCGCGAGCCGCTCCTGAACCGGCTCGATTTCAAGACGCCGGTCACCACGGCGACGACGCCCGAGCAGCGCAAGTGGCATCCGTCCGACAAGGCGCCGTTCCAGAAGTTCCGCTGGGTCGACGTCCCGTCCGATTTCAAGAACGGTGATTACGAGTACTCGGCGACCGCGATCTACTTCGCCGCCGACGGGTCGCTGACGGCCGGTGACAGCGCCAGCGTCACCCTCGACGTGTCGCAGAAGCCGGCGACGAACCTCACCGTCGGGTTCACCCGCGGCTACATGTCCTCTCAAGCGTATGCCGACAAGTTCCACAACGCGCCGATCGAGCCACCGGGCAAGAAGTCGATCGACTTCGACACCAAGCCATTCCAGAAGCAGTACGCCTGGCTGGGCTTCCACGCCCGCGAGCTGATCGCGAGCTTCCTGGCCGAGTGCGTCGCCGACAACGGCATCACCGTCGACGTCTTCGCCTACGACCTGAACGAGCCCGACACGATCGGGGCGCTCAAGCAGCTGGGGTCGCGGCTGCGCCTCTACCTCGACAACGCCGACCTGCACATCGACCACGCGCCGCCCGGCTCGCCCCGGCATGCGCTCGAGACCGACGCCGAAGCGGCGATCGCCGCCGCCGGCGGGAAGGTCAAGCGCGGCCACTTCCGACGCTTCGCGCACAGCAAGGTCTTCATCGCCCGGCGCAACGGGACCGCGTTCAAGGTCCTCACCGGATCGACCAACTTCTCCCTGCGCGGGCTGTACGTCCAGGCCAACAACGTCCTCGTGTTCGACTCGCCGGTCGTGGCGGGCTGGTTCGAGACGGCGTTCGAGACCGCCTGGACGAACGCCGGGGGCTTCGATCAGGCCGACATCGCCAAGCACTGGTTCGAGCTGCCGGCCGACGGGCTGCCCGCCGGCGCTATCGCCTTCTCGCCGCACACCTCGGGCGACGTTTCGCTGAAACGGGTGGCCGACGCGATCACCGCGGCCGGGAGCTCGCTGCTGTTCTCGGTCATGGGCCTCGCCGGGGGCGGCGACGTCCTCAAACAGCTCCGCGAGGGCACGGCCAAGCCGGGCATGTTCAGCTACGGGGTCACCCAGTCGTCGACGTACATGCGCCTCTACAAGCCCGGGTCGGCGACTCCGGTGACGGTGCCCTACGCCTACCTCAAGGACAAGGTGCCGCAGCCCTTCCGGGCCGAGATCTCGGGCGGCCCCGGCCAGGTGATCCACGACAAGTTCGTCGTGGTCGACTTCAACGGGCCGAACCCGATCGTCTACACCGGCTCATCGAACCTCGCCGCCGGCGGCGAGAAGGACAACGGCGACAACCTCATCGAGCTGCGCGGCGCCGACGTCGCCTCGCTGTACATGGTCGACGCCGTCCGCCAGATCGACCACTTCCATTTCCGGGCGGCGATGAAGGATGCTACCAAGGCCGACCCGCTCGTCCTCAAGGGCCCCACCGAGTGGCACAAGTGGGTCGACCCCTACTACGACCCGAACGACCTCAAGTTCCTCGATCGGGAGCTATTTGCGCGGTCGGGGTGACCAGGTCGTGTCTGCCGGTCGATGAAGGCCAGCTCTACGATGTCACTCGGGCCATCGAGATCGTCACCGAGCGAGCCAATCAGGGCCGGGGGTTGGCCATTCCAAAGTACGTCTGCTCCTTCGCGGAAACGGTGCATCACCTTCACTTCCATCTCCGGCCACGGTACGCGGACATGCCCGGGCTCGGACCCGAGCTTGTCCCGGCTCTGTTCTCGGAGCAGCGGGCGTGCAGCGTAGAGGAGGCGGAGGAGCCGGCGGCTCGGGTTCGCTCGTCGCTCTCCAATTTGGACGCTGCCGGCCTGTACGGCATCGTGCCTGTCGTGACGGCTGCCGCATACTGATGATCGCCGCCCCTCGGCGGTCCGTTAGAGATCTGAACCTCATGGGACTCTTCCTCCGTGCCCGGGAACGAGCAACGTTCCCGAGGGCGACGCCGTCCGACTGACACAAGCTGGGATCGGGTCGCCGGTTGGTACGACGGCTGGGTCGGGAGTCGGGGCAGTCACTACCACCGAGCACTGGCCATCCCCGCGGTGCTCGACCTCCTGGATCCGGGTCCCGACGAGTCGATCCTCGATATCGGAGCAGGACAGGGCGTTCTCGCTCCGTACATCGCGCGCACCGCTGCCCGCTACATGGGGATCGACGCAAGCGAGCGGTTGATCAGCCTGGCCCGACGGCGGCATGGCCATTTAGGCCGTTTCCTCGTTGGTGACGTCCGGCGCCTTCCCTTGCTTCCCGGGATCGGGCGCGGGTCACATGACGCGGCGGTCTTCTTGCTGAGCGTCCAGGACATCGATCTGCTCGAGCCGGTCCTCGGTTCGGTTGCCTGGGCGTTGCGCCCCACGAGCCGAATCGTGATGCTCATGACCCACCCGGCATTCCGGGTACCGAGACACTCAGGCTGGGGCTTCGACCCCAGCCGCAAGCTCACCTACCGACGCGTTGACGCCTACCTGACGCCGATGCACGTCCCGATGAGGTCGGTGGGAGGCGAACATCCAACTCGGTCGTTCCATCGCCCGCTGAGCAGCTACGTCAACGCCCTCGCGCGTGTCGGGTTCGCCGTCGACGCGATGCTCGAGATCCCAGACCTGCCGCCCGAGGCACGGCCATCAGTTGCCCGGAGGTCCTCCCCGGCCAATGCCGACATCCCGCTCTTCCTTGGCTTGCGTGCGGTTCGACGCTAGCGCCTGCAGCACGGAATGCCCACGGTGCCGTCATTAGCTCGCCCTTCCGTTGTTCCGCCTCTCCGCCGCTGATCGGGTCACGGAAGGCATCGGCGACAGCTCGCGTGCCCGCCACAGAACGAAGGGAGTCGGCCGCTTCTCGCGGCAGCCCACGATAGGAAACGGGCTATCTGACGTTCGCGGTGACGATGACGCCGCGCCGACTGTCGAACGCCTCGCCGCCGAGTCACGGGCTCCAGAAGGCCTTGGCGCCTCCAGTGATCGGTCGTGGGCCTGAGCCATCCGCCGGGACCACGACGACCTGGTCGCGGCCGGCGGCGTCCACCAGGGGCAGGAGGATCGAAGCGCCGTCGGGAGACCAGAGGCGGTGGCTCAGGGCGTATTGGTCGAAGTAGGGCAGCAGCTGGTTCACGAAGTGGTCGGCCAGGCGGACGACCCGGTCCGGTTGGGCGTCTCCGGTCGCCACGTCGACGAACGTCAGCCGCACCGCGATGCCCGGGGCCTGAACAGCACCACCAGCCGACGGCCCAGGGACCACCGCGCCGGCAAGGACCAGGCCCAAATCCGCCGTCACCTGGTCGTCCCCGGGCTGGGCAACGCGCAGGGCCGCGATGGTTTTGCCATCGGGTGACCACCAGAACGCGACGACCGAGCCGTCGAGCAGCGTCCGGATCTTGCCGGTGGCGGGGTTCATGAGCCGCAGCGGGCCGATCGGGATGCCCAGGGTCGGATCGACCGGCGTGGTGGCCGCGATCGACGCCAGGGTGGTGCCGAACGGGTCGAATTCGAACGCAACCGGGCCGAAGACGGGCATCTGGTGGCTGGCGGACCCCCCTCGGGCCGCGACCACCAGCTGACCCGACCCATCGGCCGCCTTCGACCGCACGTACGCCAGGTAGCGGCTGTCTCGGCTGGCGCTGGGCGAGCGGAAGACACCCGTCCCTTGTAGAACCCGGGAACTGGGCTTGCCGTCCAGGCCGACCTCGCCGGTGAAGGCGTCCGTCCCGCTGCCGACGTGGAGCAGCAGTCGCTCGGCGTCGATCCAGTCGTAGTAGAGCGGCTGACCCTGGCGGATGATCGCGCCGGGCCCGCTCCCGTCGAGCGGCGCGCTGCCGTCGGCGGGCGCGATCCGGAGCGAGATGTCGGTGGCCTCGCTGGCCAGGAACGCCACGGCACGGTCGCCGGGTGCCCAGTACAGGTAGAACGGCACGTGGTCCGCGCTGCGGTAGATGACGACCGGCTTGGCGCCGTCCGCCAGGCTCCCGGGGCCGTCACGCTGGACGGTGAAGACATAGATCGCGCTGTCCCTCGAGCTCTCGCCGACGATGGCGATCCGCGAGCCGTCGGACGACCAGGCCGGGAAGCCGAACACGACCCCCGGCGCGGGATACGAGACCCGCGACCCGCCGCCGTCGTCCATCGTCGAGAGCGCGCCGTTGTCGTCGACGACGGCGATCAGCCCGGGTGAGGTCGGCGGTCGGGGCGGGGCCAGGGAGACCTCGGAGGACGAGGCCGGCGGCGCCGACGAGTTGGGCCCGGGCGATCCCGCCGGGCCTCCCGACCCGGATACCGCCTCCGATCCAGCCGACGGCCCGACGCCCGCGCTACCCGTGTTCAGGAGCCAGCCCGCCTGGATCGCCACCGTCACGACGAAGGCGCCGGCGACCGTCAGCGCGAGCGCGATCCGGAGTCGCCGGTGCGCGCCACCAGGCGTTCCAATGGGCACCGGCGCCTGCTCGTAGTCGGGTCGCAGCTCAGCCATGCCCCCCACGATACGGGTCGTTCATCCGCGCGGTTTGGTAGAGGCCCGATCAGCTCTTGGCGAGTTGACCCGAGGCGACCAATGGCGGCCGGTAGACGTCGGCGAAGATCCGGCCGACCATCTCGCGGGATGTTCCAGGCCAACCATCGGATTGCCATCTAGGTCGGGCGCTCGCTTCGTCGGCCTGGGAGGGCGATACTGGTCGGGGCGCGCCTGGAAGTAGGAGGACACACCGATGGCTGACCACCCGAACGCGGCATTGGTCCGTGAGTTGTTCGAGAGCTTTAACAGCGGCGATGCGGAAGGGTTGATCGACCGGATCGACGACAACGTCGAGTGGCACGAGATCGGTCGGGCGGAGCCGATCCGTGGCAAGGCGGCGCTGGGAGCCAGGTTCGCTGGCGGCGCGGGCGAGTACACGATCCAGGGCAAGCTCCACGATGTCGTCGCCAACGACGACCACACGGTCGCCCTGGCCGAGGCGACGGCCACCCGCGGCGATCAGACGTTCACCTACCGGGTGGCGGAGATCTACCACATCAAG
>JAXDKT010000167.1:0-24940 GCA_034666965.1 Chloroflexota bacterium | reverse complement strand
CTCGCCGAGGGCGACGTGGCGCCGTTGGTGGTCGAGCAGCTCGACGCCCTCGAGCCCTCGCCGGCCGACGCGACGCGGGAGACGGTCATCGACCGTGACGGCGGGCCGCTGGGACAGGGCGGGATGTCCGGCGGTGGGCTGCCGATCGAGCCCGAGGACCGCCGATGACCCCCGAGGGCCACCGATGACCGATCCCCAGCCGCTCCTCAGGGTGGATCGGCTCAAGGTCTGGTTCCCGATCACCGAGGGGATCATCCGCGAGCGCCATATCGGCGACGTGCGCGCCGTTGACGGGGTGTCGTTCGAGATGGCCCGCGGCGAGACCCTCGGCCTGGTCGGCGAGTCGGGCTGCGGCAAGACCACCACCGGTCGGGCCGTGATCCGCCTGTACCGGCCAACCGAGGGCCGGATCGAGTTCGCCGGACAGGACATCTCCGGGTTGTCGGGTTCGGCCCTGCGCGGGATGCGCCGCCGGATGCAGATGATCTTCCAGGACCCCTACTCGAGCCTCAACCCGCGGATGAACGTGGCCGGTATCGTCGGCGAGCCGCTCGAGATCCACGGCGTCGGGACCAAGACCGAGCGGCGCGAGCGGGTCCGCGACCTGCTCTCGATCGTCGGGCTCAACCCCGACTTCGGCGAGCGCTACCCGCACGAGTTCTCCGGCGGCCAGCGCCAGCGGATCGGGGTCGCCCGGGCGCTCGCCCTGAACCCCGACCTGATCGTGGCCGACGAGCCGATCAGCGCCCTCGACGTCTCCATCCAGGCCCAGATCATCAACCTGCTCGAGAAGCTCCAGGACCAGTTTGGGCTGACCTACCTGTTCATCGCCCACGACCTGTCCGTCGTCCGCCACATCAGCGATCGCACCGCGGTGATGTATCTAGGCCGGATCGCCGAGCTGGCCGGCTCACGCGAGCTCAACCGTGAGCCGCTCCACCCGTACACCGTCGCGCTCCTGTCGGCGATCCCGATCCCCGACCCGGTGATCGAGTCCCGGCGCCGACGGATCATCCTCAAGGGCGACGTTCCCTCGCCGGCCGCGCCGCCATCGGGCTGTCGCTTCCATACGCGCTGCTGGCTGCGCGAGCGACTGGGCAATCCGGAACGGTGCACGACCGAGGAGCCCGAGCTGCGGACCCTGGCGACCGGCCACGAGGTCGCCTGCCATTTCGCGGAGGAGGTAGCCAGCTCGGCCGAGCAGCTCCAGGCGACCGGTCGTTCGGCGGCCGGCCACGCTCCGGCGGCCGTCGCGGCGGGCTCGACCGCGAGTCCGCCCCTGGCCGACCTCCAGGGAACGCCACCGGCCCCCCCGACGAGCCCTCCGCCCAGCCCGACGGGCTAGACTCGGCCCGTGCAGCCGCTCCGGATCGCTCTCGCCCAGATCGCCCCCCGCCTGGGGGCCTTCGAGGAGAACCTCGAGCGTCATCGGGAGCTGCTCGGCGAGGCCCGCGCCGGCGGTGCCGGGCTGGTCGTCTTCCCCGAGCTGGGCCTGACCGGCTATCTGCTCCAGGACCTCGCCGGCGAGGTGGCGGTTCGTCTCGACGACCCGCGCCTGGCCGCGCTCGCGGCCGAGACCGAGGGCCTGTCGGCGATCGTCTCGTTCGTCGAGGAATCGGCCGACCACCGCCTGTTCATCGCCGCGGCGGTGCTCGAGGACGGCCGGATCGTCCACGTCCATCGCAAGCTGTTCCTGCCGACCTACGGCCTGTTCGACGAGCGCCGCTTCTTCGCCCAGGGCGATCTCCTGCGGGCGGTGCCGTCGCGGCTGGGCGTCGGGTTGGGCGTGGCCGTGTGCGAGGACTTCTGGCACCTGCCGGTGCCCCAGCTGCTGGCCCTCGACGGTGCCCAGATCCTGGTCAACGTGTCATCGTCGCCGGGTCGCGATCTGGCCGCCACCAACGAGGTGGGCCTGGGCACGGCGGCCTCGTGGCGGACGCTGATGCGGACGTACGCCCAGCTGACGACGAGCCTGGTCGTGTTCGTCAATCGGGTCGGGGTCGAGGAATCGATCACGTTCTGGGGCGGGTCCGAGGTGATCGGCCCGGACGGTGCCGCGCTGTTCAGCGCCCCGTTCTTCGACGAGGGCCTGTTCCTGGTCGACGTCGACCTGGCCGAGGTTCGCCGGGCCCGGATCAGCCTGCCGCTGCTGCGCGACGAGCGCCCCGAGCTCGAGGTTCGCGAGCTGGCCCGGATCGTCGCCGAACGGGCCGGTCTGGCGCCCGACTCGACGGCCGACGAGGACGCCGAGGCCGGTCTGGACGTCGCTCCGCCACCGGCGCCCGTGCCCCGACCGTGACCGCCCCGACCTTCGAGCTGCCCGCCGAGCTGGCGATCGACACCGCGGTCGCCCGGCGAGTCATCGTCGGGTTCATCCGGGGCCAGCTCGCCCAGGCGGGCTTCGAGCGGGCCGTCCTCGGCCTGTCGGGCGGGATCGACTCGGCGCTGGTGGCCTATCTCGTCGCCGAGGCGATCGGCCCAGAGCGGCTGCTGTGCGTGATGATGCCCTACCGGACCTCCTCGCCGGCCTCGCGGGCCGATGCCGAGGAGGTCATCCAGCGGCTGGGCTGTGCCTCGGAGCTGATCGACATCAGCCCGATGGTCGACGGCTACTTCGGGACCGAGGGGACGCCCGGTGCCCTCGGCCCGGACGGGCTCACGGCCAGCACCCTGCGGCGGGGCAACTTCATGGCCCGCATGAGGATGGCCGTCCTCTACGACCGATCGGTGACCTGGGGCGGCCTGGTGGTCGGGACCGGCAACAAGACCGAGACCCTGATCGGCTACACGACCCTGTTCGGTGACAGCGCCAGCGCCTTCAACCCGATCGGCGATCTGTACAAGAGCCAGGTCCGCCAGCTCGCGGCCGATATGGGCGTGCCCGAGGCGATCATCGCCAAGGCGCCCTCGGCCGACCTGTGGCCCGGGCAGACCGACGAATCCGAGGCCGGCTTCAGCTACCCCGAGCTGGACCGGGTGCTGTTCTGGCTGATCGACAAGCGGCTGCCGCCCGAGGAGCTCGTGGCCCGGGGCTTCCCCGCGGGACTGGTGACCTGGGCGGTCCGGGCGGTCGCCGGCGCCGAGTTCAAGCGCCAGGTTCCGCCGATCGCCAAGCTCGGACCGCGGACGGCCGGGATCGACTACCTCTACCCGCGCCGACGGCCCGGCTCGACCAAGGCGTGAGCGAGCCGGCCGGCGGTCGGCTGTTCGTCGTCGCCACGCCGATCGGCAACCTCGGGGACGTGACCCTGCGGGCGATCGAGACGCTCCGGTCGGTGCCGCTGATCGCCGCCGAGGACCCCCGGATCAGCCGGCGCCTGCTGGCTCGATACGAGATCGACACGCGGATGGTCAGCTTCCACGCCCGCAACGCGGAGCGACGGCTGCCCGATCTGCTGGAGCACCTGCGCGGCGGCCTGGATCTGGCCGTGGTGACCGACGCCGGAACGCCCGGGGTGAGCGACCCGGGCGAGGAGCTCGTCCGGTCCTGGGCGGGGGAGGGCGGCGTGGTCGTGCCGATCCCGGGCGCGTCAGCGGTCCTGGCCGCCGTCGTGGCCAGCGGCGTGGCCGGTCCGCGCTGGACGTTCGAGGGATTCTTGCCGCGGAGCGGGCGCGATCGCCGCGACCGGCTGGCGCGGATCGCCGCCGACGAGGGTGGCTGCGTCATCTACGAGGCGCCCGGGCGAGTTGCGGCCACGCTCGCCGACCTGGCCGCGGCCTGTGGACCGGATCGCCCTGGGGCCATCTGTCGCGAGCTGACCAAGCTCCACGAGGAGTTCGTCCGGGGCACGCTGGGCGAGCTGGCCGGGGCGGCTCGGACGGGCGAGCTCACCCTGCGCGGGGAGTTTGCGCTGGTGGTCGGCGAGAACCGGGCCGAGGCGGCGACAGCGGAGGCCCTCGAGGCGAACGCCGACCGGCTGGCGCTGGCCCGGGCCGAGGTCGAGCGGCTGGTCGCGGCGGGCACCGCTCGCGGCGAGGCGGCGCGCCGGGTCGGGGCAACGAGCGGTATCCCACGGCGACAGCTGTACGGGGCGGGCGAGACCCGAGCCCCGGACTGATGCCGCGCGGCCGCCGCGTCGGCGGCGACTGCGCCCGCTACCATCCGGACCCATGAGCGCCCGCGCCTCGGCGTCCTCCGCGATGCCCATTCTCGGTCAGCTCTCGCCGATCGCACGTGTGGTCGTCGTGCTGACGGTCGTCATGTCGGTGCTCGGCGCCGTCCTCGACTTCGGGCTCCATGCCGACGGGACCGTGGTCTTCATCGTGGCCGCGATGGCCATCCTCGGGCTGGCCTGGCTCGTCGGCGTCGCCACCGAACGGATCGGCGCGAAGACCGGGCCGCAGGTCGGCGGGATCCTCAACGCGACGTTTGGCAACATCGCCGAGCTGATCATCGCGTTCTTCGCCCTCCAGCGGGGGCTCACCGAGGTGGTCAAGGCGTCGCTGACCGGCTCGATCATCGGCAACCTGCTGCTCGTGCTCGGAGCGAGCGTCCTGATCGGCGGGCTGCGCAACGGCCACCAGACCTTCAGCCAGCGCATCGCGGGATCGAACGCCGCGCTCCTGGCCGTGGCCGCGATCGGGCTCTTCGTCCCGGCGGTCTTCGCGTTGAGCACCAAGGATGCCAGCCAGGGCACGCTCACCGAGGAATCGGTGATCGTTGCGTTCCTGCTCATCGGCGGCTACGTCCTGTCGCTGATCTACCAGTTCACCAACCCGAGCGAGACGCTCGGCGGCCACGAGCCAACCGAGGGACACGGCGGCCCCGCCTGGTCGATCCGAACGGCGGTCCTGGTGCTCCTTGCCGCCGCCGGGCTGCTGGCCCTGATGTCCGAGATCCTGGTCGGCGCCATCGACGACTTCCTCGAGTCGTTCAACCTGACCCCGTTCTTCGTGGGCGTCATCCTCATCCCGACCATCGGCAACCTGGCCGAGCACGTCGTCGCGGTCCAGCTGGCCTACCGCAACAAGATGGAATTCGCCATGGCGGTGACCTTTGGCTCGAGCCTCCAGGTGGCCCTCTTCGTGGCGCCGATCCTGGTCATCATCGGGGCCTTGATCGGCCGGCCGATGGACCTGGTCTTCGCGCCGCTCGAGGTCGCGGCCGTCGCCGCCGCGGTCGGGATCAGCGCCCTGATCGCCCTCGACGGCGAATCAAACTGGCTCGAGGGCGCCCTCCTGATCATCGTCTACGTCATCCTCGCCGGCTCGTTCTTCGAGCTCGTCTGACCGGCACGCGCGATCGGGGCGGGCACCCGAGGGGGAAAGCACCCGCCCCGATGCGCAGGGAGGAGGGGAGCGTCGGTCGATCGGCGGGAGGGTCGGTCGGCCGGCGGCGGGCCCGGCGACGGTCAGGCGGCGGCGGACTCCGCGGGGATCGGATCGTCGGGACCGGGCTCATCGGTCAGCGTCCCGGCCTGGCTCTCGAGGGCGTCGGCCGCGGCCTGCGCCTCGTAGTCCTTCTTCTTGCGCCCGGACAGCATCTCGACGTGGTTGGCCACGATCTCGGTTTTCCAATGGCGCTTGCCGGCGTCATCGTCCCAGCTGCGGGTCTGAATCCGGCCCTCGATCGCGACCTGCTGGCCCTTGCCCAGGTACTGGCCGCACACCTGGGCGAGCTTGTCCCAGGTGACGATCGTGTGGAACTCCGCCTTCTCCTTACCGCCGCCGGCGTACTCGTTGGTCGCGACGCTGAACGTCGTGACGCTCTTGCCGCTGGCGAGGGCGCGCATCTCCGGGTCCCGGGTCAACCGCCCGGTCAACAGGACCTTGTTCATCGGTCCGGATCTCCTTCTCGGTCGGCCGGCGGTGCCGGTCCCGACACTGCGTGTGCGGCGGGGTCGATCCCGACGGCCGGCGGGAGCCGACGGGTACGACGGACCATAGCGAGGGGCGCTCACTCAACGCTTTGCGGGGCCTTCACTGCCGCTTATTGCGGCTTCTCGGGGTGAACCAACGGGCCAGGGAGCCACGCCCCTTCACCGCGCGCGCGACCGCCGGGGGACCGCGAGGATCCGGACGTCGCCGCCCAGGACCGTGACCTCCTTGGTCCGGAAGCGCCGCGCGTCGGCGATCGTGGTGACGTCATCGAGCGTCACCAGCGGACGGCCGTTACCGAGGATGACCGGAGCGACGTAGGCGACGATGCGGTCGACCGTTCCGCTCGCCAGGAAGGCCGCCGCGAGCGTCGGCCCGCCTTCGACCAGGAGGGTGCGGACGCCTCGGCGCCGAAGCGCTGCCAGCAGCTCCGCGAGGTCGAGCCGTCCGTCGGGCCCGCGTCCCACCCGGAGCGCCTCCACGGCAGGGGGGAGTGAGCCGGTGTCGGCGTCCGCGGCGACCACCACGATGGTCGGCGCGCTGCCGTCGGCGATCCGTGACCCGGCCCGGACGATCCGGGCCTCGGCGTCGAGGATGACCCGGATCGGCCGGCCCCCGACCCCATGGCGGACGCCCAGATGAGGGTCGTCGGCCCGGGCCGTTCCGCTCCCGACCAGGACGGCGTCGTGGGTCGCGCGCAGGCGGTGGACGTCGGCCCGGGCCTTGCGCGACGAGATCCAGCGCGAGGTCCCGTCCGGCGCGGCGACCCGGCCGTCGAGGGTCACGCCGAACGCCCAGGTCACGGCCGGCCGGTCGCGCGGCATGCGCTCGGGCCCGGTCAGCCGAAGCGGTCCGGGCGCGGTCGAGCGCGTTGCCTACCTGGCGATGTAGGTGTCGATCAGCGAAAAGAGCCCGAAGGCCAGGACCACGAACGCGATCACCACCAGGATCACCTTGGCCAGCGTCTGCGATGGCGTGGCCGGGGCCGGCGCGGCGGCGGCGGGCGGCACGGGCGGAGCCTCCGTCATCACGGCGATCGCGTAGTCCTCACCACCGAGGACCCGGATCGTGATCCAGGTGATCCAGCCGACGGCCAGGCCGATCGGGTACAGCCAGCGGTTTTCGCCCGGCGACAGGAACTGGATCGCTAGGGCTCCGAAGATCACACCGGCGACGGCGGCCAGGCCGTCCAGGCTCTTGCTCGCGTTGCGCGCGATGAAGTACCACGCCATGTAGCCCAGGAAGATCCCCAGGATCAGGTTTGCGAACCCTTCCATCGCCCTCTCCCTCTCCACGTCATCGCGCGCGGCTGCACCGTGCTCCGACGACGTGTGCGGAGCATAGAGCCCCTGTCATCCCCCTCGGGCCGTGTCGGGCGGGTCTCGAACGAGACAGACAGCCCGGAACCTGAGCCCCGGAACGAGGTCAGTCCCGGTTGTAGAGCGGGATCCGCGCTCCGTTGATGGCGGCGCTCTCGTCGGACGACAGGAAGACCATGGCGTTGGCGATCTCCTCGGGGGTCGTCCAGCTCCGGTTCTTGTCCGATGGCTCCGTCTCGCGCGCGTGCTCGACGTCGATCTTGCGCACGACCAGCAGGTTGGCCGTCACGCCCGATGCGCCGACCTCGCGTGCCAGCGAGCCCAGGAGCACCTCCTCGCCGGCCTTGGCCACGCCGTAGGCGCTCATCCGGGCACCCGGCGTCGACGCGAACGGCGACGAGACCGCGACGATCCGACCCCAGCCCCGTTCGGTCATCGAAGGCACAACCGCCCGGGCGACGTTGAGGGTCGTCCACAGATGCTGATCGAGCATCGATCGAAGGTCCTCGGGATCGAGCTCGACCACCGTCTTGCCCCCGGTCCAGCCGCCCACGCAGTGAAGGACCACGTCGACCGGTCCCAGCCGTTTCGCGGCCTCGGCGACCACTCGGCGGGCATCGTCGGCTTCGCGGAGGTCGCCGACCGCGCCGGTCCAGCGATCTGGCTTCAATCCGATCTCGGCAGCCAGGGCCTCGAGCCGGCCGCGGTCCGTCCCCGCCAGGGCGAGCCGCGCGCCCTCGGCAGCGAAGCGCGTCGTGGCCACCCGGCCGAGGCCGCCGGTGGCGCCCGTGATCAGGACGACGCGGTCAGCCAGCGACATCGATCGGCTCCGAGCTCGTCCCGCGCCTGGTGGTCACGATCGGTCGCTCCGCCTGCTCGAGCGCGGGGTCGGGCATCAGGTGGCCCGACTTGGTCGCCTTGGTGCGCAGGTAGTGCCGGTTGTAGCGATTGGCGGGCACGACCAGCGGGATTCGGCCCGTGACCTTGATGCCGAGCTGCTCGAGGCCGGCGATCTTGCGCGGGTTGTTGGTCATCAGCCGGACCGACTTCACCCCGAGCGAGTCGAGCATGTGCGCCGCGACGGAGTAGTCGCGCTCGTCGTCGCGGAAGCCCAGCGCGTTGTTGGCCTCGACCGTGTCCAGGCCGTGATCCTGGAGCTCGTAGGCGCGGATCTTGTTGGTCAGGCCGATGCCGCGGCCTTCCTGGCGGAGGTACAGGAGGATGCCGTGAGGCATCTCGGCCAGCTGTCGCAGCGACGCCTCGAGCTGGTCGCGACAGTCGCACCGGAGCGAGCCGATCGCATCCCCGGTCAGGCATTCGGAGTGCATTCGGACGGGAACGTCCTCGCCGTCGATGGCCGCCTCGCCGTGGACGAACGCGGCGTGCTCCTTGTTGTCGATCTCGTTCCAGAAGGCGACCGCGTGGTAGTCCCCGAAGCGGGTCGGCAGGGCCGCGGTCGCGGCGATCCGGACGCAGACCTGGCCGCCGCCGTAGCCCGGACACGTGTGGGCCTTGTCGCGCTCGAGCAGCAGGTCGAAGACCAGAATCGCCATGGCTGCTGTTCTCGCTCCTCCTCGACCGGGGTCGCCGTCTCGCGACTTGGACCAGTCTAGGGGTCCACCGCGATTGGGTCCGCCGGCGACGACCGCGGATCTCGCCACGGAACCGTCGGTTGGCGGGAGAGTCTGCCATGCTGGCCACGATGTCCTCCCGACGCCCGCCGCCCATCGGCAGCCGGGACCGGCCGCGGCGCATCCCGCTGTCGCATCGGCGGGCGCTGGTCGCCCGACACACCCGGCTGCAGCCCGTGCCCGGCATCCCCGGCATCCGGCTCCACCTCGCCGACGACGTCGCGCCGGTCTGGCGTGCGACCGAGGCCGCCCTCGGCGTCGCCGGTGCGCCGATCCCGTTCTGGGCGTTCGCCTGGGCCGGTGGGCTGGCCCTGGCGCGTTTCGTGCGGGAGCACCCGGAGGAGGTGGAGGGGCGGCAGGTCCTCGACCTCGCCACCGGGAGCGGGATCGTGGCGATCGCCGCCCTGCTGGCGGGCGCGGCATCGGTCACCGCCGCGGACATCGATCCATTCGCCGAGGCTGCGGTCGGGCTCAACGCCCGGGCGAACGGCGTGCGCATCCCCTTCGTCGGTCGTGACCTGCTCGACGACGATCCGCCCGATGTCGACGTGGTGCTCGCGGCGGACACCTGGTACGAGGGTCCGCTGGCCGAGCGGATGCTGCCCTGGCTTCAGGCCGCGGCACGGCGTGGGACGCGCATCCTGGTGGGCGATCCGGGGCGCCGGTACCTGCCCCCGAGCGGGCTCGTGCCGCTGGCCGCGTACCAGGTCGAGACGACCACCCGGCTCGAGGACCGGACCATCCTGCGGTCGAGGGTGTTCGCGCTGGCGAGCCAGGGCCCGGCCAACCCAGGCGCTCCCGACTCCGACGATCGGGAGGCCGGGATCCCTCGGTGACATCGGGCCAGTCGGGGGTCCGCGCCGATTGGGCTCACCGCCCGGCACCCGCTGGTATACTGCCGTCGTCTCGGAACGCGGGTCCAGGCCCGCCCCACGGAGATCGGCCCATCGCTCGAGGAACGTTCGCCCCGTGAGACGAACGCCCAACGATCTGGGGATCGCCGGAACGCCGGCGTCTCGACGAAGGGAGCAGTCTATCCGGGTCCTCGGCCGGTTGGCCGGGGCCTTTTTCATCCCCGCCACGGATTGCCGCGGCCTGCCAGAGGCGTTCGCCTGATGCCGGCCACCGTCATCGTCGGATTGCAATGGGGCGACGAGGGGAAGGGCAAGACCACCGACTTCCTCGCCGAGCAGGTGGCCATGGCCGTCCGCTACCAGGGTGGCGACAACGCCGGCCACACGGTGGTCCTCGGTGACGAGGTCTTCAAGCTGCGGCTGACGCCCTCGGGCGTGCTCTACCCGCACATCACCTGCGTCATCGGCCCGGGGGTCGTGGTCAATCCCGAGACGCTCATCGGTGAGCTCGACATGCTGACCGCCCGCGGGATCGCCACGAACAACGTCCGGGTCAGCACCAACGCCCACGTGATCATGCCCTACCACGTCGCCCTGGACCGGGCCATGGAGGCGCGTCTCGACGGCGACAGGGTCGGCACCACGAACCGGGGCATCGGCCCGACCTACGCCGACCGGGCCTCGCGGCTCGGGCTGCGGATGGAGGACCTGCTTGACGAGGCGACCTTCCGCCAGCGGCTGGCCAGGGTCCTCCCCGACAAGAACACCCTGCTGGCCTCGATGGCCGGTGGCGAGCGGTTCGAGACCGAATCCCTGGTCCGCCAGGCGATGGCTTGGGGCGAGCGCCTGCGACCGCACCTGGCCGACACGACGTGGCTCGTCCAGGAGGCCCTCCACCGCGGCGACCACGTCATCCTCGAGGGCGCCCAGGGCACCCTGCTCGACATCGATCACGGCAGCTACCCGTTCGTGACCTCGTCGAACCCGATCGCCGGCGGCGCCTGCACCGGTGGCGGGATCGGGCCCCTCCAGGTCGACGAGGTCATCGGGGTGATGAAGGCGTACTCGACGCGGGTCGGCTCGGGCCCATACCCGACCGAGCTGCACGACGCCACAGGCGCTCGGATCGCCGAGCGCGGCAACGAGTTCGGGACGGTGACCGGGCGACCGCGCCGGGTGGGCTGGTTCGATGCCGTGCCGCTGCGCTATGCGGTCGCGGTCAACAGCGTCAGCAGCATCATGCTCAACAAGATCGACATCCTGTCGGGCATCGACCGGATCCTGCTGTGCGTCGCCTACGAGATCGACGGCCGCCGGGTCGAGAGCTGGCCGTCAAGCGCCGAGGTCCTGGCCCGCGCGACCCCGATCTACGAGACGTTCCCGGGCTGGTCCGAGCCGATCAATGCCGTGCGGACGCTGGCCGAGCTGCCCGAGAACGCCCGCCGCTACGTGTCGGCCCTCGAGGCGGTCGCCGGTGTGCCGATCGTGCTCGTCTCGGTCGGCCCTGAGCGAACCCAGACGATCGAGCGGGCCTACCGCCCGATGCGCCACCGTCCGGTCGGGCCCGGAAGTCCGGTCGGGCAGGGAGCTCCGGGCGGGCCGGGAGCTCCGGCAAGGAGCGGGGCCCCGGTCGCGGGGCCGGCCTCCGACGCGGTGGCGCGATGAGCATGCCCGTGATGCCCACCCGCATCCTGATCGTGGGTGGTGGCGGTCGCGAGCACGCCCTGGCCTGGAAGCTGGCCGCCGAGCCGGGCGTCAACCAGGTCTGGGTGGCCCCGGGGAGTGCCGGGATCGGTCTCGAGCCGCGGGTGGGCTGCCTGCGCGAGGTCGATGCGCTGGTCCCGGCGGCCGTCGTGGCCGCGGCCCGCTCCACCTCGGCTGAGCTGGTGGTCATCGGCCCGGAGGCGCCCCTGGCGGCGGGCGTGGCCGATGCCCTGGCGGAGGCCGGGGTCACGGTCTTCG
The DNA here is from genome assembly GCA_034666965.1 of Chloroflexota bacterium. Classification (GTDB taxonomy): domain Bacteria; phylum Chloroflexota; class Limnocylindria; order Limnocylindrales; family CSP1-4; genus Chersky-267. The sequence goes on along the minus strand of JAXDKT010000167.1, from coordinate 13,357 downwards.
GCCCCAGTCGGGCCGCCGCGCAAATCGAGACGAGCAAGGCGTTCTGCCACGAGGTCGCCGCCGCCGCCGGCGTGCCCATGGCCCGCAGCCGAGCCTTCGCCGCGGGCCAGCTCGACGAAGCCCGGGCGTTCGCGGCCGAGCTGGCCGCGGCGGGACACGGCCTGGTCGTCAAGGCGGACGGGCTGGCTGCCGGCAAGGGCGTCCGGGTGTGCGACGACCTGGTGGCGGCCGAGGCCCAGCTGGCGGATGCCTTCGATCCGGCTCCGAGCTACCGGTCCGAGACCCCGGGGGCGCCGCGGGTGGTCGTCGAGGAGCGTCTGTTCGGCCTCGAGGTGAGCGTCATCGCGGTGACCGACGGCCGGTTTGCCCTGGCCCTGCCCAGCGCCCGCGATCACAAGCGCCTGCTCGATGGCGATCGCGGCCCGAACACCGGCGGGATGGGTGCCTACAGCCCCGTCGCGGATCTGCCCGACGCCGACGCGGCGGCGCTGCTGGCGACGATCCATCGGCCGATCCTGGCCGAGCTGGCTCGTCGGGGGACGCCCTTCCGCGGGTTCCTGTACGCGGGCCTGATCCTGACCGCCGACGGCCCGGTCCTGCTCGAATGCAACGCCCGGCTGGGCGATCCCGAGGCCCAGGTCATCCTGCCCCGCCTGGCCGGGCCGCTGGGGCCGGTCCTGCTCGCCGCGGCGTTGGGCGAGCTGCGCACGATCGCGGAGACCCAGGCCGCGGATGTCGCGGGCCTGCCGACCCTGCCCGGCGCCACGGTCGGGATCGTCCTTGCGGCGGAGGGGTATCCCGACACCCCGCGCCGGGGCCAACCGATCGAGGGGCTCGAGGAGGCCGTCGCGCGGGGCGGCCTCGTCTTCCATGCCGGCTCGCTGGGGCGACCCGGCGGCGGCTACGGGACCAACGGCGGGCGCGTTCTGACCGTGGTCGGTCGGGGTCCCGACGTGACCGCCGCCCGGGCCGCGGCCGAACGGGCGGCCGATGCGATCGCCTGGGACGGACTTCAACGTCGCCACGACATCGCGGCCGGCGAGGTCCCGGTCGAGGCGCCAGCCGAGCCTCAGCCGGCGACGGCGGGCGGAGCCTCCCGATGATCCGGCGCTACACCCTGCCCGAGATGGGAGCCATCTGGTCCGAGGCCGCTCGCTTCGAGGCGATGCTCAAGGTCGAAGTCGCGGTCGCCCGGGAGCAGGTCGCCCGCGGGTTGGTGCCGGCCGAGGCGCTGGCCGCGATCGAGACGCGCGCCCGCATCGACGTCGACCGGATCGCCGAGATCGAGCAGACGACCGAGCACGATGTGATCGCCTTCGTCAGCCAGGTCGCCGAGTCGGTCGGGCCGGAGGGCCGCTACCTCCATCTCGGGCTGACCAGCAGCGACGTCGTCGACAGCGCCCTCGCGCTCCAGCTCCAGGCCGCCGGGCGGCGGCTGCTGGCGGACTGCGACCGGCTCATCGGGACGGTCGTCGGTCGGGCCCGTTCCGAGGCGGCGACGGTGATGATGGGCCGGACCCATTCGGTCCACGCCGAGCCGACCACGCTCGGACTCAAGCTGGCGAGCTGGGCTTTCGAGCTCGACCGCGACCGCCATCGCCTGGCCGAGGCGGTCGCCGAGATCGCCACGGGCAAGGTCTCCGGGCCGGTCGGCACCTACAGCCACCTCGACCCCGAGCTCGAGGCCGAGGTCCTCGGCGCGCTCGGGCTGAGGGTCGACCCGGTCAGCACCCAGATCGTCCAGCGCGACCGCCACGCGGCGCTGCTCGGCGCGATCGCGATCACTGGTGGCTCGCTGGAGCGCTTCGCGACCGAGGTGCGCAATCTCCAGCACACCGAGATCGGCGAGGTCCAGGAGCCGTTCCGCGTCGGCCAGAAGGGGTCCAGCGCGATGCCCCACAAGCGCAACCCGATCGTGTCCGAACGGATCTCGGGACTGGCCCGGCTGCTGCGCGGCTACGCCCTGGCCGCGTTCGAGGATCAACCGCTGTGGCACGAGCGCGACATCAGCCACAGCTCGGCCGAGCGGGTCCTGCTCCCGGACGCCACGATCCTGCTCGACTACATGCTGGTCAAGATGACCGGGCTGGTCGAGGGCCTCGTGGTCCGGCCGGAGCGGATGCGCGAGAACATCGAGCGCGGGCTCGGCCTCCACGCGTCCTCGCGGGTGCTGGTGGCCCTGGTCGACGGCGGGATGGCTCGCGAGGAGGCCTACGCCATCGTCCAGCGCTGCGCCCTGCGCGCGGCCGACGAGCGGCTGGCCCTGCGCGACCTGCTGGCGACCGAGCCGGTGGTGGCTCGCAACCTGTCCCTCGGTCGGCTGGACGCGTGCTTCGACGAGGCCTCGTTCCTGCGCCACGCCCCGACCATCGTCGCCCGGCTGGACCGGATCGAGGCATCGGCACGATGACGACCACGAGCGCCGCACGATGACGCTTGCCAGCGCCTTCGTCCGTTCGGGCAAGGTCCGCGACCTGTACGCCGTCGGCGACGACCGCCTGTTGCTGGTGGCCTCGGACCGGCTGTCGGCGTTCGACGTCGTCCTGCCCACCCCCATCCCCGACAAGGGCAAGGTCCTGACCGGGCTGTCGCGGTTCTGGTTCGCCCAGACGGCCGGGATCGTCCCCAACCACCTGCTCGGGACGGACCCCCGCGGACTCGAGGCGGCGGGCGGCCCATCGCGCGGCGAGGCGGCCGACCTGCGCGGCCGGACGCTGATCTGCCGGCGGGCGGAGGTCCTGCCGGTGGAGGTCATCGTGCGCGGTTACCTGTCGGGCAGCGGCTGGCTCGACTACCAGCAGACCGGCGCGATCGGCGGGCTGCGCCTGCCGGACGGGCTGCGCGAGAGCGATCGCCTGCCCGAACCGATCCTGACCCCATCGACCAAGGCCGAGGGCGGCGCCCACGATCAGAACATCGGGTTCGACGAGATGGCCCGGATCGTGGGCCCGATCCTGGCCGAGCGGGTCCGGGCGACGGCCCTGACCCTGTATCGCCACGGAGCGGCCGTCGCCGAGGCGGCCGGGATCCTGCTGGCCGACACCAAGTTCGAGTTCGGACGGACGCCCGATGGTGGGCTGATCCTGATCGACGAGGTCATGACCCCCGATTCGTCTCGGTTCTGGGAGGCCGCGACGTACGAGCCCGGTCGCGCCCAGGCCAGCTACGACAAGCAGTTCGTCCGCGACTGGCTGCTGGCCCGGGCCTGGGACAAGACGCCGCCCGGTCCGGAGCTGCCGCGCGACGTCGTCGACGGGACCCGCGCCCGCTATGTGGAGGCGTTCGAGCGGATCACCGGCGCCAGCTTCGCCCGCTATCTCCAGGAGGACGTCATCGCCCGATGAGCCCCTCGACGGCGTTCCGCTTCGCGGTCAACGTCACGCCCAAGGACGGGATTCTCGATCCGCAGGGACGGGCGGTCGAGGGCAGCCTGCCCCATCTCGGGGTGACCGGCGTGTCCGACATCCGGGTGGGGCGTCGGATCGAGCTCACCGTCGCGGCACCGACCGAGGTGGACGCCTGGACGACCGTCGAGCGGCTGGCCGGCGAGCTGCTGAGCAACCCGCTCATCGAGGCCTACGCGATCGAGTCGCTGGGGGCGGTCTCCGCGACGACCTCCGACGACGATGTCGCCGGGGTCCCGGCCTGATGGTCCGCATCGGCGTCGTCGTCTTCCCCGGCTCGAATCGCGACATCGATGCGGTCAACGCGCTGCGGGTCGCCGGGGCCGAGCCCGTCGTCCTGTGGCACGAATCGGCCGATCTCGGCGGGGTCGACGGGATCGTCCTGCCCGGCGGCTTTGCCTTCGGCGACTACCTCCGCGCGGGAGTCATCGCCCGGTTCAGCCCGGTCATGCGCTCGGTGGCCGGCTATGCCGCCGAGGGCGGCCTGGTGCTGGGCATCTGCAACGGCTTCCAGGTCCTGACCGAGGCCGGCCTGCTGCCCGGCGCCCTGCTCCGCAACCGATCGCTGCGATTCGTGTCGCGCCAGGTCGCGATCGCCCCGCAACGGCTCGACTCGCCCTTCACCCGCGCGCTGGAGTCGCGGCGACCGCTGCGGATGCCGGTCGCCCACGGGGAGGGCTGCTACTTCGCCGAGCCGGCGGCGCTCGACGATCTCGAGGCGGGCGGCGGAGTGCTGTTCCGCTACGTCCGGTCTGACGGGAGCACCGCCGGCGAGGACGACCGGGCCAACCCGAACGGCTCGCTGCGGGCGATCGCGGGGGTGACCAACGCCGCCGGCAACGTGGCCGGTCTGATGCCTCATCCGGAGACCGCCGTCGAGGCCATCCTCGGCTCGGAGGACGGCTTGGGGATCATCCGCTCGCTGGTCGACAGCGCGGCGGAGCGGGCGGCCGCGGGGCGGCGATCTGCCGTCGGGAGCGCTCGGTGAGCGCGCTGGCGGCCCCCAGGGTGGCCGAGGAGCCGCTCCATCGCCGGCTCGGTCTCACCGACGACGAGCTGGTCGCCATCGAAGCCAGGCTCGGCCGCCGGCCCAACGACCTCGAGCTGGCGATGTTCAGCGTGATGTGGAGCGAGCACTGCTCGTACAAGAGCTCCAAGCCCCTCCTGCGAACGCTGCCCACGGCGGGGGAAGGCGTCGTGGCCGGTCCGGGTGAGAACGCCGGGGTTATCTCGATCGGGGACGGGCTGGCGGTCGCGTTCAAGATCGAGTCGCACAACCATCCCAGCGCGGTCGAGCCGTACCAGGGGGCGGCCACCGGCGTCGGCGGGATTCTGCGCGACATCTTCACGATGGGCGCCCGGCCGGTCGCCGTCCTCGATGCCCTCCGCTTCGGCGACCCGGCCGATCCGCGGACGCGGCACCTGGTCGACGGCGTGGTCCGCGGGGTGGGCGGATACGGTAACTGCGTCGGGGTGCCGACCGTCGGTGGCGAGCTCGTCTTCGACCCGTCGTATGCGGGCAACCCGCTGGTCAACGTGATGGCCATCGGTCTGCTCGAGGAGCGGCTGCTGACCCTGGCCGCGGCCCCGGGGCCGGGCAACCTGGTGGTCCTGTTCGGGTCGACGACGGGTCGCGACGGGATCGGCGGCGCATCGGTCCTGGCCTCGGCCACGTTCGGTGCCGACGAGCCGTCCAAGCGGCCGACCGTCCAGGTCGGCGATCCGTTCGCCGAGAAGCTGCTGATCGAGGCCAGCCTCGAGCTCATCGAGCGCGGCCTCGTGGAGGGCCTCCAGGACCTGGGAGCCGGCGGCATCACCTGCGCCACCTCCGAGACCGCCGACCGAGCGGGGACCGGCATCCTGGTCGACCTCGACGCGATCCCCCGGCGCGAGCCGCGGATGGCCCCCTTCGAGCTGATGATCTCGGAGTCCCAGGAGCGGATGCTGGCCGCCGTCGTTCCCGAGCGCTGGCCGGAGGTTCGCGACGTCTGCCTGCGCTGGGGCCTGCCCGTGGCCGTGGTCGGTCGGGTCACCGCCGACGGTGACGTGACCATCGTCGAAGGCGGCCTGGACCCCGTCGGGCGGCCCAATCCTGCCGCGGTCGAGCTCGCCCGGATCCCGGCGAAGGCGTTGACCAGTGACGCGATCGTCCATGCGCGGCTGGCCTCGCCGCCGGCCCGCCATCGTCCCGCCCCGGCGCCGGGAGCGGCGGTCGAGGGCTCGGGCGGCCTGCCGGAGCGGGGCATGGACCCCGGTGCCGTCCTGCTGGCGCTCATCGGCGGCGCCAACCTGTCGAGTCGGCAGTGGGTCCACGAGCAGTACGACAGCCATGTTCAGGCCAACACGGTCGAGCGACCCGGCAGGGGCGCCGCGGTCATCCGGATCAAGGGCACCACCAAGGCGCTGGTGGCCTCGACCGACGGCAACCAGGCGGTCGGCCTGGTCGATCCCTGGCTGGGCGCCGCGCTCAGCGTGGCCGAGGCGACCCGCAACGTGTCGATCACCGGCGCCCGACCGCTGGGTGTGACCAACTGCCTCAACTACGGCGACCCCACCCGACCCGAGGCGTTCTGGCAGCTCCAGGAGGGTGTCCGCGGATTGGGCGACGCCTGTCGGGCGTTGGGCCTGCCGGTGACCGGCGGGAACGTGTCGCTCTACAACGAGTCGCCGGCTGGGGCGATTGCGCCGACGCCCGTCATCGGGGTGGTCGGTCTGCTCGACGACGCCGCGACCCGCGTCGGCCCCGCGTTCCTCGCGGCTGGCGATCGGGTTCTGCTGGTCGGCTCGTCCACCCCGGGGCTGCTTGGCAGTGCCTACGCCGAGCTGGCCGGGGTGGCGCCCGAGGACGGGCCGCCCGCGCTCGACCTGGCCCGCGAGGCGGCGCTCCAGGTCTTCATCCGAACCGCGATCGGGCGGGGCCTCGTCGCGTCCGCCCAGGACGTCAGCGGCGGGGGATTGGCCGTGGCCCTGGCCGAGGGCTGCATCTGGGCCGCGGAGGGTCGCGGGCTCGGCGCGGTCCTGCGCCTGCCCGTCAAGGGAGCGCCGGCGGTCGAGCTGTTCGGCGAGGCCCCTTCGCGGCTGGTCGTCACCTGCCGCCCCGCCGCCTGCGCCGCCCTGCTCGAGCTGGCTCGCCAGCACGGTCTGCCCGCCGAGGATCTTGGCGCGATCGGTGGCGATCGGTTGGTCATCGAGCTGGTTGGCCAGGGCGCCACGGGCGCCTCGGAGGAGCGTGGCTCGGGGGTCGCCGACGCGGTCGACGTCCCGGTCGCGGATCTGGCCAACGCCTGGGAGCACGGTCTCGCTCGCGCGCTCGGCGAGGATGGGCCCGACCGATCGCCGGGCGATGACGGTCGAGCGGGCAACCCGCCGGAGATCCGCTGATGTGCGGCGTGTTCGGGGTGGTCCTCCCGGCCGGGCGCGAGACCGAGGCCGCCGCGGTGGCCGCGCTGGGCCTGTTCGCCCTCCAGCATCGCGGGCAGGAATCGGCCGGTCTGGCCGTCAGCGACGGCCGCGAGCTGATGCTCTACAAGGACCTGGGAATGATCTCGACGGTCCTCGACGAGCGCCGCCTGCCGAGCCTGCGGGGCAACCTGGCGATCGCCCACTGCCGCTATTCGACGACCGGCTCGACGATCTGGGAGAACGCCCAGCCGACCTTCCGGCTGGGGCCGCGCCGGGCGGTGGCGGTCGGCCACAACGGCAACCTGGTCAACACGCGCGAGCTCCTCGGCCAGCTCCGCGGCGGCCGCGCCCGGCTGCCCGCCTCGACCGACACCGAGCTGCTGACCGCGCTGCTGGCCGACGAGCCCGCGGCCGACACGGTCGAGGCCTTGCTCCACGTGCTGCCTCGGATCCATGGGGCCTTCAGCCTGGTCATCCTCGACGAGCGCCGGGTGATCGGGGTGCGCGACCCGTTCGGCTTCCGGCCGCTGGTCCTGGGCCGGTTGCCCGCCCCCGATTCGACCGACGATGCCGCCGAGCCGGGCCTGTGGGGCGACGACGACGCCGGGGCGGGCTGGCTGCTCAGCTCGGAGACGACCGGGCTGGACATCGTCGGGGCGGAGTACGTGCGCGACGTCGAGCCGGGCGAGATCGTGGTCCTGGAGGCGGGCCGGCCGCCGCGCTCGGTTCGCTATGCCGAAGCGCGCCCGGCCCTGTGCGTCTTCGAGCTGATCTACTTCGCCCGACCGGACTCGTACATGGAGGGCCGCAACCTGTACGAGGCGCGCCGCCTGATGGGCATGCGCCTGGCCGACGAGCATCCCGTCGAGACCGACCTGGTCATGCCCGTGCCCGACACCGGCGGCCCGGCCGCGGCGGGCTACGCCGAGCGCTCCGGGATCCCGTTCCGGGAGGGCCTCGTCCGCAACCGCTATACGGGGCGGACGTTCATCCAGCCCTCCCAGACGCTCCGCCATCGGGGCGTGACGATGAAGCTCAACCCGCTCCGCGAGGTCGTCCGAGGCAAGCGTCTGACCGTGGTCGACGACTCGATCGTGCGGGGCACGACGACGAAGCAGATCGTCGCCCTGCTGCGCAAAGCCGGGGCCGCCGAGGTCCACGTCCGGATCAGCGCCCCACCCATCTATCACCCGTGCTTCTACGGAATCGACACCCAGATCCAGACCGAGCTCATCGCGGCGACTCAGTCGGTCGAGGAGATCCGGGCGTTCATCGGGGCCGATTCGCTGGGCTACCTCTCGATCGCCGGCGTGCTCGCCGCGCTCGACCTGCCCTACGAACGGTTCTGCTTCGCCTGTTTTGACGGCAATTACCCCGAGCCCGTGCCGTACGACGCTCGTAGTCGCAAGTTCAGCCTCGAGGAGGATCCCGGGGACGAGCTCGCCCTGGTCCTGCCGGGGACCGCCGGACCGGGCCAGCGTGGCTGACCTGCGCCGCGCCTACGCCCTCGCCGGTGTCAACGTCGAGGCCGGCGAGCGCACCGTCGAGCTCATCCGCGACGCGGTCGAGTCGACCCGGCGAGCCGAGGTGATCGGCGGTCTGGGCGGCTTCGCCGGCGCGGTCCGCCTGCCGTCCGGGATGCGCGACCCGGTCCTGATCAGCGCGACCGATGGGGTTGGGACCAAGGCGGCCATCGCCACGGCCCTCGAGCGCTATGACACGATCGGGATCGACCTGGTGGCGATGTGCGCCGACGACGTGGTCTGCAGCGGCGCGGCCCCGCTGTTCTTCCTCGACTACGTCGCGGTCGGCCGGCTCGATCCGGTCGGCGTCGCCGAGCTGGTCGGTGGCATCGCCGCCGGCTGCCTGGAGGCGGGCTGTGCCCTGGTCGGCGGTGAGACCGCCGAGCATCCGGGGACCATGGAGGCCGACCAGTTCGACCTGGCCGGCTTCTGCGTGGGCGTGGTCGAACGCGATCGGATCATCGACGGCTCGGCGGTCCGAGCCGGGGACGCGATCCTGGGCCTGGCATCGTCGGGCCTGCACGCCAATGGCTTCTCGCTCGTCCGGACGCTGATCGCCCAGTACGACCTGGACCTGCGGGCCCCCTATCAGGAACGGCTGCGCCGATCGCTCGGCGACGCCGCCACGGATCGCTACCTGGTCGACGAGCCGGCCCACACCCTGGCGACCCTCGGCGAGGTGCTCCTGGCCCCGACCCGGGTCTACGCCGGGGCGGTCCTGCGCCTGCGCTCGACGCTGGCCGAAGCCGGCCACGAGCTGCGCGGGATCAGCCACATCACGGGCGGGGGCTTGCCCGGCAACGTGCCCCGCTGCCTGCCCGAGGATTTGGCCGCGCGGGTCGATCCCACCGGCTGGCCGCTGCCCTCGGTCATGGACCTCTTCGGTGCCCTGGGCGGGCTCGAGGGCGATGAGCTTCGGGCCATGTTCAACGGAGGCCTGGGGATGGTCCTCGTCGTGGCACCGGACGCGGTCGAACCGTCGATCGCGGCCCTCGATGAGGACGGGATCCGCGCCTGGCGCGTGGGCGAAGTCGTCGCGGCGGACTCTGTTGACGGGCGGCGCTACGTGGAGGAGTCGATCCGGTGACCGCGCCCGGGCGGATCGCCGTCGGCGTGTCCGGCCGAGGCTCGAACCTGCAGGCGCTCGTCGCGGCGGCCGACCGGGGCGAGGTCGGCGGCGCCGTCGTCCTCGTGTTCGCCGACCGGCCCTGCCCGGCGCTCGACTGGGCGGCGGAGCAGGGGATCGAGACCGCCCTGATCCCCGCCCCGGCACCGGGCGCCGATGACCTGGCCCGGGCAGCCCACGACACGGCCCTGGCGGCCACCCTCGCAGCGGATGACGTGGACGTGGTCGTGCTGGCCGGCTACCTGCGGGTGGTCGGGCCCGAGACGCTGGCCGCGTTCCCGGCCCGGATCCTGAACGTCCATCCGGCGCTCCTGCCGGCCTTCCCCGGGGCTCACGCGGTGCGCGACGCGCTGGCCCACGGCGCGGCGCTGAGCGGCGCCACCGTCCACCTCCTCGACGCCACGCTCGACGGCGGCCCGATCGTCGCCCAGGAGGCCGTGCCGATCCTGTCCGGCGATGACGAGGCCAGCCTCCAGGCGCGCATCCAGGCGGTGGAGCATCGCCTCCTGCCTCGGGCTGTGGCCCTGCTGTTGGCCGGCGCGCTGGGCATCGCGCCGGACGGGCGGCGGGTGACCCTCGACCCGGCCCGGGCGGTGGCTGCCGTCCCGAAGTCTCGGCGGGCGCTGCTGTCGGTCAGCGACAAGACCGGCCTGGTCGACCTGGCCCGCGGACTGGTCGCGCTCGGGTTCGAGCTGGTCTCCACCGGTGGCACCGCCGCCGCGCTGCGTGATGCCGGGCTGGCGGTCACCGATGTCGCGGCCGTGACCGGCTTCCCCGAGATGCTGGATGGCCGGGTCAAGACGCTCCACCCGCGGGTCCACGCCGGGATCCTCGCCGATCGGCGGCTGGCCGAGCATCGGCGCCAGCTGGCGGCCGCGGCGATCGCCCCGTTCGAGCTCGTCGTCGTCAACCTGTACCCGTTCGCGGCGGCGGCGGATCGCGCGGGGATCACCCTCGACGAGCTCGTCGAGGAGATCGACGTCGGCGGACCGGCCATGGTCCGGGCCGCGGCCAAGAACCATGCCAACGTGGCCATCGTCACCAGCCCGGCGCGCTACGACGCGATCCTGGCCGCCCTGGCGGCGGAGGGCGGCGTCCCGCTCGGCCTTCGTTCGGCACTGGCGATCGAGGCCTTTCGCCACACGGCGGCCTACGACGCCCGGATCGCGCTCGAGCTGCCGCGCCGCATGGCGGCCGCCGGCGTCCCGCTCCCGGACGAGCCAGGCCTGCCCGGCGCGTCGGATCCCTACCCACCCACGCTCACGATCGGGCTGGACAAGGTCGAGACCCTGCGCTACGGCGAGAACCCGCACCAGCCCGCGGCACGCTATCGCCGCCCAGGCTTCGCCGCCGCCGGCCCCTTCGCGGGAGGCGAACCTCCGCTCCAGGGCAAGGCGCTGAGCTACAACAACGTCCTCGACGCGGCGGCGGTCGCGGCGCTGGCCGGCACCCTGCGCGGTCCCGGCTGCGTCATCGTCAAGCACACCAACCCGTGCGGCGCGGCCGAGCGGCCGACCCTGCTGGCCGCCTGGCAGGACGCCCTGGCCGGAGACCCCGTCTCGGCGTTCGGCGGCGTGGTGGGGCTGACCGGGACCGTCGATCGTCCGCTCGCGGAGGCCCTCAGCGAGATCTTCCTCGAGGTCGTGGTCGCTCCCGGGTTCAACCCGGACGCTCGCGCGATCCTGGCCGCCAAGCCAAATCTCCGGCTGGTCGTCGACCCGGCGCTCGGTGGGCCGGCTGGGCCCGCGACCGCGGCCGGCGGCCCCGCTGGACCCGACCCGCTGGCGGCGGTTCGGACCGCGGGTGGCGCGGTCCTGGTGAGCGCCCCCGACACCGAGCCCGACGATCCGGCGAGTTGGACCGTGGCGACCACCCGTGGTCCGACTCCGAGGGAGCTCGAGGACCTCGATCTCGCCTGGCGCCTGGTCCGCGGGGTGACGAGCAACGCCATCGTGCTGGTCAAGGACGGGCGGCTGGTCGGGCTCGGCTCGGGACAGACCAGCCGGGTGGACGCGGCCCGTCAGGCGGTCGAGCGCGCTCGGACGATCTCGGGAACGGGTGCGACGATCGGCGCGGCCTGCGCCTCGGACGCGTTCTTCCCGTTCGCCGACGCGGTCGAGACCTGTCTGGCAGCCGGCGTCACCGCCTTCGCCCAGCCCGGCGGCTCGGTCCGCGATCAGGAGATCGTCGACGCAGCCGAGGCGGTCGGGGCGACGATGCTCCTCACCGGCGTCCGTCACTTCCGGCACTAGCGCGGTCGGGCGGCGATCCACCCCGCCAGCCGATGGCCGAGGCTTCCGCTCGGGTATCCTCGGACCGAACGGATTCGCTGGGCGGAGGGGTCAGGTGCGGATACCGGTCCGAATCGCCGAGGTGGGCACCTCGTGGCAACGTTGAAGCCGAAGCGGAGTGTCCCGACGCCCGCGTCCGGAGCGCCGCCGAAACGGGCCAGAAGACCTGCCGGGGAGGCGGTCACGAAGCCGGCGACGAAGCCGGCGACGGAGGCGGCCACGAAGCGGGCCCGCAAGGCCACGAGCGACTCGCCCGGCCCGGGGGTCAAGCCGACGCCCACCACCGACGAGCTCGCCGCGCTGCGCGCCCGGGTGGCTGAGCTCGAGAGCCTCGAGGCGACGCGGGCCGACTCGAGGCGGGTCGAAGCCGCCCTGCTCCGGATCGCCGAGTCCGCCACGGCCGTTCGCGATATGGCGGAGTTCTACGCGGCGATCCATACGATCGTCTCGGACCTGCTCTACGCCGAGAACTTCTATATCGCCATCTACGACGAGGTGACCAACCGGATCAACTTCCCGTTCTACGTCGATACCGTCGACCGGGACCTGCCCGATCCGGCGGCCTGGGATGAGCTCGGAACCGAGCATGCCGGCGGGGTCACCGGCCACGTCCTGCGCACCGGTCGGCCGCTGTTCCTGACCAACGAGCGCTGGCGCCAGATGGTCGAGGGCGGCGAGATCTCGCACCTCGGGGTGCCCGCCGTCTCGTGGCTCGGCGTGCCCCTGCGATCGGAAGCTCGCACCCTCGGGGCCATTGCGGTCCAGAGCTACCGCGAAGACCGTCGTCATAGCGAGCGCGACCTCGAGGTGCTGACCTTCGTGGCGCAGCACATCGCCGCGGCTCTCGAGCGAACCCGGGCCATCGACGAGACTCGCCAGCGCAACGCCGAGCTGGCCCTGGTCAACGAGGTCGGCCAGGCGCTGGCCAAGCAGCTCGAGTTCGAAGCCATCGTCGAGATCGTCGGCGAGCGGGTCCGCCGGATTTTCGACGTGAGCTCGATGTGGATCGCGCTGGTCGACGAGGCGGCCGGGATGATCCGCTTCCCGTACGGCGTCGAGGCGGGTGTGCCCTACCACGACGAGCGGGTCCGATCGATGCCGCTCGGGCAGGGCCTGAGCTCGCGCGTCGTCAAGACCAATCGATCCGTGCTCATTCGCACGAGTGCGGAGCTGATCGAGGCGGGCGCGGTGATCATCGGATCCACCCCCGAGTCGTTCCTTGGCGTGCCGATCCCCGCGGGCGAGCGGGTCATCGGTCTCGTCGGGCTCGAGAGCGACCGACCGCACTCCTTCAACGAGGCCGACGAGCGTCTCCTGAGCACGCTCGCCGCAAGCCTCGGCGTCGCCCTGGAGAACGCCCGGCTCTTCGCCGAGACGCGCCAGCGCAACGCCGAGCTGGCCCTGGTCAACGAGGTCGGCCAAGCGCTGGCCAGGCAGCTCGAGTTCGATGCGACCGTCGACGTCGTTGGCCAGCGCCTTCGCTCGATCTTCTCGGCCAGCTCGATGTTTGTCGGCTTGTACGACCAGGCCACGGGCACGATCTCGTTCCCGTACGACATTGCCGAGGGCGAACGCGTCTACACGGAACCCATCCAGCTGGGGCGCGGGCTG
>JAXDKT010000166.1:0-5054 GCA_034666965.1 Chloroflexota bacterium | reverse complement strand
AGGTTCGGCGGGCCGTCGAGACGTTCGAGATGATCGAGTCGGTCGACTCGGTCGAGCTCGGGGCTCGACTCGACCGGATCGTCCGCGAGGCCCGCGGTCTCGAGCCGGAGGGACCGGTGCCCGAGCATCTGCGCCTGCCCGTCCTCCTCCAGGTCAACGTCGACGACGACCCGGCCAAGGCCGGGTTCCAGCCGGACGAGCTGGCGCCGGCGGTCGCGTCGCTGGCGCGCCTCGGCGCGCTCCGGCTCGACGGGCTGATGACGGTCGGGCGGCTGGTCGACGACCCCGAGGCGGCCCGACCGACCTTCCGCCGCCTTCGTGAGCTCTCGGCCGAGCTCGGGGCGGGCCCGCCGGGCGAGCCAGAGGCACACGCGCCCCGGGCCCACGAGCCCAGCGTGGGCCCCGAGCTGTCGATGGGCATGACCGACGACTACCCGATCGCGGTCGAGGAGGGCGCCACGATCGTCCGCGTCGGCCGGGCCCTGTTCGGGGTCCGGCCGGCCCCAGGGGCCGATGCTCGATGAGCGACGGCGAGATCCGCTTCGTGGTCCGGCTCAACCCGCGGAGCGGCTTCGATCGGGTCGATGGGGCGGGGGAGGATGGTGTGCTCCGGGCGCGGGTCGCCGCGCCACCGGTCGACGATGCCGCCAACCGGGCCCTGGTCGCCCTCCTCGCAGCCGAGCTCGGCGTTCGGCCGTCGTCGGTCCGGATCGCCGCTGGGTTCACCGCGCGGCGCAAGACCGTAGCCGTCGCGAACGTCCAGCGGGCCGCGATCCTTGCCCGCTGGCCGGGCCTCGGGCTATGATCGGCCGGCTCGGGCGCGATGCCCGACCGATTCACGGGGCGATTGGCTCAGTCGGTTAGAGCGCGCGGTTCACATCCGCGAGGTCACTGGTTCGAATCCAGTATCGCCCACCACAGCGACCCCAAACAGACAGGGCCTCCGGGCCCTGTTTCTGTTGTCGGGCGGTCCCGACTCGTCGACAGCTCCAGAGGCGTTGCGCTAGGCAGGCAGCAGTCGGACCTCGGCGACTTGGCAAAGGCCGCATCGCGGGAACACCCGGTCATTCAGAGCCGGCAGCCGCCAGTCGGCGCAGGACCGCCGGCAGGATCCCGCCCTGGCGGTAGTAGTCGAGCTCGATCGGGCCGTCGAGCCGCGCGATCACCCCGAACTGTCGCTCGTTGCCCTCGTCCGCCCGGGCGGTGACCGTCAGCCGGGCGCGGGGCAGGAGCCCCGTGGCCAGCCCACGGATCGTGTAGGTCTCGCGCCCAGTGAGTCCCAGCGACGTGGCGCCCTCGCCGGGCAGGAACTGGAGCGGCAGGACGCCCATCCCGACCAGGTTCGAGCGGTGGATCCGCTCGAAGCTCTCGGCGATCACGGCCCGGATCCCGAGCAGGGCCGTGCCCTTGGCCGCCCAGTCCCGCGACGACCCCGAGCCGTACTCACGGCCAGCCAGCACGAGCAGGGGCACGCCTTCGGCGGCGTAGCGCTGGGCGGCGTCGTAGATGAACGTCTCCTCGGCGTCGGGCAGATGGACGGTGTACGGACCCTCGCGGCCGGGGACCAGCCCGTTGCGCAGCCGGATGTTGGCGAACGTGCCCCGGATCATCACCTCGTGCTGGCCGCGCCGCGCGCCGTACGAGTTGAACTCGAGCGGGCCGACGCCATGGGCCTGGAGCCACTGGCCGGCCGGCGAGGACGGGGCGATCGAGCCGGCCGGCGAGATATGGTCGGTGGTCACCGAGTCGCCGAGGACGGCCAGGACCCGGGCACCGGCGATGTCGGCGATCGGATCCGGCACCGCCCGCACTCCGTCGAGGAATGGTGGCCGGGCGACGTAGGTCGACGTCGGATCCCAGGCGAATCGGTCGCCGTCCGGGATCGGCAGGGCCCGCCAGCGATCGTCGCCCTCGAAGACCGTGGCGTAGGTCTGCCGGAACAGGTCGGGCGAGATCGAGGAACCGATCACCGACCGGATCTCATCCGAGCTCGGCCAGACCTCGGCCAGGAAGACCGGACGCCCATCGTCACCGATTCCCAGCGGCTCGCTGGTCAGGTCGATGTCGACCCGTCCGGCCAGCGCGAACGCGACCACCAGCGGCGGCGAGGCCAGGTAGCTGGCCCTGGCCAGGGGATGGATCCTGCCCTCGAAATTGCGGTTGCCCGACAGGACCGCGACGACCGCCAGGTCGTTGGTCTCGATCGCCCGGGCGATCGGCTCGTCGAGCGGACCCGAGTTGCCGATGCATGTCGTGCAGCCATAACCGGCCAGGGCGAACCCGAGCCGCTCGAGCGGGTCCATCAGCCCCGCCGTCGCCAGATACGTGGTGACCGCCTTCGAGCCGGGGGCCAGCGAGGTCTTGACCGTCGGCCCGACCGACAGGCCCCGGGCGACGGCATTGCGGGCCAGCAGCCCGGCGCCGACCATGACCGTCGGGTTCGACGTGTTCGTGCACGACGTGATCGCGGCGATGGCCACGGCACCCGAGCTGATGGTCCGCCCCCCGTCGTCCTCGATCGTAAACGCGGGGTAGGGCGCCTCATCGGTCGCCGGGTCGGCTGGGTCCACCGGGTCGCTGCCGGGATTGGCCGGCGGATCGTCCTGCGCGCTGGCGTCGGTCGCCTCGGCGGCCACGAACGCGGGTGGATCCGAGGCGGGGAAGGAATCGGCCGATGCCTCCTCCACGCCGGTCGCTTCCGAGGCCGGTCCCGCTCGATCGGCGATCGGCCGGTCACCCGGGCCGCCCGCCGCCCCGGGCGGTGGGAAGGCCGACCGGAAGTTGGCCCGCAGCTCGCCGAGCGGCACCCGGTCCTGGGGCCGACGCGGGCCAGCCACCGAAGGGATGACGGTCGCCAGGTCGAGCTCGAGCAAGTCGTCGAAGTCAGGCGCGGCACCAAGCTCGCGCCACAGCCCCTGGGTCCGGGCATAGCGCTCGACGAGGTCGACCAGCGCCGCGGGTCGCCCGGTGAGGCGCAGATAGCTCAGCGTCTCGTCGTCGATCGGGAAGAGCGTCGAGGTGGCCCCGAACTCCGGACTCATGTTCGCGATCGTCGCCCGATCCGCCAGCGCCAGCCCGGCCAGGCCATCGCCGGCGAACTCCACGAACGCGCCCACCACGCCGAACGAGCGCAGCATCTCGGTCACCACCAGGACCAGGTCGGTCGCGGTCGAGCCGTTCGGCAGCTCGCCATGGAGCCGGACCCCGACGACCCTGGGCATCGGCTGGTAGAGCGGCTGGCCGAGGAGCACGGCCTCGGCCTCGATCCCGCCCACGCCGTACCCCAGGACCCCCAGGCCATTGATCATCGTGGTGTGCGAGTCGGTCCCGACGAGCGTGTCGGGGAAGGCCACCTCGCCGAACGCGTCCGCCCGGGTGGCGACGACGGTGGCCAGGAACTCGAGGTTGACCTGGTGGACGATGCCGGTCCCGGGCGGCACGACGCGCAGGTCGCGGAAGGCGGTCTGGGCCCAGCGCAGCAGCGCGTAGCGTTCCCCGTTGCGCTCGTACTCGCGCTCGACGTTGAAGGCGAAGGCCCCCGGCGTGCCGAACGCGTCGACCTGGACCGAATGGTCGATGACCAGATCGGCCGGGACCAGCGGGTTCACTCGGGCGGGATCCCCGCCCAGGTCGGCCATGGCGTCGCGCATCGCGGCCAAGTCGACCACGGCCGGCACACCGGTGAAGTCCTGGAGGATGACCCGCGCGGGCAGGAACGGGATCTCGGCCTCGTTGCCGGCCGAAGCTCCGGGTCGCCACCCGGCGAGGGTCGTGACGTCGTCCGCTCCGACCAGGCCGCCGCCCGCGTTGCGGAGCGCATTCTCGAGCAGGACCTTGACGGTCACGGGGATCCGGTCGAGGTCGACGCCGAGCGGCTCGAGGGCGCTCAGGCGATACAGGTCGGGGAGCGCCGGACCGAGGCTGGCCCGGGCGCCGAACGGATCGTGGGCCGGCACGGTTCTTCCTTCGCTGGGTGGCTAGAATCGTCGGATGAAAGCGTACCCCGAACGATGAGGACCTGGCGTCAGCGGGGCCGCGACGGGGACGGCGATCGGGACAAGCTGGGCGCCCTGCGTGATGCCGGGATCGACCTCGACCCCGATTCGAGCCGGGGCCACGATCACGGCGACGACTCGGCCCACGATCACGCCCACCCGCACCAGCATTCAGGTCCGGGTGAGCCGCCACTCATCGGCATCGTCGGTGCCGGGGCCGTCGGCTCGGCGCTCGGTCTGGCCCTGACCCTGGCTGGCTGGCCGATCCGCGCGGTCGCCAGCCGCGACCCGGCCCGGCGCGAGCGCTTCAAGGAGCTGGTCGGTGGCACGCGCGCCTTCGCGGAGATCACCCCGCTCCTCGACGAGGTCGAGCTGATCATCCTTGCCGTCCCGGACGACGCCATCGAGTCGGTCGCCCGGAGCATCCGGCTGTACAGCGGTCAGGCGCTCATCCACACCAGCGGCGCGCTCGGGGCCGAGGTCCTCGAGCCGGCCATGGCCGCCGGCACCCAGGTGGGCAGCTTCCATCCGCTGGTTGCCTTCGCCGACACGTCCCGAGCGGTCGAGGCGCTCCACGGCGCGACCATCGCGGTCGAAGGCGACGACCAGCTGGTCACCCTGCTGGCCGAGATGGCCGCGGCCATCGGTGCCCGGGCCGTTCGCCTGGCGCCGGGCACGAAGGCGGCCTACCACGCCGCCGCGGTCCTGGCGGCGGGCGGCTTCGTGGCCCTCCTCGATGCGATCGCGGAGCTTGGCCGGGTCGCCGGGCTGGACGAGGCCGGCAGCCTGGCCATCTATGGACCGCTCATCGAACAGACCCTGGGCAACTCCCGAGTCCTGGGGATCAAGACCGCCCTGACCGGGCCGCTGACCCGCGGCGACGTCGGCACGCTCGAGGCCCACCTGGCCGCGCTGGCCGCCCATGCCCCCGATGTGCTGCCCCTCTACCGCGCCGCGGCGATCCGCGAGATCGCCCTGGCGGAGGAGCGTGGCGCGCTGACACCGGACGTTTCCGGACGCCTCCGGACCGCCCTTGCAAACACTCCCTGACAGGGTAGG
>JAXDKT010000165.1:0-21205 GCA_034666965.1 Chloroflexota bacterium | reverse complement strand
TAGGTCAGCGGCGCCGCGTCCAGCTTTGCCGCGAGGGCATCGTAGGCGGCCAACGGGTCGCCACCCCGAATGTCGGCCCGGCACGCGACCCGCGCCCGGCAGGCCTGAAGGGTGTCGTGGAGAACGTCATCGAAGGCCCGCGCACTCTCGGTGTAGTAGGTGATCGCATCGGGGACCAGGTCGACCGGGCCGTCGATGAACAGCGCCTTGATCCGGTCCGGGTGAGCCGCCGCGTAGGTCTGCACGAACTGGGTCCCGTAGCTCTCGCCATAGAGCATCAGCTGGTCCGCGCCGAGGTAGTCGCGGAATGCTTCGAGGTCTTCGATGGCCTGGCTCGTGGCGTAGTAGGGCAGATCGGCCGGGTCGGCCTTGGACTCGGCCATGCACGCGTCGACATACGTCCGGGCGGCGCTGGCCACCGCCGAACGCTGGGCCGGATCGGCCGGATCGGATGTGTCGGCGTAGTAGACGGCGGTCGCCGATGGGCATTGGATCGGGTGCGACAAGCCGATCCCGCGCTGGTCGAAGAAGACCATGTCGTAGTGCTCCGGGATCGTGGGGTCGTAGCCGTCGGTGTACGGCTCGGACGCGGCCAGCCCGCTGTAGCCCGGTCCGCCGGTGACCGTCACGAAGGTTCCCAGCCTGGTGCCCGTCGCGCGCTGGATGGCGAAGGTCAGGTCCCAGCTCGGCCCGCCCTGAGTGGTGTGGTCGCGTGGCACCGACAGGGTGACGCACTCGAACCGGCTCTCGGGACACTTCTCCTTCTTGACGAAGGTGTAGCTCGCCCCCGCCCCGCTGGGCGAGCTCGATGGACCGGGCGAGCCGCCGCTCGTCGCCGACGGAGCCGGCGCACCGGGCGAAGCGGACGTCGAGGCCGACCCCTGGGGCCGGCTCGACGCGGGCGATGCCCCGCCGGACGGCAACGCGCTGGGAATCTGACCCGGGAGGACCGTGAACCCGGGCGTCGTGCCGCAAGCGGCCACGACCCCGGCGGCAATCAGGATGGCGAACGCGATCCGACGATCGACCGTCAGCCCGGACCGGCGATTTGCACCCACCTCGGCAGAGTACCAGCCGGCCCAGGGCGCCCGAGAGACGCTGGCTCATTCCCGGTTGCGCATCGCCGGGCGGCCATTTCGAAGTAGGCCTCCAGGCGGGCTTCGACCGCTGGCGGCGGGGCCGATTCGGCGATCGCCTGACGCATGTGCCGGAGCCACGAATCGCGCTGGGCCGGCCCGATCCCGAACGGGGCATGGCGCATTCGCAGGCGGGGGTGACCTCGCTCGGCGTCGTAGGTGGTCGGACCGCCCCAGTATTGAGCCAGGAAGAGGGTCAGGTGGCGGCGGGCCAGGGGCAGCCGGTCATCCGCCTCGGGGTACAGCGGACGAAGGTCGGGATCGGCGGCCACGCCGTCGTAGAAGCGCCGGACGAGGGCCTCGAAGAACGGCATCCCGCCGACCTGCTCGTACAGGCTCGGCGCGGACCGGCTCTCGGACGAGGGCTCGGTCGCGCTCAGCGCGCCCTCTGCCAGGACTTGCCCTCGGTCTGGGTGGACGGGGCATAGACCATCTCGACCGCCTGCATCTCGCGAATCGTCCGGGCCCCGAGGGCCGCCATGGACTGGCGCAGCGCCCCGACCAGGTTCTCGGACCCGTCGCTGACATGCGCCGGCCCGAACAGGATCCGTTCCAGCGGCCCGGTCGTCCCGACCTTGATCCGCGTCCCGCGCGGGAGCGTGGGCGAGGGCGCGGCCATTCCCCAGTTCGTGCCGCGCCCGGGGGCCTCCGCGGCACGGGCCAGCGGCGATCCGATCATCAGGGCGTCGGCGCCGGCGGCGATCGCCTTGGCCAGCTCGCCGCCCCGCCGCATGCCGCCGTCGGCGACGACCGGCACGTAGCGGCCGGTTTCGGCCAGGTAGGCGTCGCGGGCAGCCGCGACGTCGCTGATGGCCGTGACCTGGGGGACGCCGATCCCGAGCACCTCGCGGGTGGTGCAGGCGGCACCCGGACCGACCCCCACGAACACGGCGGCGGCGCCCTGCTCCATCAGCGCAAAGGCGGCTTCGGCGCTGGTCGTGTTCCCCACGGCGACCGGGATGGGCATGAACCGGGTGAAGTCCTCGAGCGAGAGCGGGTCGTAGCCGGAGGCCAGGTGGCGGGCGCTCGAGACCTGGCTCTGGACCAGGAACAGGTCGGCCCCGTGCTCGGCGCAGAACGGTCCGAACCGTCGCGCGGCGGCCGGGGTCGAGGCCACCGCAGCCTTCGATCCAGCGGCATGGATCTCGGCGATCCGCCGACCGATGAGCTCCTCGCGGATCGGCGGCGCGTAGGCCTCCGCGAGGAGGTCCTGGACCTCGTCGTCGGATGCTGCTGCGATCCGGGCGAGGACCTCGTCGGGGTCCTCGTAGCGAGCCTGGACACCCTCCAGGTTGAGTACCGCCAGACCGCCCAGCCGGCCCAGCGCCCCGGCCAACTCGACATCGACCACGGCGTCCATGGCCGAGGCCAGGATGGGGATGGCCAGGTCGATGCCCCACAGGACCTGGCGGAGCTCGACGTCGTTCGGCTCGATCGTGCTCGTGCCCGGCGCCAGGCTGACGTCCTCGAAGCCGTACGTCGGCCGGATCGAGTCCACCTTCGACCGGAAGACGCGGCGCTGGGCGGCGTCGGACGAGGCTGCCGGGATGGTCGCCGGCGGGGAGTGGGGTCGGTCGAGCAAGCTGGCCTCCGAAGGTGCGCCGCCATCCGCGGGCCGGGGCAGGTTGCGGTTCAGTCTACCATCCGGGTCCCATCGGGCCGGAGGCGGAACCAGCGCTCGCGCGTTCCGTCGGCGACGATCGTCTCGATGCGCTCGATGGCGGTCAGATAGGCCGGCCAGACGACCAGCCGGCGAGCCTCGTCAGGGCCCAGCCAGCGCTGGTCGTCGTGCTCGGCCGAGATCGTCGGGACCCAGCCGGTGCGGACCTGGACGGCGAACACCGGCTCGACCAGGATGCCATTGGCCGACGGCTCGAAGAACGTGTTGACCAGGTCGAGGCTATACAGCGCAAGGACGTCGGGCGGCCCCAGACCGGTCTCTTCGGCGAGCTCGCGGAAGACCGCCGCGACCACGGTCTCGGCACCTTCGAGCCGGCCGGTGACGCATTGCCACATGCCGGCGAACGACCGGTCCGGCGCCCGTCGGATGAGCAGGATCTCGATCCCGAGACCGGTCACCCGGAACGGCCAGCACTCGACGAGGTCGGGGCGAAGGGGGCTCACGGCCGGACCGCGACGGTCAGAGGCGCTCGAAGCGCTCGACCGGCAGGACGAAGACCGTGGCCCCGCCGACCTCGACCTCGAGCGGATAGGGCATGAAGAACTCGCCCGGTTCCATGATCGGCGGCATGGGATTGACGATCTGCGTCCGGGCCGTGCAGTTCTCGCGGACGATGGCCAGGATCTCGTCGACCTTGGCATCTTCGACCCCGACGATGATCGTGGCGTTGGACTGCTTCAGGAACCCACCCGAGGAATGGAGCCGGGTCGCTCGATGCTCGCGTTCGAGAAGGGCATCGACCAGGGCGCCGGCATCCTCGTTGTGGACTATCGCGACGACGAGCTTCATCGGCCCGAGTATAGGCTGCGCTGTGGGGCTCGCCCGGGCCGATGGAGGGGGTAGCATGCGAGACCTCAGCACCCTGACGCCGGAGGACACCCGCTCGATGGATCGCCTTGCCGAACTCCTCGCCCAGGCCGCGACGGCGCTCGCCGCGAGCGACGACCTGGACGCCAGCGTCGGGCAGCTGCTCGAGATCGTCGCCGAGTATGTCGGAGCCCCGTTCGCCGCCGTCACGCTCCAGGATCCGGACCGGGCCGAGCTCCAGGTTGCGGTCACGTTTGGGGCCGGGATCGACGTGCGCGCGGATCTCGACACGGCGGTCGCCAGCCCGGCCAGCCCGGTGGCCGCGACCGCGGCCGACCGGGTCGCCCGGATGGGTGACGGGTTCATCCACCTTCCGCTGGTCGTGGGTCGGGGCGGCATCGATCAGCTCGTGGGCGTTCTCAGTCTCGCCCGCGAGAGCGACGCCGAGCCAGACGACGACGAGCGCACGACACTGGGTGCGTTCGCCGCCCTGATCTCGGTCGCGATCGACCGGGCCCGGGTCGGCTCGATGGTCGCCGAGCGGTCCGAGTGGTTCGAGCGGATGGCCCATACCGACCCGCTGACCGGGCTGGCCAACGAGCGGACGTTTGCCCGGATCCTCGAGCTGGAGCTGGCTCGGGCCGGGCGGCAGGGCGGCGAGGTGTCTCTGGCGGTCTTCGACGTCGACCGGCTGACCGAGCTCAATGACGCGGCTGGCCCGGGCGCGGGCGACGACGTGCTCCGCTCGGTGGCGGCCGTGCTGGCCGAATCGGTCCGGCTGGTCGACACGGTGGCCCGAATCGGCGGCGATGAATTCGTCCTGGTGGCTCCGGGGGCGGCCGGGATGACGGTGGCCCAGCGGGTGGTGGACGGGATCGCCGCACTGCCCGGCTCAGCCGGACGAAAGATCTCCGTCTCCGCCGGCGTCGCCCGCTTCCCCACCGACGCGGCCACGGCCGAGGACCTTCGGGCTGCGGCTGAAACGGCCCTCGCGGCGGCTCGTGCCGCCGGGCGCGGGATCCTGGCTTCCCCGCCGGAGCCGGCGCCCGAGGGCTAGGTCGCGCCCGAGGCGACCCCGACCGAGAGGACGGGTGGCGTTGGGTTGGTCCGGCCCGCCGTCGGCTCGCGGGTGAGGGCGATGGTCACGCCCTGACCGGTCGGCGCAGCCGTCGTCTGGAGCACACCCAGCCCGTCCGAGGTGAGGGTCACCGATCCGATCGCGACCGGCCGCTTGTCGGGCCCGATCAGCCACGCCTCGTAGACCTCGGATCCGGACGTCGGAGCGAGCCCGCGCAAGGCGATCTCGATCCGGCCGTCGGCGCCGATCGCCGCCATCCCCGCCGGACCGCCGGTCACCTGGGGCCTGAGGATGGCCGCCTGTCCGCCGGCGGCCGTGGCCAGGTTGACGACGCGTTCGACGGCCTTGTCGTAGGCGCGAAGCGAGTCGAGCTCCGTGCGCAGCCCCACGTTCCAGGCCCCGAGCGCGGCGATCACCAGCGCCGCCGCGATCGCCGCGATCCAGGTCAGCCGCGACGGCCGGCGAGCCCGGTCCGTGGCCAACGGGACCACCGCGACGGACGGGCCCGCGGTCCGGGGGCGAGGGGCACCGGGGCTGGGCCCAGATACCGTTCCCGGGTCGCCGTCAGCCGTCTGCGCCGCCGCCGTCTGCGCCGCCTCAGCGGCGACCGCGGCCAGGATCCGCTGGCCCAGGCCGGCCGGTGGCTCGATGGGCTCGAGTGCCTCCCCGAGATAGGGCACGACCTGGCCCATCTCGGCGATCTCCCGGTGCGGGTCGGGACAGATTGAAAGATGCCGACGCAGGCGGGCCATGTCGTCCGGGTCGAGCGCGCCCAGCACAAACCCGGCGGCCAGCTCGCGCACCTCGTCGCAGGAAAGCGGCGCCATGGGCCGCGGCTCGCTCATGGCGGCGCCGTCCCGCCCGAGCCGGCGACCTGCTCGTCGCTGGTGAGCGCCCCGCGCATCGCGAGCAGGCCCAGCCGCATCCGACTCTTGACCGTGCCCAGCGGCGTTCCGGTCCGATCGGCGATCTCCTGTTGGGTGAGGCCGCCGAAGTAGCCCAGCTCGAGCGCCTCGCGCTGGACGTCGCTAAGGGTGCCGAGCGCGGCGACGACGGCCTCGCGATCGAGCCGCCGGGCGACCTCGGGCCAGACGTCGGGCAGGGTCAACGACGGCGGCGTCGGTGCCTCGCCATCGGGCAGCTCGGTGGTCGGCCGTCGTCGGCGGGTCGCATCGATGGCCCGATGATGGACGATTGACAACAGCCACGTCTTCACGCTGCCGCGTCCCGCTTCATAGCGCACGACGTTGCGCCAGGCGCCCACGAAGGCGTCCTGGACGACGTCCTCGGCGAGTGCGGCGTCGCCGGTGATGCGGATGGCGAGCGCGTAGGCCATCGATTTGTAACGCTCATACAGCGGTTCGATCGCTCCGTGGTCGCCGGCGGCGAGCCGTTCGAGGGTCGCTCGATCGGCGTCGTCGGCGGCCGATGCCAGCCGGCCAGGAACACGACGTCCTGACTGGTTCATCGATGCATGCGCACTGGACGGGGCGTCGGTTCAGTCGCGGTGCGCACGCGCGCCACGATCGCGTCGAGGGCCCGCTCGACGACATCGTCCGCCGGGGCGCTGGCGTCGATCACCACGAAGCGGTCGGGCTCGGCCTCGGCCAGGGCCAGGTACCCACGGCGGACCCGTTCGTGGAAGGCGACGTCGAAGATCGCCTCGAAGCGGGTCTGCTCGTCTGCCTGCTTGCGCGCGAGACCGACCTCGACCGGAACGTCCAGGAGCACGGTCAGGTCGGGGCGAAGGCCGTCCGTGGCGAACATCTGGAGCTCGCGCAGGAAGGCGACCGGCAGGCCGCCGCCGTAGCCCTGGTAGGCGAGGGTCGAGTCGATGTGGCGGGCGTCGAGCACGATCAGGCCGCGCTCCAGGGCCGGCCTGATGACCTCGGCCACGAGCTGGGCGCGCCCGGCACTGAACAGCAGCGCGTCGGCTCGGGGATCGATCGGCTGGTCACCGGCGGCGTGGTCGAGGACGATCCGCCTGACCTGCTCGCCGACCGCGGTCCCGCCTGGCTCGCGGGTTGCCAGGGTCCGCAGACCGCGGTCTTCGAGAGCGTCGCGCACTCGTCCCGTGACCAGGGTCTTGCCCGCCCCATCCGGTCCTTCGACGGTGATGAACCAACCGCCTCCGGCCCGACGTTCCTGATCCCTCACGGCGGCGAGTGTACTCGACGGCAGGGAACGGCCCGGAGGGGGAGGAGCGCGCTCCATCGGTCAGCCTGACGCAGGTCGGCCGGTCGAGCGTGTCGGTCTACGGGGTAGGCAGCCTGGCGAGCACGTCCCTCGCGCGAGCCGACTGGAGCGGATCGAACCCAGGATTCAAGGCCAAGGCCTCGTTCAGCAGCGTCCGAGCGCGCCCATCGTCGTTGCGAGCCTGGGCAATCATGCCGGCGTGGTAGGCGAGCAGGGCATCGTGGGTGCCCAGGGCCAGCGCATTGTCCATGGCGGCATCCGCGTCATCGGTGCGCCCATTGGCCAGCAGCGCCCAGGCATAGGCGTCCCAGCCGTAGACGTCCTTCCGGACCTGGAGCTCGCGTTCGGCAAGGGCCAGCGCATCGGGCAGATTTTCTCCGTGGTTGATGTCGAACAGCACGAGCTGGCGATTGAACAGCTGTGCCTGGACGGCCTGCAGCCGGGCGATGGCGCGGACGGTCGCGTACTGCTCCTCCGCCTTGCGCGTGTCGCCGGACAGCTGATAGAGGTCGCCAAGTCCAGCCAGGAATTCGGGCTGCGGGACGATCGCGATCGCGCGCCCGAACAGCTCGATTGCATCGTCGACCCGGCCCTGTGCGGCTCGGACCTTGGCCAGCCCTTCGAGGGCGAGGTACGAACCCGGCCAGTCCTTCAGTGCGGCCTCGTAACTCGCGCCCGCCAGGTCGAGCTTGCCGGCCTGGAAGGCGAGGTAACCCTTGAGATAGTCGTAGAAGGCGAGCGACGTGCCCTCGTTGCCTTCGTCCCGGGCCTCGGTCGCGGCCTGTGCGGCGCGGGAAGCCGCGTCGTCGTCATGACCTTGGAGCGAGGCGAGACGCGCCAGCCGGGCCGTTACCGCGGCACCGGGCTGGACCTTCTCAAGGGCCGCGAACGTCGCCGCGGCAGCGTCGTACCGGCCCATCTCGAGCTGGCTGTCGCCCACCGTTGCCAGTGCCTGCAACTGCGCTGGATCGGCATCGAAAATGGCTTGAGCGGCCAGGCGGGCTCCCTCGAAATCGTGCAGCGTGTAGAGGAGCAGGGCCTTGAGCGTCCGGGCGCCAGGATTGTCCGGGTAGATCTTGAGACCCTGGTCGACCGCCTCCTGAGCCCGCGCATAGTCGTCCGCGTTCCCCGTGAGCCGGCCGCGCGTGTAGTAGACCAGTGAGAGATTCTGAGCGCTGATGAAGTCCTCTGGGTCGCGCTTCAGGTTTGCGGTCCAGACCCCGATTGCCTTGTCGAGATCCTGGGTCGTGCCCGTGCCAAGCGCCGGAGGAACGTCGGGCGCTTGGATCGGGCTCAGCTCAGCCGATCCTGGTGCTCCAGCGGGGGCGACCGGCGACGGTCGAGCCACGCTAGCGTCCGGGTTGGATCGAAGGAGCCCGAGGCGGTTGAGACCGAAGCTTCCGCCGGCGATCAGCACAGCCGCGCCGAGGAACAGCAGCGGCCGGAACTTCCGGTGCGATGAGGGCTGACTGGTTGACGTAGACGCCATTCCGGCGATCTCCTTGGGGAACGAAAACGGGAGCGGCCCAGGCCGCTCCCGTTTCGAGCCGGATCCTAGTGCGGAGTCCCGAGATACGGGAAGCTCGCCGAGTAGTCCGAGTGGGGACCGACCCCGTCGGTCGGGATTCCGCCGGTGGCGTTGCGACCCGCGAACGGGAAACCGCCGGTGGTGATGTTGAGCTCGACGTCGATCACGTCGTCCGCCAGAGCGCGCCCGTTGAGCGGCCCTGCGGCTGCGGACCCGACGTCATAACGGAGCTCATCCGGCAAGAGGATGCCCGCCAGCGTGGCCGCGTCGGCCGGCTTGTAGGCTCCTTCGCCATCGAGCGCCGAGAACGCCTCGAGCGTGTTCACGACGTTGGTCTTGAACTTGCCGCCCATCGCCGTCGGCTGGCGGTAGGGGGCCGTCTTGTTGAACGCGACCTTGTCGGCCAGCGGGTTGAAGACGGTGTTGATCGCCGGACGACCCATCTGATCGACCCGATGATCCTCCTTGTCCCGAGTCGTGCCCCAAACGCCGATGTTGCGTCCGTTGCCACCCAGCTGCGAGTTGGGCACCTCGATGACGATGGCCAGGGTATTCAGACCGACGAAGAAGTCGGACTGCTTGCCATCGTTCAACCGGCGCGTTCCCTCGCCCTTGACGGAGCCCAAGAAGCCGAGCAGGTCGAAGAAGAACGGGTCCGAGCGAACACCCGCGAACGAACCGACGTCGTGCTTCCAGGTCGAGTCGCCGGTCTTGCCACGGGCGATGGTCTTCTCGTGATCGCCCTTCTCGTATTGCACCTTGTAGCTCTGGACACCGTGTGAATTGGGCTTGCCGAACTGGATCTCGTATTCACGGTCGGCGCGCGAGTTCCCGTTCGTGTCGATGTTGAGGGTGTACTCGGCGCCAGCAGCGAAGGTGCTCGGTCCAATACCCAGGTTGACCGCGGGATTGACGGTCATCACCAGGACGGTGTGGTTTGCGGATGCGCCCTTGAAGACATACACGTCGTTGATGTCGAGAGGGCCGTTGACTTTCGTGACCGCGAGATGGTCGCTGGAATCCACGTGAATGGATCCCACATTCGGTGCATCCAGGTGGTCTGCGGCAAGCGCCAGCAGCGGCGCGGCCCCCACCGTGAGCACCACCATCGCCGCGCCCAGCGCAGGGATGGAGAAGGCTCTCCGCATGGTTGGTCCCTTCCTATCTACAGACGGCGCCGATTGGCCCGCCGCCATTGGGTTGACGCTGCGGCGTTCGCGACCGCCAAGCATCACGCTTACCCATGCGTCGAGATCGTGGGGTTGGATGACCCGAGCGCGGGATTCCATCCAGTTAACTCATCATCCCTGGGCGGGGCTCGAGCGTATGAGCGATAGCATGCGACCGATGTCCGGATTCGTGAGTTACCGCGCCCGTCGGCCTTCCCTTCGCGCTGCGGTCGTGGCGGCCATTGGGGGGCTATGCCTGGGACTCCTGGTCCCAGCGCTGGCGCTGGCCCACCCGCTGGGCAACTTCACGATCAATCACTACGCCGGGATCCGGGTCGAGCCGGACCGGGTGATCCTCGACGTCGTCATCGACCAGGCGGAGATCCCGACCTTCCAGGAGAAGCTCCGGATCGACACGGACGGTGACGGCTCGGTGTCCGACGCCGAGACCGAGGCTGAACGGATCGTCGCCTGCCCGGCCCTGGTCTCGTCCCTCGACCTGAGGATCGCCGGCCGGACCCTCAGCCTCGTCCCGCTCGCCGCCGGGCTGAGCTTTCCGCCGGGGGCCGCGGGCCTCGAGACCATGCGCCTGAGCTGTACCTACAGCGCCGCCCTGCCCGCTCCGCTGACGGCTGGCACCTCGGTCGCATTCAGCGACAGCTCGCACAAGGAACGGCTGGGTTGGCGTGAGGTGGTGGTCACCGGCAGCGGTGTCAGCGTGGCTGGCGCCGGCCTGCCGTCGAGCTCGGTCTCGAACCGCTTGACGAGCTACCCGCAGGACCTGCTGAGCCAGCCGCTCGACGTCCGTGCCGCGTCGTTCTCGGTCAGCCCGGGTGGGCCGACCCTGGCACCGTTCAGCGTCCCAGAGACGCAACCGTTGCCCGGTTCGCCAGCGCTCTACCCGACCGACCTCCCGGGCGTGGCGGGGTCCACCGCTCCCGGTGCGACGGTGCCTCCGACGGGCGCCGTGCCCGGCGGCGTCGGGAGCGACATTTCCGGCCTGCTCCAGACCCAGGACCTCACGCCGCTCGTCCTTCTCGGCTCGCTTCTCGCGGCGGTTGCCCTCGGCGCCGGCCATGCCTTGACCCCCGGTCATGGCAAGACGCTGATGGGCGCATATCTGGTGGGGACGCGGGGCACGGCCGTCCACGCCATCGCGCTGGGGCTGAGCGTGACCGTCTCGCACACGCTTGGGATTCTCGTGCTGGCGGCGGTCATCATCGGCTTCCGTGGGGTCGCCTCGCCCGAGACCTTCAACCGGGTCGCCCCGATCGCATCAGGGCTCCTCGTCCTGGGCATCGGTGCCTGGCTGGTCGCAGGGCAAGTGCGCAGGCGGCGCGCCACGTCGCGGTCCACCGGCCATGAGCACGAGCACTTAGGGGAGCACGAGCACCCGCCGGAGCACGAGCCCGAGCATGACCACCCTCACGAGCCGATCGCGCTCGCGTCGGCCGCGCACTCGCCCGGGGCCCCGGCAACCACCGCCGTTGAGGCCGACACCGAATCCGACGGAATGCACAGCCATGGCGGCGTCCGCCACAGCCATCTGTCCCCGGCCAGCTCGAGTCTGGGTTGGCGCAGCCTGTTCGTGCTCGGTCTGGCGGGCGGGATCATCCCGTCGACCAACGCGCTGATCATCCTGCTGGCAACCATCGCGACCGGTCGCGCGGTCTACGGCCTGGTCCTCGTTGTGGCCTTCGGCCTGGGCATGGCGGCCGTCCTGGGCGGGGTCGGACTCGGCCTCGTCTTCGCCCGCGATCGGCTCGATCGGCTGCCGTCCAGGTCGAGCCTCGGCCGGGTCGCCGGGTACGCGCCGATCGCTGCCGGCGTCGTCGTGTTCGCCCTGGGGATCTACCTCACGACCCAGGCTGTCGGTTCGGGCCCGACCCTCTGAGGATCAGTTCGCGACGACCTTCCAGAGGCCGCCGTGGCCAAGATCGGTGACATACAGGCTGCCGTCCTCGGCCTGGCCGAAGGAGCTGATCGACAGGGTCGAGTCGAGCAACTGGCGAGGCGTCTGCCTGGCGGCGCCCGCAGCGTTGACCGCCCAGATTCTGCCCGTGCAGAAATCCGCGAAGAGGTATCCGCCGACCAGGGCCGGGTACTCCGTGCCGCGATAGACGTAGCCCCCCGTAACCGAGCAGCCCTTGCTGTGCCCGTACACGGCCAGCGGGATCTTCTTGCCCGACTTGTTGCAGCCGCTCGCCGGCCGGTAGCAGGCGTTGCCCTCGACCACCCGCCAGCCATAGTTCGTGGCACGACCGCCGCCGCTGGCCGCCGTCGATCGGTCGATCTCCTCGTAACGGTTCTGTCCGACGTCACCCGTCCACAGGTCGCCTTTGGCCGAATCGAAGCTGAAGCGCCAGGGATTGCGCAGGCCGCGTGCCCAGATCTGGTCGAGCCCGGCCTTGCCGACATACGGATTCGACCTGGGGATGATGTACGGCCGGGCCGGCGTCCGACCGTTGACGTTGATCCGGAGGAGCTTGCCCAGGAGCGAGCTGAGGCTCTGCGCGCGGTTGCCCGGATCGCCGGCCCCGCCTCCGTCGCCGGTGCCCAGGTACAGGTAGCCGTCCGGCCCGAACGCGACCGTTCCGCCGTTGTGGTTGGAGTACGGCTTGCTGATCCGCAGGAGGACCGACCCGGTCGCGCTGGCCCGGTTCGGATCCCCCGTGGAGCGGTGGTAGACGGCGATCGCGATCCGCCCCCGGATATCGGTGTAGTAGATGTAGAACTTGCCGTTGGCCACGTAGTCGGGGTGGAACGCCAGGCCAAGCAGGCCCCGTTCGCCGCCCTTGGAGATCTTCGTGTGGATGTCCAGGAACGGTGTGGCCAGCACGACGCCGCCCTGGAGGATCCTGATCCTGCCGCCCTGCTCCACGATGAACAGGCGCCCGCTCCCGTCGCCGGCGTTGGTGGCGAACACGGGCGACGACAGGCCACCCGCGACCTTCGATAGGGACAGGCTGACCAGGTTGACATTGAAGGCAGCCGCGACGGCCGGGCCGGCCTGTCGCCCGCCGTCAAGTACGGCCTGAGCCGGAGCGGCGGCGTTCGTCTCGATCCCCACCCGGCGTGGCCCCGAGGCGTCCGCCAGCGCCAGCTGACCGACGGCCAACGACACCAGGAGGATCCCGAGTGGGAGCGCACGGGCCAGGGCGGGAATCGGTCGGTGGCGCACTGGGCACTCCTTCGGCCGATCGTCTGGCCGGCGCTGTCGAGCCCGACCGACAACCGGCCGCAGGCGTCGCGCAGAACGGTGCCTCATCGAGGGCGGCTTCGCAAGGACACCCACCGCGACCCCCACGCCCAGCCCGACTCCAGCCTGAGCGGCGCGAGAGACGGACGGAACGCGGATGGGCGACACCCGGCACCGAGCCCGGCCGTGCGCTACGCTCAACAGCCCATGCGCGACCTGACCGACCGAGCGCTCTCGACGGCCTCCGTTCGCGGCGCGAGCTATGTCGACATCCGCATCGTCCGCCGGCTCGAGGAGTCGGTGGCCATCAAGTCGGGACGGGTCGAGGGCGTCTCCAGCGGCGAGACCGAGGGCTTTGGCATCCGGGTCCTGGTCGACGGCGCCTGGGGGTTTGCCAGCTCCCATCGCCTGGAGCCGGAGGAGATCGACCGGGTCGCGGCCCAGGCCGTCCGGATCGCTCGGGCGAGTGCCACGGCCCTGCGCCGTCCGGTCGAGCTCGACGATCGACCACCGGCTCACGGCACCTACCAGACCCCCCTGACCGAGGATCCGTTCTCGATCGCGCTCGAGACCAAGATCGGCGACCTGCTCGAGGCCGATCGCGCCGCGGCCCACGTTCGTGGCGTGACCTATACCGAGTCGGGTTATGGCGCGCAACGCGAGTGGAAGACCTTCGCGGGCTCCGACGGCAGCTTCACCGAGCAAACGATCACGCACGTCGGGGCAGCGGTCGAGGCCAACGCCATCGAGGGCGACGACCACCAGCGCCGGAGCTACCCGGACGCCGGTGGAGGCTGGAGCGCCGGCGGCTACGAGAACATTCGGGCGCTCGACCTCGCCGCGGCGGCAGAGCCCCTCGCCGAGGAAGCGGTCGAGCTCCTGTCGGCGCCGCAGTGCCCCAGCGGCCGGTTCACGGTCATCCTCGATCCCAGCCAGCTCTACCTCCAGGTCCACGAAAGCTGCGGTCATCCGACCGAGCTGGACCGCGTCTTCGGGACCGAGGCGTCCTACGCCGGGACGAGCTTCCTGACCACCGACAAGCTCGATTCCGGGTTCCGCTACGGTTCCGAGCTGATCGACATCGTTGCCGATGCGACCTCGCCCGGTGGGATGGGCACCTTCGGCTGGGACGACGAGGGCGTCGCCGCCCAGGCGGTGCCGCTGGTCAAAGAGGGCATCTTCGTCGGCTACCTGTCGAGCCGCGAGACGGCACCGCGGATCGGTCGGCGATCCGGCGGCGCGATGCGGGCCGACGGCTGGAACCGGATCCCGCTCATCCGGATGACCAACGTCAACCTGCTGCCCAAGCCCGGCATGAGCCTGGATGACATCGTGGCCGACACCGACGCGGGGCTGTACCTGAGCTCGAACCGCAGCTGGTCGATCGACGATCGCCGGCTCAACTTCCAGTTCGCGACCGAGGTTGCCCGCGAGATCAAGGGGGGCCGGCTGGGCAAGCTCTACAAGAACCCGACCTACACCGGCATCACCTACCAGTTCTGGCGATCGTGCGATGCCGTCGGCGACGAGTCGAGCTATCGAATGCTGGGCACGCCCAATTGCGGCAAGGGCGAGCCCGGCCAGGGTGGGCATGTCGGCCACGCGGTCAGCGGCGCGCGCTTCCGCGATGTCCAGATCGGCGTCGGCAAGTGGTGAGCCGGTCGTGCTGACGGCGCCCCGCGATCAGGCCGGTTGGCTGGCCCTCGCCGAGGAGGCGATCCGCCTGGCGCTCGCCGAAGGTGCGACCCAGGCTGAGGCCCTGGTGACCGCCGAGGACGCCGCCCTGACTCGCTTTGCCAACAGCGAGATCCACCAGAACGTGGCCGAGACCAATGCCCAGCTCAACCTGCGCTTCGTGGTCGGGCGCAGAGTCGGGGTGGCGTACACCGGGCGGCTCGATGGCGAAGGCCTCCGGGCCGTGGCCGAAGCGGCCGGCCAGATCGCCCGGAACGTGGAGGAGAACGACGAATTCGTCTCGCTGCCGAGCCCCGCTGAAGCGATCCCGGACCTGCCTGCCGCGTACTCGGCCGCGACCGCGGCAGCATCGCCCGAGCTGCGCGCCGAGGGTGCCCGGGCCGTCATCGCGGCGGCCGACGAAGCCGGTGTCGTCGCCTATGGCTCGTTCGCGACCAGCACCGAGATCATCGCGGTGGCCAATTCGCTGGGCATCCGGGCAGCCGGCGAACGAACCACCTCGCAGCTCGTCACCGTGTCCATGGGCCCCGACGGCGGCTCGGGCTACGCCGAGGCGGCGGCGGTCGACGCCACCACGATCGACGCCGGGGCGCTCGGTCGGGAGGCTGCCCAGAAGGCCCGCGCCACCGCCAACGCGATCGCCATCGAGCCCGGCGACTACCCGGTCGTGCTCGAGGAATACGCCGTGGTCGACCTCCTTGACATGCTTGGCTACCTCGGCTTCAGCGCCCTCGCGGTCCAGGAGGGTCGGTCCTTCGCCGAGCCCGGCCGGCGAGTCGGCAGCGACCTCGTCGACATCTGGGACGACGGCTCCGATCCGCTCGGCCTGCCGATGGCGTTCGATTACGAGGGCGTCGCCAAGCGGCGGGTATCACTGGTCGAGGGCGGCGTCTGTCGCGACGTCGTCTATGACGCGCAGACGGCCGCGAAGGACGGAGTCCGCTCCACCGGTCATGGCCTGCCGGCCCCCAACCCGTACGGCCCGTTTCCGCTGAACATGCACCTTGGCGCCGGCTCCGTCCCGCGCGAGGAGCTCATTGGCGGACTCGATCGGGGGCTGCTGGTCACTCGCTTCCACTACACCAACCCGGTCCATCCCAAGCTCGCGATCGTGACCGGGATGACCCGTGACGGGACGTTCCTGGTCGAGGGCGGTCGGATCGTCGGGCCGGTCAAGAACCTGCGCTACACCCAGAGCTATCTCGATGCGCTGGCCGGGATCGAGGCGGTCGGCCGCGAGCGGCGCTGCCTGCGCGGGTTCCTCGGTGGAGTGGTCGCACCTGCCGTCCGGATCGCCGCCTGGACCTTCACCGGCGGCACCGAGCACTGATCCCGGCGGTCGGAGCGCGGGGAGATCGCGTCGGAAATCTGCCGGTGCGTCTGCGCATCACAACCACCTCGATCGTGACGAAAGTACTAGTCTTTCGAGGGGCGACCCGGTTTACTTGCGGGGGCGAACCGCCCTCGGTCCTAAGGGTGCATGTCGACGATGCCGTTCGGTGACTACCAGACGTACCTCGGCCACATCGACGTCATCTGGGCACTCCTCCTGGCCGCCGGCGGCGTGGTGATCGCCGTGGCCGCCTACCTGTTTGTGCAGGCGGCCCTGAGCGACATCCTGAGCGCCCTGCCCCACCTCGGAGGGCGATTGACCCGCACGATCCGAACGCGCCACGAGATGGTCGGGCCGGAATGGGTCTGCCGGGACTGCCGCTCGATCAACGCGCCCGGCTCGATGGCCTGCTATCGCGGTTGTGGTCGACGCTACTTCCAGGAGGACGTCGACCAGGGACCGACCCCGGGAACGCTGCCCGGTCCGGAGCGGCGTGACGACTAGCCGTCCGTCCTCGCCCGCGGCGTCGACTCCTCATCGCCAGCTCGAGCGGGCTGCGTCCGGATAGAGCCGGACCCGGCGATAGGGCTCGCGGCCGCGCGAGCGCGAGACCAGATTGGCCCGCTCGGCCATCTGGTGCTGCAGGCGCCGGATGTACGCGTTCTGGGGGCTCAGCTCGACCGCCTCAGCCTGGCGCTGGACGAGCCCGATGGCCTCCTCGGTCTCGCGCAAGGCCGCCTCGCGCGGGTCGATCTCGAGCGAGAAGATGGAGGTCAGGCTGGCCTGCATCTGGAGGATGGTGTTGCTCTTGAGGACGTAGACCGGCAGCGCTCGCTCCTCGGCCTCGCGGAGCATGGGCGTCTTCTGGCGGTACTCGCTGCGCAGGGTCATGACCACGTCGGCCTCCTCGACGTCGCGGGCAATGACCACGGGCAGCTGCAGCTCGCGGATCGCCTGTTCGAGCCGCTTTCGGCTGACGCCATGGGGCAGGACCCGGAGCGTCGGCAGGATGCCGGCACCTTCGATCCGGAGAACCTCGCCATCCTCGTCGGGCTCAGGCGCCCGCTCGCGAGCCGCGTCGGACAGGGCGTCGTCGGGCGGGTCCTCGAGCGGCACCGGTCCGGTGCCCTCCTCGGCTTTGAGCAGGTCGATCGCCCGGGCTGCCTGCTCGCGCCAGGCCTGCTGACGCTGCCATTCCCGGGCGTCGCGGGCGCGCGGCTCGGGAGCCGGGGCAACGCCCCGTTCGAGCGGACCCCGGTCGGCGATGTCGCCCGAGACGAAGGGCGGATCGGCCACGAGCGGACTCGACCGCCCGGCACGGGCCTCGCCACCCGGCGGCACGGCAAAGCGTTCACCGGGCAGCGTTCCCGCGCCGGCGTTCGCTGCCCCGGGCTCGGCTATGCGACCGCGCGGGCCGGTCTCCCGCGCGGAACCTCCCCGGGTCTGACGCCAACCGCCGCTCGCGCCGGGACGATACCCGGCCCGATAGCCTGGGCCACCCAGGCCGGCGCCACCCGGCCCGGCATCTCGGTAGCCGCCACCGCGATACGGTCCGTCACCACGCCAGCCCGGCTCCATCCGCCAGGGCGAGCCGCTGCCGACCAGACCGGCGAACCGCTCGGCGCCGAGCTGCTCGCGGGGCGATGGCCGGGGCCGGGCCTGGGAGCGGTGGACACCTTCCTCGTCGCGCCAGCGCAACTCGGCGGCGACCGGGTCGCCGCGGAGCATGGCGTCGACGGTGTCGGCCACGTCGCTGTGGACCATCACC
Organism: Chloroflexota bacterium; assembly: GCA_034666965.1. Lineage (GTDB taxonomy): Bacteria > Chloroflexota > Limnocylindria > Limnocylindrales > CSP1-4 > Chersky-267. The sequence continues at coordinate 3,615 of JAXDKT010000165.1, read as the reverse complement.
CGTTCGCGATCCTGGATCTCGATGATCACGTCGAAGGTCGGCGGAGCCTTCCGCTCCAGGACGCTCTTCTGAGTCCGCCTGCGGCGGGCTTCCTCGTCGCCCAGGGTGACGCTCTGGATCCCGCCGATGAGGTCGGACAGGGTCGGGTTGAGCATCAGGTTGTCGAGGTTGTTGCCGTGGGCCGTGCCGATGAGCTGGACACCGCGCTCGGCGATCGTCCGCGCGGCCTGGGCCTCGAGCTCGGTCCCGATCTCGTCGATGACGATGACCTGGGGCATGTGGTTCTCGACGGCCTCGATCATGACCTCGTGCTGAAGCGACGGTGTGCGCACCTGCATCCGACGGGCCTTGCCGATGGCCGGATGGGGGATGTCCCCATCGCCGGCGATCTCGTTGCTGGTGTCGACCACCACGACTCGCTTGCCCATGTTGTCGGCCAGGACCCGGGCGGCCTCGCGGAGCATGGTCGTCTTGCCGATGCCCGGGCGACCCATGATCAGGATCGACTTCCCGGTCTCGACGAAGTCGTCGATGATCTCGATCGTGCCGTAGACCGCGCGGCCGATCCGGCAGGTGAGGCCCACGATCTTGCCGTTGCGATTGCGGATCGCGCTGATCCGATGCAGGGTCCGCTCGATCCCGGCCCGGTTGTCATCGCCGAACGAGCCGATGTGTTCGACCACGTAGGCGATGTCGGCCTCCTGGATCTCGCGATCGAGGAGGGTCACCTCGCTGTCCGGAAAGCGGGCCTCCGGACGGCGCCCGAGATCCAGAACGACCTCGATCAGGTCCTCCTTCGCCGACAGCCCGTGGACAGCCTCGACGACCTCCGGCGGCAGCGCCGCGAGGAGCAGCTCGAGGTCGTCCATCGCCTCGCGTTCGGTGCGTTTCGGGGTCAACGGTGCCTCCCCATCGATGGCTCGATCAGCGGATGGCCGGGACGAGCGCCGGCTCGGCGACGCGGACCGCGGTCTCCTTCATCAACAACGTGACGGTCGACTCGACTCCAAACCCGGCCTCCTCGAGACGGCGGTCGATCGGCGCCTCGTAGGTTCGCACGGGAGCGATCACGCCGTGATCGCTGCGACCCACGTTCCGGGTCCGGGCCGAGATCACCCCCAGACCGTACTCCACCAGCGGCGCGGTGTCCGCCTCGGGCCGAGCCAGGACCTTGAGATAGTGGGGCTGGTCCTCCTTGGCCACCCCGACCTGGAGCAGGGCATCCAGCCGCGTGCCGTCGGAGCCGCCGCCCGGCGCTTCCCGGACGAACGCTTCGACGTCGGCAAAACGCAGGATCGGGGCAAGACTCGATCGGGGCACCCGCCAACCGGTCCCCTGGCGCTCCCAATCCCCGAGGCGATAGGCCTCCAGCCGCTGGACCGGTTTGGGCGTCACGGCCGCATACAGCCGCCCGAGCGCGAGGGCGTCGATCGGGGCGGCTGGCCGGATGCCCTTGTCGGTGGCCCGTTCGTCCGCCCACGGCTCGGGCAGGGCCGACCCGGGCGGTCGATAGAGCAGGAGCTCCTCGCCATACCGCGCAAACCCCGCCTGCATGAACAGCTCGACGTTGCCGGCCGCATCGGCGCAGGCGACATGGAAGCGGATGGCGCCACGTTTGGATCCATCGCGCAGGATGTGCTGGAGCAGGCGGAAGCGGATGTCGCCGGCTTCCGAGAAGCCGATCGCATCGAGCTCGACCACGGTCCACTCGTCACGAGCCGTGTCGCGTTCGACTCGGATGAGCCCCGTCAGGCCATCGCCGCCCTCGTACACGTAGAGCAGGTCGTGCGGCCGGAAGGCGCCCAGAGGCAGCCGGAAGAGGCTGAACACGCCGATGCGCGGACCGCTGACCGGGAGGCCCAGCGAGCGCGTTTCGGCCGACTCCTGCTGACACAGGCGGGACAGCTCACCGAGCGCCGCCAGGTCGGTCAGGCGCGCTACCCGGACCCTGCCCGAGCGGCCGCTCATCGGTCGAGCCTGGCGCCGCGTCGGGTGGGATGGGGTCGTCGACCGGAACCCTCGCCGGGGTCGTCGTGCTCGGCCGCCATGGTCGCCATCAGCCGGTGAAAGCGCGTTTCGCCGGCGAGCTCGGGATGGAACGCGGTGGCCAGGATGTTGCGCTCGCGGACGGCCACCACCCGGCCATCGTCGAGCTCGGCGAGGGTGGTCACGTCGGGCCCGACCCGATCGACGACCGGCGCTCGGATGAACACGCCGTGCACGGGTTCGTCGCCCAGGATCGGCACCGACAGGTCGCTTTCGAACGAGTCGAGCTGGCGGCCGAAGGCGTTGCGCTCGACGGTCACGTCCAGGAGCGGGAAGACCGGCTCCTCTCCGCCGGCGATGTGGCGTGCCAGCAGGATCATCCCGGCACAGGTCCCGAACACGGGCGCGCCCGAAGCGGCCAGGTCGAGGATCGGCTGGCGCAGGCGCCAGCGCTCGACCAGCTGGCGCATCGTGGTGCTCTCGCCGCCAGGCAGGATCAGCCCCGAGACGCCTTCCAGATCGGCCGGCTGGCGCACGCGGACTCCGTCCACGCCGATGGCGCGGAGGGTATCGAGATGCTCGCGGAACGCCCCCTGGAGGGCAAGGACCCCGATCCTCATCGGGCGGTCGCCGGCTGCGTGGTGGCGCCCTACCAGCCGCGAACCGCGAGGCGCTCCTGCTCGGGGATCTCCTCGAGCGCGATCCCGCGCATCGGTGCACCGAGACCTTTCGAGACCTCGGCGATCTTCTGGGGATCGTCGAAGAAGGTGGTCGCCTGGACGATCGCGTTGGCCATCCGGGCGGGATCCTCGCTCTTGAAGATGCCCGAGCCGACGAAGACACCCTCGGAACCGAGCTGCATCACCAGGGCGGCGTCGGCGGGGGTGCTGATCCCCCCGGCCACGAAGTTGACGACCGGCAGCTTGCCGTCGGCGGCGACCTGCTGGACCAGCTCGTAGGGCGCCTGGAGCTCCTTGGCGGCCACGAACAGCTCGTCCTCGCGCATCCCCTGGAGCCGCCGGATCTGGCTCAGGACCGCACGCAGCTGGCGGACTGCCTCGACCACGTTGCCCGTCCCGGCCTCGCCCTTGGTCCGGATCATCGCGGCACCCTCGTTGATCCGCCGGAGCGCCTCGCCGAGGTCGCGGCAGCCGCACACGAACGGGACCTTGAAGGCGTGCTTGTCGATGTGATTGACCTCGTCGGCTGGAGTGAGGACCTCGGATTCGTCGATGTAGTCGACCCCCAGAGCCTCGAGGATCTGGGCCTCGACGAAGTGGCCGATGCGGGCCTTGGCCATGACCGGAATGGTCACGGCGTCCATGATCCCCTGGATCATCGCCGGGTCGCTCATGCGAGCCACGCCGCCCGCCTTGCGGATGTCGGCGGGGACCCGCTCCAGAGCCATCACCGCGACGGCGCCGGCGTCCTGGGCGATCTTGGCGTGATCGGGTGTGACGACGTCCATGATGACGCCGCCCTTGAGCATCTGGGCAAGGCCCTTCTTGGTCACCCAGGTGGATGTCTCGACGGTCATGATCTGATGGATCCTCTGGTCTGCCGCGAGTGGTCAGCGGACCGGCTGGCCGCGGGGTCGCCGCCCGTTCGAGCCGCTTGGATCGTCTCGCC
>JAXDKT010000164.1:0-3404 GCA_034666965.1 Chloroflexota bacterium | reverse complement strand
CGCTACGGCACCCTGGCTGCGCTGGTGGTCATGATCGCCGGCTTCGGGATCCTCTCGCCAAAAGCGTTCCTGTCCGGCCCCAACCTGATCAACGTCCTCAACCAGGCGGCCCTCCTGGCGATCGTGGCCGGCGGGCTGACCTTTCCGCTCATTGCCGGCCAGTTCGACCTGTCGTTCGCGACCCTGGTCAGCCTGGCGGGCATCCTGGTGATCGGCCTGATGACCAACCAGGGCCTGCCCTGGTTCGTGGCGGTGCCGGTCGTCATCGTCGTCGGCGGGTTGATCGGGTTCGTCAACGGGGTCATCGTCACGGCCTTCCGGGTGAGCTCGATCGTCACCACCCTGGGCATGAGCACGATCATCGTCGGGCTCAACTACGCCTATTCCAACGGCATTCCGATCCCGCTCGGCGCGCAGGCCAGGGGCGGGCCCTTCGTCGAGCTGGCCCAGGGCCGGCTGTTCGGGATCCCTTATCCGGTCTTCTTCATGGCCGGGATCCTGGTGGCTCTGTGGGTGCTCCTCAACCGCACTCGCTTTGGCCACCACGCTCAGGCCATCGGCAGCAATCCCACCGCCGCAGCTCTGTCCGGCGTGCGGGTGTCGCGGATCACGATCGGCTCGTTCGTGATCGCCTCGGCTTGCGCCGCGGTGGCCGGGATCCTGCTCTCGGCCCGGATCGGCAGCGGCCAGGTGACCGCCGGCGATGGATTCCTGTTGAGCACCTTCGCGGCCGTCTTTCTGGGCGCGTCGGTCCTGCGCGACCGCGAGTTCCACATCATCGGCAGCTTCATCGGGGTGCTGTTCGTCGCCATCGGCTTCAACGGCCTCTCCATCCTGGGCGCCCCGACCCACGTCCAGTTCTTCTTCCAGGGTGGGGTCCTGATCATCGCCACGGCACTTAGCACCGCCACCGCCAGGCGCACCGAGCTGCGTCGGTGACGGCGCCGTCGTTGAGCGCCTTCCCCGAGGCATTGGTGGGCGGGGGAGTCGGGCAGATCGGCATTCTCGTGCCCGATCTCGACGGCGCCCTGCGGGCGTACGGCGCCTTCGGCACGATCGAGTCGTGGTCGATCTACACCTACGGGCCGCCGACCGTTCCGAGCCTGCGCTACCGCGACGGACCGGGACGGTTCAGCGTCCGGATCGCCCTCGGCGGGCGGGCGCCGCAGATCGAGCTGATGCAGCCGATCGAGGGCCCCAGCCTGTATGACGAATGGATCGCGGAACGCGGCTACGGGCTCCACCACCTGGGCTTCTTCGTTCCCTCGCTCGACGTGGCCGTGGCGGCCATGACCGACGCCGGCTTCGCCGTTCTCCAGCGCGGTTCGGGCTACGGGCTCGACGGCGACGGTGGCTTCGCCTACTTCGACACGGCCGATCTGGCGTCGGTGATCCTCGAGGCGATCGAGGTCCCCACCCGGCGGCGGACGCCCGAGGCGACCTGGCCCGGACGGCCGGCCGGTTGATGGCCGGCACCGCCGTCGACCTCGATCGGGACGTCCAGCTCCGGATGTACCGGATCATGGTCGAGTGCCGCCTGTTCGAGAGCCGCGCCCAGGAGCTCTTCTTCGAGGGCCTCGTCCGGGGCACCACCCACCTGGGCATCGGCCAGGAGGCCGTGGCCGCCGGCGTGGCCGCGGCCATGCTCGAGGACGACTACACGTTCTGCACCTACCGGGGCCACAACCACACCCTGGCTCGGGGCGTGCCGATGGCGCCCATGTTCGCCGAGCTCTTCGGTCGGGCGACCGGGCTGCTGGGCGGCAAGGGCGGCTCAATGCATCTGACCAGCGTGGCCCACCGGGCGATGGGCTCGTACGCGATCGTCGGCGCGCATCTGCCCATTGCCCTGGGCGCGGCCTGGTCCGCCCAGTACCGGGGGTCGGGACAGGTCGCCGTGTGCTTCTTCGGCGACGGCACGACCAACATCGGGGCGTTCCACGAGGCGCTCAACATGGCGGCCGTGTGGCGCGCGCCGGTGGTGTTCGTGTGCGAGAACAACCAGTACATGGAGTACACGGCCATCGGCGACGTCACCGCGGTGGCTCGTCCCGCGGCGGACCGGGCCAGCGCCTACGGTCTCGAATCGATCGTGGTCGATGGCAACGACGTCGAGGCCGTCCACCGGGTCGCCCGTTCGGCGATCGACCGGGCGCGCGCGGGCGACGGTCCGGCGCTCGTCGAGGCGGTCACCTACCGCCACGGTGGCCATTCGCGTGCCGATCCGGGCAAATACCGGCCCGACGACGAGGTCGCCGCCTGGAAGGCCCGCGATCCGCTGCCGACCTACCGCGCCCGGCTGCTGAACCTGGGCGTCGCGGTCGCCGCGCTCGACGCGATTGACGAGGCGGCTGGGGACGCCGTCGCGGCCGCGGAGTCGGATGCTCGAGCCGCCCCCGAACCCGCCCCGGACGCGCTCGAGACCCAGGTCTGGGCCGATGGAGGCTCGGCATGGCGGAACTGACCTATCGGGCCGCGGTCGCAAGAGGGATCGCCCAGGAGATGCGACGCGATCCGTCCGTCGTCCTGATCGGCGAGGACATCGGCGCCGCCGGGGGCGTGTTCAAGCTGACCGAGGGCCTGTTCGACGAGTTCGGGCCCGAGCGCGTCCGCGATACGCCGATCAGCGAGCAGGCGATCGTCGGCGCGGCCATGGGTGCGGCCATGACCGGGTTGCGACCCGTCGCCGAGCTGATGTTCTCCGACTTCTTCGCGGTCGCCTGGGACATGGTCGCCAACCAGATCGCCAAGACCCGGTACATGACCGACGGCCAGGTTGCGCTGCCGCTCGTCCTGCGGACCGCCAACGGGGCCGGGCTGCGGTTTGGGGCCCAGCACTCCCAGAGCGTCGAGAACTGGGCGATGGCCATCCCGGGCTTGAAGGTCGTGGCGCCCTCGAGCCCGGCCGACGTCGTTGGCCTCATGGCGGCCGCCATCCGCGATCCCGACCCGGTCATCTTCTGCGAGCACAAGGCGCTCTTCGCGGTCAAGGGCGAGGTGCCCGACGGGGAGCACGTCGACACGCTCGGGACGGCGAGGGTGCTCCGGTCCGGATCGGATGCCACCATCGTGGCCCTGGCCGCGATGGTGCCGCGCGCGGTCGAGGCGGCAGAGCGGCTCCAGGCCGAGCATGGCATCTCGGCCGAGGTCGTCGACCTGCGCTCGCTCGTGCCGCTCGACATCGCCACCGTCCTCGCGTCGGTGGCCAAGACCGGGCGACTGTTCACGGTCGAGGAGAATCCCCGGTTGTGCGGCTGGGGTGCGGAGATCGCCTCGATCGTGGCCGACGACGGCTTCTACAGCCTGGACGCACCGATCGTGCGGATCACGACCCCGCACATCCCGCTGCCGTCGGCCGCCGCGCTGGAGGACCTGGCCATCCCCTCCGTGGCCCGCATCGTCGA
>JAXDKT010000163.1:0-2634 GCA_034666965.1 Chloroflexota bacterium | reverse complement strand
CTCAGTCCCAGTCTGGGTGATCGTCCTCTCAGACCACCTACCGATCGTCGCCTTGGTGAGCCGTTACCCCACCAACGAGCTAATCGGACGCAGGCCCCTCCCGAAGCGCCTTGCGGCTTTACTGGTGCGATCGAACGCACCACCACATGCGGTATTAGCCACCCTTTCGGGCAGTTATTCCCCACTTCGGGGCAGGTCACCCACGCGTTACTCAGCCGTCCGCCACTAACGAACAGAGCAAGCCCTGTTCGTCCGTTCGACTTGCATGTCTCATGCACGCCGCCAGCGTTTATCCTGAGCCAGGATCAAACTCTCCAAAAGAAGCCCGACCTTGCGGTCGGGACTTGGTTCGAGGGTCTGACCGCTCGCACATCCTTACCCGGATTTCCTGTCACTCTTCAATTGTTAAGGTGCAGCCTCCGGGGGCACGACAGCACCCGGCGCGACTTCTCATTGTGAGGCACGGGGGCCCTGGGTGTCAATCGTGACGAGTCGGGTCCCCGATCGTCGGCGGCCCGGAATCCCCGGGCGCGGAGCGGAATGCTAGGGGCCCGTCCGGCGACCTGTCAAACGCTCGGCGGAACGCCTGCCGGATCCGACCAACTGGTGCGGCCGTGGACGGCTCACAGCGGGCTGGACTCCACCAGCAGGACGAACGCCGCGGCCGATACCCAGCTGAGGAGGGCCAGCTCGACGCTTGGGGCCGTCCCCAGCGGCCCGATCGCGACGACGTAGATCAGCCCTCCGACGATCAGCGCGATCCCGGCCTTGAGCAGGCGCAGGCCGACCTCGGACAGGAGGTTGCTCACGCCCGGATGGCCCGTCGACCCTGGAGGGCCCTGATCAGGGTCACCTCGTCGGCGTACTCGAGGTCGCCGCCGACGGGAATCCCGCGGGCGATCCGACTGACGATCTCGACGCTGGCCGCAAGCCGCTCGTCGAGGTACATCGCGGTCGCCTCGCCCTCGAGGGTCGGGTTGGTGGCCAGGATGACTTCCTCGAACGGCTCGCCCGCCGCCTTGGCCTCGTCGGCTCGATCGAGCAGCTCCCGGATCCGGAGTCGGTCCGGGCCGATCCCATCGATCGGCGAGATCGCGCCGTGGAGGACGTGGTAGAGCCCTTTGAACTCGCCTGTGCGCTCGAGAGCGAGGACGTCGAGTGGTTCCTCGACCACGCACAGGCGCCGCTGATCGCGCCCGGGGTCGCGGCAGAGCGGACACAGCGGGGCATCGCTGATGTTGAAGCAGCGCTCGCAGAAGACGACCTGGTCGCGGACGGCGACGAGCGCGACGGCCAGCTGGCGGGCTTCGGCGTCGGGCGCCCGGAGCAGGTGAAAGGTCAGCCGCTGGGCAGTCTTGGGACCGATCCCGGGCAACCGCGCGAACGCTTCGATGAGCCGGGCGACCGGCTCGATGACGGGTGTCGACACGCGTGCTGAGTCCTACATCCCCGGCAGGCGCAGGCCGCCGGTCACGGCAGCCATCTTGGACTCGGCCAGGTCCCGCGAGGCGCGCAGAGCGTCGTTGACCGCGGCGACGACGAGGTCCTGGAGCATCTCGACGTCGGACGGATCGACGGCGCTCGGGTCGATGGTCACGCTGACGAGCTCCTGCTTGCCGGTCACGGTCGCCTGGACGACGCCGCCGCCGGCCGACCCATCGACGGTCGCGCTCTCGAGCTCGGTCTGGACGCGGTGCATCTCGGCCTGCATCTGCTGCGCCATCCGCTGGAGGTTGGCCATGCTCATTTGCGATCGTCCTCCGTGTGTGCCGGGATTGGGCCGCGGGTCGACCGGTCAAGTCTGGCCGATGGCGGCACTGGGCGTAGCGAGCGTTCTCAGCCGACCTCGCCGGCATCGACGAGGTCGTCGGCGAAGATCCGGCGCGCGGCCGCAAGGAGCCGTTCCGCCTCGTCGTCGACGGCGGGCGGTAGCGTATCGAGGTTGGTCGCGACAAGCCGAACCGCGACCGATCGTCCCAGGGCTCGGCCGATCTCCTCCTCGAGGGTCGAGCGACGCCGCTCGGCCGCGTCCTTCATGAACGCCTTGCCCTCCGGGAACCCGAGGGTCACGACATCGCCCTGGACGTCGATCGGTCGGCATACCTCGATGAGCGGCTTGAGTGGGGGCGACTTGCTCAGCTCGGCGACGACGGTGGGCCAGATGAGGTCCAGGGCACGGAGTCCGTCGACGTCCCCGGTGGACGGTGGACTCGAAGCCGCGAGCTCGCCCTTTGGTCCGGGTCCGACTGCCTGCGGTTCGGGCGGCGCCTCGACCAGGGCAACCTCGGCAGGTGGCGCGTCGACCAAGGGAGCGTCCGCCACTGGAGTCTCGGCCGCCGGAGCCCCATGCGGCGAGAGCTCGGGGGTCGCGGTCTCAACGGGTAGGGTATCCCCTGGCCGTGGCTGCGGCCGCTGGGCCTCGGGTCCGGGTGCCTCGGTCGGGAGAGCCTGCGCCGTCGGCGTCCCGGTGGACGGTGCCCGAGGCGCGGCAGCCTGGGGCACGGCAGCGTGGGGCGCGGCAGCGTGAGGGACCGCAGCCTCCGGCGACGACCCGGTGGACGGTGCCCCGCCGATGAGCGCCAGCTCGAGCTGAAAGCGCAGACCGCCGGCGCCCGGTCGGCTCGGGTCGATCGC
>JAXDKT010000162.1:0-7715 GCA_034666965.1 Chloroflexota bacterium | reverse complement strand
ATCCGTTCGGTGGCCTGGGCCCAGGCGGCCAGGACCAGCCAGGCCTCGAGGATCGGGCCGCGCGACACGCCGACGATGGGATACAGATGGTCGCTGGTCCAGAGGGTGTCATAACCCAGTCGGTCGGCGCGGACGCCGGCCTCCAGAATGCTCGGCCAGTCCGTGTACTGGTTCCAGCACAGGGCGCCGATCTTGACTTCGCTCAACTCACGCTCCCCTCGATCAGGAGGGTCGACCGGGATGGAAAAGCGCGCTGCTCACGCGTGGGCGCGATTCACTCTTGCCTGACGAGATCGACCGAGATCTCCACCGCCGGGATCGCTCCCCTGTTCTCGAGCCAGTGGGTCGTGTTCCGATCCTCGGGCCAGCCCACTCCCGGCCCATAGTCCGTAGTGACCCCGTCTCGATGGTCAGTGATCGTTCCCTGCAAGATGTAAACGGTGCCCGGCCTGCCCTTGTGGTCGTGTATCGGGCCGAAGACGCCTCCAGGCTCGATGGTCACCATACGCATTCGAAGTTGGCGTCGTTCCATACCCTCGATCTCAGGGCCAAGGTCAACCGTTGCGAGCAACTCCACCCTGACGCCCTTCGTCTCAGGTGCCACCTGTTCGTTGCTCATCGCGCTTTCCTCTCTGCTTGTCCAGGGCTCACGAGGATCGGGCGGCCCTCCAGACGGGCCAGACGTCGTGACCCCGAGCTTGATCGGATCGGCATTGGGCAAGCTCCATCTGAGGATGGTCGCGGGGGAGCGGCGCGCGCTCGGCTCAGCGTACCCGACGCGTCCGGCGATCGTCGGTCAGGTCGCGCTGCCGAGCCGATCGTCCGAGCGACCTGCCGCGAGGGCCTCGCGCGCGACGCATTCGTCCAACCGGCGGGCGAGACCGGCCGCTACGAGAGCGCCCTGACGGCGAAACCCGCCAAAGGCGACCCGCCTGGCCGACCCGGATCGGGCTAGCCTGGCCCAGCGCTCCCGCTCAGCCTCGACGATCCGTTCGTTGGCGATGTCGAGGGCCCTGACGTAGAAGATCTGCCACATGTCGTCGCTCCTGTCAGGCGGACCGGCGATGGTCGTCGCCGATCGTCGGTCGAGAGTCGGAGCCCCAGCGCATGGCCGCAAGATCCAGTGCCACAAGACCCAGAACGCTCGCCACCAGGGCGAAGATCGCATCCATACCGGGCCTCCTTTCCGTAACCAGTTCACGCTTCTTAATTGGTTATTTGAGTATGGCCGCTTGCGCGTAACCTGTCAAGCCTATTAAGATGGTTAGCAATGAACACCGCACACGATCACGCCGTCGACCTCGAGACGGCCCTCGACTTCGTCAACACCCTCAAGTTCCACGGCGGGGACCCGGTCGAGGTCCTGGGCACAACCGACGAAGCCCTCGGTTGGTTGCACGGCCACGGCCTGGTGCACCACCAGGCGCTTGCCCGGCCCAACGAAGGGCCCGCGTTGGAGCGCATCCGCCGGACGCGTGGCGCATTGCGCGAGCTGGTCGACGCGACGTACGAGGCTCGGCCACCGGACTCGAAGGCGATCGCGGAGGTCAACCGGGCGCTCCGTGCCCGCGAGGTGGTCCAGCTCGTGCCCGGCCCCGACGGTCTGCGTCTCGATCATCGCCACGTCGGCGATCCCCTCGACGATGCCCTCGCCAACCTGGCCGAGCCGATCGTGCGCGAGATCGTCTCGGGTCGACCCGAACGGCTACGGGCCTGCGCGAGCGAAACGTGTCGCTGGGTCTTCTACGACGACTCGCGGACCGGCCGGCGACGGTGGTGCGACATGGCGTCGTGCGGCAATCGGGCCAAAGCCGCCCGGCACCGGGCTCGGACCAGGGCTGCCGGTGAAACCGCCGACCAGGCCACGGCGAGGTGGACTGACCGCTAGTCGACGACGATATTCACCAGGCGGCCACCGGCGTTGACGACCCGCTCGGGGGTCCGTCCGGCGAGCAGCTCCCTGATCCGCGGCCGGTCCAGGGCAAGCCGCTCCAGCTCGGCCGGTTCGATCCCGACCGGGACCACGACCTTGTCGCGGACCTTCCCATTGATCTGGACCGGGATCTCGCGCGTCTCGTCCACGATCGCCGACGGGTCGACGGTGGGCCAGGTCTGGACGTGGATCGAGGTCCATGGCGTGTCAGCCGCGGCGGCGAACCGAGCCCACAGCTCCTCGGTGATGTGGGGCGCCGCCGGAGCGAGCATCAACAGGAGCAGCCGGATCGCCTCGTCCCAGGCGGCGCCGCCGGCGACCGCTGTCCCGCGGTAGCGGAAGAGGGTGTTGGCCAGCTCCATCAGGTGGGCGACCATGGTGTTGAACCGGAAGCCCTCGTACTCCTCGGTCACGACGCGGAGCGTCCGGTGGGCCGCCATCCGGATCGAGCGCTCGGCGGCGGCGACGTCCTCGTCGGCCGGCAGCCGGCCGGCCTGGGGATCGCCCGGCTCGATACCGTGCGGGTCGAGGGCCAGGGTCCAGACGCGATTGAGGAAGCGGTGGACGCCGCCGATGCCGGTCGGGCTCCATAGCCCGCCCTGATCCCACGGCCCCATGAACATCAGGAACAGGCGGATCGTGTCCGCGCCGTAGCGCGCGACCAGCTCGTCGGGGTCCTGGACGTTGCCGCGCGACTTCGACATCCGCTCGCCGTCAGCGCCCAGGATCTGGCCCTGGTTGAACAACCGCTTGAACGGCTCGCGCTGCCCGATGACGCCGACGTCCGCCAGCGCCTTGGTGAAGAACCGGCTGTAGAGCAGGTGCATCACGGCGTGCTCGGCGCCGCCGGTGTACTGATCCACCGGCGTCCAGCGATCGACGAGGCGCCGGTCGACCGGCCCCTCGGTGTACTCGGGCGAGAGGTAGCGGAACCAGTACCACGACGAGTCGATGAATGTGTCCATGGTGTCGGTCTCGCGGCGGGCCGGCCGGCCGCAGCGCGGGCAGGTCACGTCGAGGAAGGTGTGGTCGGTCTTGAGCGGGCTTTCGCCGCTGCCGTGGAAGTCGACCTCCTCGGGCAGGCGCACGGGCAGGTCTTCCACAGGGACCGGCACGATCCCATCGGTCTCGCAGTAGATGACCGGGATCGGGGTGCCCCAGTAGCGCTGCCGGCTGATCAGCCAGTCCCGGATGCGGTAGCTGACCGCGGCCTTGCCCCGACCGGTCCTCTCGAGCTCCGCGACGATCGCCTGGAAGCCGTCCGGGATCGGGCGCAGCCCGTCGAACGGTCCCGAGTTGACCATCACGTCGGTCGGCGCCTTGCTGACGTAGGCCTCCCGGAGCGGGCCGCGGTCGGCCGGCGCGTCACCCGGTCGAATGACCTCGCGGATCTCGAGCCCGAACTGGCGGGCGAACTCGAAGTCGCGCTCATCGTGGGCCGGCACGGCCATGATCGCCCCGGTCCCGTAACCGGCCAGGACGTAGTCGGCGACCCAGATCGGGATCCGCTCGCCGTTGATCGGATTGATCGCCTCGGCGCCGAGGGCGACGCCGGTCTTGGGTCGGTCGGTCGACAGGCGCTCGATCTCGGTCTGGCGGCGAGCCTGGGCCAGGTAGGCCGCGACGGTGGCTCGCTGGCCCGGTGCGGTCAGCTTGTCGACCAGCGGGTGCTCCGGAGCGAGGACCATGAAGGTCGCCCCAAAGAGCGTGTCCGGGCGCGTCGTGAACACGCGCAGCTCGTCGCCGCCAGGCTGATGGTCGTCGGGCGCCGTGGTGAACACGATCTCGGCCCCTTCGGACCGCCCGATCCAGTTCGTCTGCTGGATCCGGATCGGCTCGGGCCAGTCGATCCCGCTGAAATCGAGCAGCTCGTCGGCGTAGTTGGTGATGCGCAGGAACCACTGCTCCAGATCGCGCTTCTCGACCAGCGCGCCGCAGCGCCAGCAGCGTCGCTCGGGTCCCTCGACCTGCTCCCGGGCCAGCGTGCCGTCGTTGGGGCACCAGTCGATGGGGGCCTTCGCCCGGTAGGCCAGTCCGGCCTCCAGGAATTTGAGGAAGATCCACTGGTTCCAGCGGTAGAACTCGGGTGACGCGGTGACGACCTCGGCCGACCACTGGAAGGTGGCGCCCATCGAGCGCAGCTGGCGGCGCATGTTCTCGATGTTCTGCATCGTCCAGATCGCCGGATGGATGCCGTTCTTGATCGCCGCCCCTTCGGCGGGTAACCCGAACGCGTCGAAGCCGATTGGGTAGAAGACGTTGTCGCCGTGCATCCGGCGGTAGCGAGCCACCGCGTCGGTCGGTGTCTTGATGTACCAATGGCCGATGTGCAGGTCGCCCGACGGGTAGGGGTACATCGTCAAGAGGTAGTACTTCGGCCGCGACGTGTCCTCGAGGTCCGCCTCGTACAGCTCGAGCTCGGCCCAGCGCGCCTGCCAGCGCGGCTCGATCGACGCGGGATCGTACCGTTCGATCCGGGAGCGGGCGGTCGTGGTCACAGTCGGTCGGTCCTGTCTAGATCGAACCCCTCGCCGATCCGGCGAGGGGCCCCAGAGGCTGGCGCGTCGGATGGTGGAGCTACGGGGATTCGAACCCCGGACCCCCTGCATGCCATGCAGGTGCTCTTCCAGCTGAGCTATAGCCCCACGGGACGGGCAGTATACCAGCGGCCCTTCCGGTCACCGCCGCCTGTGCCGTCGCGGACCGTTGACGGACCGATGCTGTGTTGATGCGCCCACGACCGTATGCTCAGCGGGTTGCACGTGCGAGGGGCGTGATGGCCGAACGGCGTTCTCGCTTCCACCTTCCTACCCGGCGCCCGACCCGACCGCCGATCCAGGCGCCCTCGGAACCCGCGCCCGAGGTCTCGATGGAGCCGCGGCCCACGACGTCCGCGGATCCGCTCGAGCAGAGCGTGGTCGATGCCGCGATCTACCGGGCTGGTCAGCGGATCGAACGCCCGGCGACCGTCGCCGAGATCGTGCCCCGTCTCCGCGATCAACCCGGGACGATGGCCTGGATCGGGTTGCTCCGGCCGGCCGAGGCTGAGCTGCTGCTGGTGGCCGAGGAGTTCGGGCTGCATGCGCTCGCGGTCGAGGACGCCATCGTGGCCCACCAGCGCCCCAAGCTGGAGCGCTACGGCGAGACGCTGTTCGTCGTCCTTCGGGCCGCACGCTATCTCGACGCCGTCGAGGAGGTCGAGTTCGGCGAGATCCACCTCTTCGTCGGCTCGAACTTCGTGCTGACCGTGCGGCACAGCCAGGCTCCCGACCTGGCCGCTGTCCGCCGCCGGATGGAGAACGATCCCGAGCTGCTGCGTCGCGGCCCGGAGGCCGTGCTCTATGCGATCCTCGACACCGTCGTCGACGGCTACGCCCCGGTCATCGCCGGGCTGCAGAAGGACATCGACGAGATCGAGACGGAGGTCTTCCGCGGCGACCCGAAGGTCTCCCGACGGATCTACGAGCTGTCGGGCGAGGTCATCGAGTTCCAGCGGTCCACCCGGCCCCTGCTGGGCATGCTGGACGGGTTGGCCGCCGGGTTCGAGAAGTACCACACCGACGAGGAGCTCCAGCGCTACCTGCGCGACGTCGCCGACCACGCGACGACCGTCGCCGAGCGGGTCGATGCCTTTCGCCAGATCCTGTCCGACATCCTGACCCTCAAAGCAACCCTGGTGAACCAGGCCCAGACCGAGGAGATCCAGCGCCTGACCGAGGCGAGTTACGCCCAGAACGAGGAGGTCAAGCGGATCTCAGCGTGGGCGGCCATCCTCTTCGCCCCGACCCTCATCGGGACCGTCTACGGGATGAATTTCGTCCACATCCCGGAGCTCGGCTGGGACCTGGGCTATCCCTTCGCCCTGGCCCTGATGGTCCTGACCAGCGTCACCCTGTTCGCGATCTTCAAGACCCGCGGCTGGCTCTGAGCCGCGACCGAACCGGCCCCGGCGATCATGGCTCGGTGGCCTGTGTCACCATCCGGGCGTGACCGCGTTCGACCTGCTCATCCTCGGCGGGACCGTGATCGACGGTTCCGGGGCGCCGGGCATTCGGGCCGACATCGGGGTCGTGGGGGATCGCATCGCGGCGATCGGCGACCTGTCCGTCGCGGGCGACGAGAAGGACGTGCCGGCGGTCATCGATGCGTCCGGCCGGGTGGTCTGTCCCGGGTTCGTCGACCCGCATGGCCATTCGGACGCCTCGCTCCTGCTCGACCCGGCCGTGGCCAGTCATCTCCACCAGGGCTACACCACCCAGCTCTCGGGCAACTGCGGGGACAGCCTGGCTCCGGTCCGGGAGGCCAATCGTGAGATGGTCGAGCTGTCGATGGCCGCGACGGGGCTGGGGCCGACGTGGCGCACATTCGGCGACTACCTGACCGAGATCGAGGCCCTGCCGCTCGGCCCCAACCACGCGGTCCTGGTCGGACACGGCACGATCCGCGGAGCGGTCCTTGGGCGCGTCGCGCGGGCCCCCAGCGACGAGGAGCTCGGGGCGATGGTCCGCCACCTCGAGAAGGCGCTCGACGCCGGCGCCATGGGCCTCAGCAGCGGCCTGATCTACCCGCCCGGGATCCATGCGTCAACCGACGAGCTCGTCCGGCTGGCCACCGTCTGCGCCGAGCGTGGTGGCCTCTACGCCTCGCACATCCGGAATGAGTCCGACGGCCTGTTCGAGGCGCTCGACGAGGCGATCGCGACGATCCGGGCCGCCGGAACGGGTGCCCGCCTGCAGGTCTCGCATCTCAAGGCGGGCTCGCGCTCGACCTGGGGCCGCGGCCCCGAGGCGGTCGAGCGGCTCGAGCGCGCCCGCGCGGAGGGTCTCGACGTCGGCAGCGACCAGTACCCGTATACGGCGGCGGCAACGACCCTCGAGGTCGTCCTGCCACCCGCGCTCATGGCTCTGTCCGTCGACGAGGTCGTGCGGGCCCTGGGCGAGCCTGAGATCCGGGCCCGGATCAAGCGCGAGATCGCCGACGGCGCGCCGGGCTGGGAGAACGCCGGCGCCGACCCCGGCTGGGACGGCCTGCGCATCTCCGCGTCGCGGACCCACGCGGATTGGGCGGGCCACACCCTGGCCGAGCTTGGGGCGGAGCTCGAACGCGACCCGGCCGACGTCGCCTTCGACGTGCTGATCGACGATCGGCTCGACACCGCGGTGGTCATGGAATGCATGAGCGAAGCTGACGTCGAGGCGATCCTGGCCACGCCCTGGATCGCCGTGTGCACCGACGCCAGCGGCCAGCGGCCGGGCCATCCCGCGCTGGGCAGCGGCATGCCCCATCCGCGCGCCTACGGCAGTGCGCCGCGGGTCCTCGGGCGCTATGCGCGCGAGCGAGGGACGCTGGCGCTGCCGACGGCCATCGCCAAGCTGACCTCGGTGCCCGCAGGGCGTCTGGGCTTGAAGGATCGGGGGGCGCTCCGGACGAAGGCCTTCGCGGACCTGGTCGTCTTCGATCCGGAGGCGGTCCGGGACGAGGCGACCGATCTCGATCCGCATCGCTATCCGACCGGGATCGAGCACGTCGTCGTCAACGGCGTCGTGACCCTCCTCGATGGCCAGGAGACCGGTCGCCACGCAGGACGACTGTTGCGGCGGGCGGGATGAGCGGGTTGACCGCCATCGGCCGCACACGCCACTCCCCGATCGCCTCGGAGACAGCCGAGCGCGTGGACCTGCCCGGCGGATCGCTGGCGTACACGCTGCGGCGGTCACGGCGGGCGAGCCGGCTGCGCCTGGTGGTCGACCCGATCCGGGGCGTGATCGTCACGATCCCGGCC
>JAXDKT010000161.1:0-69877 GCA_034666965.1 Chloroflexota bacterium | reverse complement strand
GGTGAGATCGTGCTGGCCGACTCGGCCGCCAAGCTGGCCCAGGATCCGGCGGTCAAGAAGGCCTACCTGGGCGGCTGACCGGGCCCGCGCGACCGGTTAGTCGCGATGCTCGGCGGAGATCTCGTAGGTCGCCCGCGCCAGGAAGACGAGCCCGATGGCGGTGATCCACAGCCCCGGAGCCAGATCCGGTCGCAGCCCCGCCGCGTCGGTCAGCACGAAGTCGAGCGTGCGCCAGGTGAACGCCCCGATCGCGACCAGGACCACGATGACGTACGACAGGGCACGGTCGACCGCCAACGGCTTGTCGCCGGCTGCGTAGGGCAGGCTCACCAGGGCGAGCACGACCAGGGCGCAGATGAACACCCCGATGCCCTTGTCGGAGAAGGCGTTGAGGGTCTCGGCCGGGAGACCGGTTCCCAGTGCGCCGCCGATCGAATACCACGGCAGGACGCAGCCGACGAGCACGATCAGCGCCCCGATCGTGGCCAGCAGACGACCCCGGCCGAGCGGTCGACGATGCACGGCCGCCTCAGCCGCCGCCCGAATAGACCTCGGGGCGGAGCACGCCCACGAAGCGCAGGTTGCGGTACAGCTCCCCGTAGTCCAGCCCGTAGCCGACCACGAAGCGGTCTTCGATGGTGAACCCGGTGTAGTCGACCGGAATGTCGACCAGCCGGCGGGCCGGCTTGTCGAGCAGGGTGCAGATGCGCAGCGACGCGGGGTTCTTGCCCCGAAGGTAGCGGATGAGGTAATTGAGGGTCAGCCCGGTGTCGATGATGTCCTCGACGAGGAGGACATCGTTGCCGGCGATGCTCGAGGAGAGATCCTTGAGGATGCGCACCAGGCCGGACGACTCGGTCGCCGTGCCCCCGTACGAAGAAACCTCCATCAGGTCGATCCGGACCGGCACGTCGATCGCGCGCATCAGATCGGCCATGAACGGGAGCGAACCCTTGAGCACGCTGACCAGGGTCAGGTCGCGGCCGCGATAGTCGTCGCTGATCTGCTGACCCAGCTCGCGGACCCGGTTCTGGATCGCCTCCTCGGACACGAGGACCTCCGCGACGTCGGCGTGGAGATCGACCGTGGTCGTCACCGGTCGGCCGTCCCGACCTCAGCGCGGGTGGGCTGGCCCTCGACCGGCGCGGGTCGGCGCCGGCGACGGCGGGTCGGCCCAAGCCCGACCGCCAGGGAGTCGGCGGGGACGGCCGCAGCACTGCCTGAGTCGACCCCGACAGCGACCCCGAACGGCCCGGCCAGGAGCTCGGCGTACGGTCGTCCGGGGGTCACCTGGCCGGAGGTCCCGGACAGCTCGTCGGCCAGCGCGAGACGGCCGTACTTGAGCATCAGGGCCCGGAAGTCGCGCGCGTAGAACAGCTTGATCCGGACGTCCGGATAGAGCTCGCGGAGCCGGCGCAGCTTGCGGTTCTTCTTGCGCACGAGCTTCTGGCGAAGCGTCGTCATCTCGACGTAGAGGTCGAGGTCGGGCAGGTAGAAGTCGGGTGCAAAGCTCTCCAGGACGTCGCCGTCGGTGTTCCACAGGATCGGAAAGACGCGCGGCTCGTACTCCCAGCGGACCGCGTAGAAGTCGAGGATCCGGGAGAGCTCAGCCTCGCTGGCGTGGGCAAAGGCCGGGCCAGTCTCGGCTCTTCGGGGGCCGCTATCCGCGACGTCGGGCTCGGGCTGGGCCGGCCGCGAGTCGCTCACGCGGGGGCCTCGGCGGCCGGTCGCGCAGACGGACGATCGCGGAGATCCATCGAAGCGCAGTCTAGCCGACCGACGATCGGCCAGTCGACCGCATGGACCCGACCGACGACGAATACCCTGCCCTCCATCGCCAATACTGCCAGGGAGTATGATCCCGACGGCGGGTGAGAACTGCCCGCGGCGCGGAAGGAGACCGATGGCCAGGAGCGCAGCGCAGGGCCGGCCGACCCAGGCAGCGGGCGGCTCCGACGACTTTCGTCACAGCTACTCAAAGGACAAGGGCACGCTGGTCCGCCGGCTGAGCCGGATCGAGGGTCAGGTCCGCGGCATCGCCCGGATGATCGAGCGCGAGGAGTACTGCGTCGACATCCTCCAGCAGACCGCCGCGTTGCGCGCGGCCGTCGACGCGGTCTCGATCCTGGTTCTCGAGGACCATGTCCGCGGCTGCGTCCGGACAGCCGCCGATCGCGGTCAGGCCGACGAGTATGTCGACGAGGTCATCGACGTCGTGCGCCGGACGATCGGACGACCGGTCCGACCGGTACGCGGGGCGTAGCCGGACGCGGTACTTCCGGGCCGGACGGTCCGGCGGACGGGGGATTTCCGCCAGGCACCGGCCGGACGACGATGGGCGAATGGCCGATCGTTATTCGCAGGTCGTCCGGTTGCCGACCCGCCCGCCGAGCGTCGGTCCGCCGGGACCGTACGTCGAGCGTCGCCAGACGTCCCGGCGCAGGCAGGACCGCCTCGCCCACGAGGAGGCGGCCCTGCTCGCGCGCGCCCTCGACATCCTCGCCTCGGGCCAACCAGCCGATGCCTGCCTGGCCGGCCTGCTCGACCTCCTTGCCCGGACCGTGGGCGCCCGCCGGGCGGCGGTCCTGTCCGAGGCCCCAGAGCGCCGCGTCGCGGTCTCCCTCGGAGCGGCCGAGGACGAAGGCGACGCCCAGCTGTTGGCGGCCTGGCTCGACAGCGAAGCCCACCGCAGCCGCGCGGAGCGCGCCGCCGCGGGTCGCGCCGCGGTCATGCTGGCGCGCTTGCCCGACCCCGACGGGCAGGGGGTCGCCATCCCCGAGCTCGAGGCCAGCGACACGGTCCCGGGGATCGGCGACGACGAGGTCGAGACAGCCGATGAATCGAACGGCCGCATCCATCGCCTCCCACCCGACGCACGCTTCGCCCTGATCGAGATCCCGAGTTCCGGGCAGGTGGTCCTGGGGTTCGAGATGACCGACGTGGACGGCGTCCTGTCGCTGACGAATCGCCTGCCCCCGACCCTGGCGCGCCATGCTGCCGTAGCCCTCGCCCTCGTGACCACGCAGATGATCGCGGCCAGCGAGCTCGAGGCGCTCCGGGCCCGAGAAGGGCAGCGTGAGCGGTTCGTGTCGACCGTCGCCCACGACTTGCGTACCCCGCTGACCGGGTTGAGTGGATACCTCGACCTGATCGCCGAGGGCAAGGTCCAGGATGCCGCGGTCGAGCGCGACTTCATCGAGCGCAGCCGGCTGATCGTGGACTCGATGGGCGACCTGGTCGGAGACTTGCTCGAGATCTCGCGACTCGACGCCGGCAACGTCCATCTCGACCTGCGGCCGTTCTCCGTGGCCGAGGTCGGCAATCGGGCGCTGGCGGCGCTGACCCCGCTGGCCCTCGAACGGCGGATCGAGCTGAGCTCGAATCTCCCACCCCGGATGCGCGCCGCGACAGGCGACCGGCGCGAGGTCCAGCGGATCCTGACCAACCTTCTGGGCAACGCCCTCAAGTTCACCCCGGAGGGTGGCCATGTCGAGCTGGTCGGGTCGTTCGACGGCTCGAGCGCCATTCTGGCGGTCCGCGACGACGGCCCCGGGATCGCCAGCGAAGACCGGGACCGGATCTTCGAGCGGTTCTACCGGGCCGACGCCCAGGCGTCGATCAGCGGCACGGGTCTCGGGCTGGCCATCGCCCAGGATCTCGCCCGGGCGATGGACGGCGACTTGGCCGTTGCCTCCGTCCCGGAGTCCGGCTCGAGCTTCGTCCTGGTCCTGCCGGGCGCTACCCAGATCGGCGAGGAGCCCCTTGGCGCGGTCCTCGAGCGGGCCCTGGCCGAGGAGGAGATCCTGCTCGAGGAGGCCGCCGTCCTGCGTGCGATGCGGGCGGCCGGGCGGCCCGTGGCCCTGTCCGCGCCGCCCCGCGAGCCGGGCAAGCCGGCGCCACGGGGAGCCGAGCCAGGCAGCGTTCCGGTCAGGCTTCGCTCGATCCAGGGCGCCCTGTCCCGGACGGATCCGCCCGGACCGGCGTAGGCCGACGAATCGGCCTGAGCCGGTCCCCATCCACCGTCAGCGCTCGGTTATCCACCAACGTGGACGGCTGCCGACGGTTCGTGGATAACCGCGTTGACTTCGGCGGGGCCGTCCCGTAGCGTCCGGCTTCCGCACGACATGGCGGCAACGCAGGGGACCGTGACTCGCGAGGGGCGACCGGGAAACCGGGGCCAGAACCGGATGAGGCGCGGCAAACCGAACGATCCACCATGCCGAGCCAGCAACGACGCCGGGGGCGGCTCGCGCTCGGTCCACGCCCACCATCGAGGAGGCCTGTGGATCGCCTTCGCGAACCGCTCCCGTCGCGCGTCGAGGACCTTCCCGAGCTCGCCCCCGCCGCTCAGGCCGTCCTGGACACTGGCCTGGTCACGCTCGGGCTTCGGGAACTAGGCGAGCCGGCCAGGACGGCCCTCATCGACCATCTCCGACTGCTCCTCGCCTGGAACGCGGCGATCAACCTGACCGCGATCCGCGATCCGCTCGAGGCCGTGCGCCGCCACATCCTCGACAGCCTGACCGCCGTGGCGCTTCTGCGCGAGCGGCGCATTGACACCCTGGTCGATCTGGGCAGCGGCGGCGGCTTCCCGGGACTGCCCCTGGCGATCGTCCTGCCCGCGCGTCGGGCGCTCCTTGTCGAAAGCGTGGCCAAGAAGGCGCGCTTCCTCGAGGTTGCCGGCGCGGCGCTGGGCTCGACCGCCGTGGTCGAGGCGTTCGCCGGCCGGGCCGAGGAGCTCGCCGCCGACCGACGTCATCGGGAGCGCTGGCCGGCGGTCGTCGCCCGGGCGGTCGGCGATCTGACCGAGCTGGCCGAGCTGAGCCTGCCCCTCCTCGCGCCGAATGGCGTGCTCGTCGCCTGGAAACGGCGCGACGTGACCCCCGAGCTGGCTGCCGCCAAGGATGCGATCGAGAGCCTGGGTGGCGATCCGCCGACGATCGTCGACGTCGATCCGCGGCTGGGCCTCGACGAGCACGTCCTGGTGGTCGTCACCAAGTCCCGCCCGACACCCGCCCGATACCCCAGGGATCCCCGGGAGCGCAAGCGCCGTCCGCCCTGACCCGGATCGGCCGTTGGGGCCTTCGGGCCCGGGCGACGCAGTCGGCCCCCGCCTGACGCCGAAGTGTCGGAAACTCTGTCGGTGCGGATCGCGGTCTTGTCGGATATCCACGCCAACCTCGTCGCCCTGGACAGCGTCCTCGCCGCGGTCGGCTCGACCGATGCCGTGTGGCACCTCGGCGATGTTGTGGGCTACGGTCCGGAACCCGATGGCGTGGTCGCCCGACTGCGGGAACGGCAAGCGGTCGGCGTCCGCGGCAACCATGACGCCGCCGCCGTGGGCGGCCCGGAGATCGACTACTTCAACGTCGACGCCAGGCGAGCCATGGAGTGGACCCGCAAGGCCATCGGCGGCGACACCCGGACCTGGCTGGCGGCCCTTCCCGAGCGCTGGGCCGAGGGCGACTTCAGCCTCGTCCATGGCAGCCCGCGCGATCCGACCTGGGAGTACGTCACCAGTGCGGCCGTCGCGCGCCCCAACATCGAGGCGCTCCAAACGACGTACGGGCTCCATGGCCACACGCACCTGCCGTCGGTCTTCCGCGAGGAAGCCGATGGCGGCTCGGCTGGCATGGGCGTCGAGACGCTCCGTCCAGCGGCCGGCTCGATCCTCGGCCTCGACGGGCGTCGGCTGCTGGCCAATCCGGGCAGCGTCGGCCAGCCACGCGACGGCGATCCACGGGCAAGCTGTCTCGTCCTGGACCTCGAGCGTGCCGAGCTCAGCTGGCATCGCGTGCCCTACGACATCGCGGCGACGCAGGCCGCCATGCGCCGGCTCAAGCTTCCGGACCGGCACATCGGACGCCTCGACCATGGCGTCTGACCCGCTCGCCGGCGCGCTCCGCCGATGATCGGCGGACGGCGGCCGGTCCAGGGACGCAAGCCCGGCGACAAGCGCGTCCGGGTCGAGCGACCCCACGCTCCCTTCTTCCGCTGGGCCGGCCCGGGACAGCTGACCGCCAGGGAAGCCGCCAGCCGGCCCAAGACCGCGGCCGGACGAGCCTATGCCCGGACCAAGGCCTGGCTGATCGGTCGTCCCTTGGCGTCGGAGGCGGAAATCGGCGAGCGCCTGTCGAAGGTCAAGGCGCTGGCCATCTTCAGCTCCGACGCGATCTCGTCGAGCGCGTACGCGACCGAGGAGATCCTGCGCGTGCTGGTTCTGGGTGGGGCCGTCGCCCTGAGCTACGGCCTGTACGTCAGCCTGGCGATCGTCATCCTGCTCGGTGCCGTCGCGTTCAGCTATCGCCAGATCTGCATCGCCTATCCGACCGGGGGCGGCTCGTACTCCGTCTCGAAGCGCAACTTCGGGCGGAACGCCTCGCTGATCGCCGCCTCGGCACTGCTCATCGACTACACCCTGACCGTGGCGGTGTCGACCTCCTCGGCCGTGGAGCAGATCACCTCGGCCATCCCGGCTCTTGCCGACGAGCGGGTGATCATCGGGGTGGTGGCCATCGGCCTGATCACCCTGGGCAACCTGCGCGGGCTGCGCGAGGCCGGCAACATCTTTGCCGTGCCGACCTACCTGTTCGTGGGCTCGGCCCTGCTGATGATCGCAATGGGCTCATTCCGGATCATCGTCCTCGGCGAGCACGGCCAGTTCTCCGAGGCGGAGGTCGCCCGGACCGCGGAGACGGCCCAGGGGGTCACCGTGCTCCTCTTCCTGCGCGCCTTCGCCGCGGGTTCGGTGGCGCTGACCGGGACCGAGGCGATCGCCACCGGCGTGCCGGCCTTCAAGCCGCCCGAGGCCAAGAATGCCGCGACCACCCTGACGGTCATGGCCGGTCTCCTGGGGGTGCTCTTCCTGGGGATCACCTTCCTGGCGGTGAACTTCGGGATCACCCACATCGACGAGCCCACCAAGCAGACGGTGATCTCGCAGGTCGCCGCCCGGGTGTATGGGGCTGGCTCGATCGGCTTCTACCTGTTCCAGGCCTTCACGGCGCTGCTGCTGTTCCTGGCCGCGAACACGAGCTTCAACGCGTTTCCCCGGTTGCTGGCGATCCTGGCCAGCGACGGGTTCATGCCCCGCCAATTCGCCTTCCGCGGCGACCGCCTGGCCTTCAGCTACGGGATCGTCGTCCTGGCCATCGTGGCCGCCAGCCTGGTCATCGTCTTTCGCGGCGAGACGCACCTGCTCATCCCGCTCTACTCGGTCGGGGTGTTCATCGACTTCACGATCAGCCAGAGCGGCATGATCCGGCACTGGCTCCGCGAGCGGGTCCCGGGCTGGCGGCGGCGGCTGGCGATCAACGCGTTCGGGGCCTGTCTGACGGGCCTGGTGGCGATCATCGTGACCGCGGTCAAGTTCCGCGACGGCGCCTGGTTGGTCATCCTGCTCATCCCGATCCTGGTCACGGTCATGCGCCTCATCCATCGGGAGTACAGCGACCAGGCGGCCGAGCTGCACGTCCGCGATGACGTGGTCTTCGCCGGACCGCATCGGGAGCAGCGGGTGGTGATTCCGGTCAACGGCATCAACCGAGCGGTCGTGCAGGCGGTCAACTTCGGCCGGACCATCGCCCGCGACGTCCGGGCGGTCTACGTGACCGACGACGAGGACGACGGCCAGGAGCTCCGGCGCCGCTGGGAACACCAGCTGCCGGGGGTGCCCCTGGTCATCGTCGAGTCGCCCTACCGCGCCTTCATCGCGCCGATCTCGGCGTATCTGGACGTCCTCGACCTGGCCTGGCCCCCGGACAAGCCGGCGCCCGTCACCGTGGTGGTCCTGCCCGAGTACGTCGCCCGCCACTGGTGGGAGCGTCTGCTGTATAACCAGACCGCCAAACGTCTCAAGGCGGCGCTCATCGACCGCGAGCACACTGTCGTCGCCGACGTCCCATATCGCCGCGGCGGCCGGTCGAGCCTGAACGCGGAGCCCACGGAGAGCGATGATCGGAGGACGGCGCCCCCTCCCGGGGCGTAAACCCGCAGATCGCCGGGTTCGGGTGGATCGCCCGCACAGCCCATATTTCCGGTACACCGGGCCCGGTCAGCTCGTGGCCAAGGAGGCCGCCAGTCGCCCCGCGACGCCGGCCGGTCGGGCCCTGTCGCGGCTGCGCAGGTTGGTCATCGGCCGGCCCCTGGCGAACGAGGAGGAGATCGGCGAACGGCTGTCCAAGAAGAAGGCCCTGGCGATCTTCAGCTCGGACGCGATCTCCTCGTCGGCGTACGCCACCGAGGAGATCCTCAAGGTCCTGATCGCCGCCGCGGCCGTGGGCGCACTGGCCTACTCGGTGGGGGTATCGATCGCGATCGCCGTGCTGCTGGCCGTGGTGTCGGTGTCATACCGGCAGGTCTGCCGGGCCTACCCCAACGGCGGCGGCGCCTACGTCGTCGCCCGCCAGAATCTGTCGCCGCTGCTCGGGCTGGTCGCCGCCGCGGCGTTGCTCATCGACTACGTGATGACCGTGGCGGTCTCGACCGCGTCGGCGATCGAGCAGATCCAGTCGATCATGCCGGCGGTCTACGACATCCGGATCGAGGTGGCCTTCGCGTCGATCATGCTGATCACCATCGGCAACCTGCGCGGGCTCCGGGAGTCGGGCAACATCTTTGCGATCCCGACCTACCTGTTCGTTGGCCTGGCCCTGCTGATGGTCGGCATCGGCTTGTTCCACGTACTGACCGGCAGCGTCGTCCCGGTCCGCCAGACCGACGTCTTCGTGGCCCATCCCGAGGCCCTCACGGTCTTCCTCCTGCTCAAGGCCTTCGCCGGCGGCTCGGTCGCCCTGACCGGGGTCGAGGCCATCGCCAACGGGGTACCCGCGTTCAAACCCCCGGAGGCCAAGAACGCCGCCAACACGCTGACGATCATGGCCGTGCTGCTGGGCGTGCTGTTCATCGGGATCACCGTCATCGCCCGGGCCTACCAGGTCCTCCCGTCGGCACCCGGCGGGCCATCGGTCGTGGCCGTCGTCGCCACGGCGGTCTTCGGCTCCGGCTCTCCGCTGCTGCCGGCCTTCGCGATCAGCACCGCCCTGATCCTGTTCCTGGCCGCCAACA
Source organism: Chloroflexota bacterium (assembly GCA_034666965.1). GTDB lineage: Bacteria > Chloroflexota > Limnocylindria > Limnocylindrales > CSP1-4 > Chersky-267. The sequence continues at coordinate 60,811 of JAXDKT010000161.1, read as the reverse complement.
CCAGCTTCAACGCGTTCCCGCGGCTGGCCGCGATCCTGGCCCAGGACGGCTACATGCCCCGCCAGTTCTCGTTCCGCGGCGATCGCCTGGCGTACTCGTGGGGGATCGTTCTGCTGGCCGCGGTCGCGTTCGGCCTGCTGTGGGCCTTCCGGGGCGACACGCACGCCCTGATCCCGCTCTACTCGGTCGGCGTGTTCGTGTGCTTCACGCTGTCGCAGATCGGGATGGTCAAGCACTGGCTCAGCGCGCGCGAGCCGGGCTGGACCTGGCGCGCCGCGGTCAATGCATTCGGTGCGCTGCTGACATTCGTCGTCTTCCTCGTCGTCGTCTCGGTCAAGTTCTTCGACGGCGCCTACCTGGTGGTCATCCTCACTCCGCTCCTGGTCGGGATGATGCTGTTCATCAGCCGCCAGTACGCCGCGTCGGGGGCGCAGCTGGCGATCCGACCGAACTACGTCGGCGGCGAGCCGCGACGCGAGGAACGGGTCGTGGTTCCCGTCCCCGGACTGAACCGGGCGGTCGTCCAGGCGATCAACGTCGGCCGGTCGATCAGCGACGACATCCGGGCGGTGTACATCTCGGACGACCCGGACCAGACCGCCGAGATGCGCGAGCGCTGGGAGCGTCAGATGCCGGGCGTACCGCTGGTCGTGGTCGAGTCGCCCTATCGGGCCCTGATCGGACCGCTGCTGGCCTATCTCGACGTCCTCGACCGGGCCTGGCCGCCCGACAAGGAGGAGCCGATCACGTTCGTGGTGATCCCCGAGTACGTCGCCCGTCACTGGTGGGAGCGACTGCTCTACAACCAATCGGCCAAACGCCTCCGGACGGTCCTCCTCGGTCGCCCGCAGACGGTCGTCGTGAACGCCCCCTACCGGCGCGAGGACCCCGGCGGTTTCGGCCAGTCGACGCCGACCGACGGCAACGAAAAGCCGACGGGCGGCTGACCGCGGCCGAAGCCCGGCGGACCGCGGCCGAAGCCCGGCGCGGCGGGGCACCACCATCCCGGTGCGGCCGGGACCGGCTGCCGGTCCGGTGGTATCGTGACCGCCGATGCCCGAGCCCAGCCACGAGATCGTCAAGCGCGTCGTCCTCGCGGTGAGTGGTGGCTCGAGCGACCAGCGCATCGTCCGAATCGCGTGCGCCCTGGCTCGACCCAACAAGGCCGAGCTCATCGCGGTCCACGTCGTGGAGATCGGCTGGAGCCTGCCCCTCGACGCCGACGTCGCCGGGCGATCCGAGGAGGCGCAACGCGTGCTCGACATGGTCGAAGGAACGGCCGAAGCCGAGAAGATGCCCATCGAGACGGTCCTGTTCCAGGCCCGCGACGTGGGCGCCGCGATCGTGGACGAGGCGACCGAGCGCGACGCGGACATGCTCATCCTGGGCCTGCCCTACCGGAAGCGATTCGGGGGTGACTTCGCCATCGGGCGAACGGTCCCCTACGCGCTCAAGAACGCGCCCTGTGCCGTGATGGTCATCCGTGAGCCGATGACCGAGGAGCTGAGCAAATGAACATCGTCATCGTCGGGTGCGGCCGGGTCGGGGCCAACCTCGCCGCCGATCTCGACACCCGCGGCCATCAGGTCACGATCGTGGATCTCTCGACGGCGGCCTTCGAACGGCTGCCGTCGACCTTCGCGGGCGAGGCCATTCGCGGTGACGGGACCGATGAGGACACCCTCCGCCGGGCGGGTGCCGCCGGAGCCGACGTGTTCCTAGCCCTGACCGAAGGCGACAACCGCAACGTGATGGCCGCCCAGCTGGCCACCGAGGTCCTCGGGATCGGGCGGGTGGTGGCCAAGATCAACGACACGGTCCGCGCCGAGGCCTACGCCGACCTGGGCATCGCCACGATCTGTCGGACGGACCTGATGGCCCACGCCCTGCTCGCTCACCTGGGCCTGCCCGTCGGGCCGGCGCCGGGTGTGCGCGATGCGGCCCCCCACCCTCACCATGACGATCCGATTGGGCCCGACCGAGCGGACCCGGCCATGGCGGCGGTCGGCGCCCGGCCGGCCGGGGAGGCCTGAGCCATGTTCGTGCTGGTTGTCGGGGGTGGCAAGGTCGGCTACTACCTGGCCAAGGAGCTGATCGGGTCCGGCCACGAAGTCGTGCTGATGGAGAAGGACGCCGCGCGAGCGGCGCAGATCGCCGACGACCTCGGCTCCATCGTGGTGACCCGGGACGGTTGCGAGGGGAACCATCTGGCCGAGGCGGGCTGCGAGCGGGCGGACGTGGTCGCCGCCGTGACCGGCGACGACGAGGACAACCTCGTCATCTGTCAGATGGCCAAGCATCATTTCGACGTCCCGCGGACGATCGCCCGGGTCAACAACCCCAAGAACGAGGCGCTCTTCCGGCACCTGGGCGTCGACGAGCTGATCAGTCCCACCCGGATGATCCTGGGCTCGATCGAGCAGGACATTCCGGTCCACGAGCTGCTCCACCTGGCCGGTCTGGGTGGCGGCGAGCTCGAGATCATCGAGGCTCAGCTGCGCGAGGGCTCTCCGGCGATCGGCCGGGCCGCCCGTGAGGTGCCGATGCCCGAGGGCTGTGCCCTCTTCGCGGTTATCCGCGGTGGGAGCGCCATCCCCATCCGGCCGGACACGATCCTCGCCTCAGGTGACAAGGTCATCGCCATCGGCCGGGCCGAATGCGAGGCGGCCCTTCATGGCGAGCTCATCGGCGACGGCGAGACGCTCGAGCCAGCCAAGGCCTGATCCGTCGGGTAGCCGCCCGGCCGGATCCATCGGGCAGCACCGGCGCCACCGGCAGCCCAGCTGAAGCGCGGGCGCCTCGGGGAAGCGCGGGCGCCTCGGGGTCGAACGCGCCGGAGGCCGGCGGTTCAGTGCTGGACACTCATCGGTTGGGAGGCGTCCTTGCCCAATCTCTTGACAACACCATTGTCAAGGTTTTACTCTGTCGTTCACATGAGAAACCGGCTCGAACAGGACCCAGCTCGTCCCGTCTACGTCATCAGCGTGGCCGCGGGTCTGGTCCGGGTCCACCCCCGCACGCTGCGGATCTATGAGGACGAGGGCCTGCTCTGTCCGGCCCGGACTCCGTCCAACATCCGGCTCTACAGCGAGGACGATATCCGCCGGGTGCTGTGGATCCGCCACCTGACCCAGGACCGTGGGGTGAATCTCGCCGGCATCCGGATCTTGTTCGAGCTCGAGGAGCGCCTCGGGACCCGGATCCTGGAGACCCTCTTCGATGAAGCCAATGCCAGAAAAACCGACGCCGAGACGCACGCTGACTACGGCGGCCAGCACAACCGGAGCGCCGCTCCACAGGAGACCCGTTGATGTCTGATCGACCCAAGACCCCGGACAAGCCAAAGGCTGGATCCGGATCGACCACGCGCGAGCTGCCCCTCGTGGCACTCCGGGAGACGGTCATCTTTCCGGAGATGATCGTGCCCCTCCAGGTCGGGCGCGAGAAGAGCGTGAATGCCCTCAATGCGGCCGTCGAGAGCGGCGGGCCGATCGCGCTGGTGACCCAGCGCCGACCGGAGCAGGAGGAGATCGAGAACCCGTCCGAGCTCTACGAGATCGGGACCCTGGCCAAGATCGCCCAGGTGGTTCAGCTCCAGGACGGCACCGTCCGGGCCATCGTCCAGGGCCAGGGCCGGCTGCGGGTGCGCAAGTTCTCGCAGACCAGCCCCTACATCGTGGCCTCGGTCGAGGAGATCGCGGACGCCTCGCCCGGCGGGGTGGAGGTCCAGGCGCTGATGCGTACGGTCCAGGCCGGCATCGAGCAGTACGTCGCCAACGGCGCACCCGTCCCGCCCGAGGCCGCCGTGGCCGCCCGGAACATCACCGAGCCGGGCCTCCTGGCAGACATGGTCGCCTACAGCCCCGACATGTCCACCGAGCAGCGCCAGGAGCTGCTCGAGACGATCGACGTGGTCGAGCGACTCAAGCTCGTCCAGGCGTTCCTCGCCCAGCAGGTCGAGATCCTCGAGTTGAAGGGCAAGATCCAGTCCGAGGTCAAGTCCGAGATGGACAAGACCCAGCGCGAATACATCCTGCGCGAGCAGCTCAAGGCGATCCAGCGCGAGCTGGGTGAGGACGATCCCCAGCAGGCCGAGATCAACGAGCTGCGCGACAAGGTCGAGGCCGCCGGGATGCCCGAGGAGATCAAGGCCCGCGCGATCAAGGAGATCGACCGGATGAGCCGGATCCCGTCAGCCTCACCTGAGGTCGGCGTCATCCGGACGTACGTCGACTGGCTGGTCGGCTTGCCCTGGAACACGTCCACCGACGACCGGCTCGACATCAAGGAGGCCGCCAAGATCCTCGACGAGGACCACTACGGCCTGGAGAAGATCAAGGAGCGGATCCTCGAATACCTCGCGGTCCGCTCTCTGGCCGACACGATTCGCAGCCCGATCCTGGCCCTGGTCGGCCCGCCCGGAGTGGGCAAGACCTCGTTGGGCAAGAGCGTCGCCCGAGCCATGGGCCGCAAGTTCGTGCGGATGAGCCTCGGCGGCATCCACGACGAGGCCGAGATCCGGGGCCACCGCCGGACCTACATCGGTGCCCTCCCGGGCCGGGTCATTCAGAACATCAAGACGGCCGGCACGAACAACCCGGTGTTCATGCTCGACGAGGTCGACAAGATCGGCATGGACTTCCGCGGCGATCCGAGCTCGGCCCTGCTCGAGGTCCTCGATCCGGAGCAGAACAACAGCTTCCAGGACAACTACCTCGAGGTGCCGTTCGACCTGAGCAAGGTCCTGTTCATCGCAACGGGCAACCTGATCGACCCGATCCCGGCGCCTCTGCGCGACCGGATGGAGGTCATCCAGCTGCCCGGCTACACGCAGCAGGAAAAGGCCGAGATCGGGCGCCGCTTCCTGATCCCGAAGCAGATGACGAATCACGGACTGAAGCCCAAGCACATCGAGATCACGGACGAGGCCATGACCGAGCTCGTGCAGGCCTACACCCACGAAGCCGGCGTTCGAAACCTCGAGCGCGAGATCGCCAACATCATGCGCAAGGTGGCTCGCTCGGTCGCCGAAGGCCGCAAGCGCAAGACGGTGGTCGACGTCAAGAAGCTCGACGAGTATCTTGGGCCCCCGCGCTTCGAGTACGGCGAGCTGGAGGCCGAAGACCAGATCGGGGCGGCGACCGGACTCGTCGTGACCGAGGTCGGCGGCGACATCGTCGCGGTCGAGGTGACCCGCATGGAGGGCAAGGAGGACTTCATCTTGACCGGCCAGCTGGGCGAGGTCATGCGTGAGTCGGCTCGTGCCGCGCTGTCCTGGATCCGGGCCAACGCGGGCCGCCTCGGGATCGAGCGCGAGGTGTTCGAGAAGAACACCCTCCACATCCACGTGCCCGCCGGCGGGATCCCCAAGGACGGCCCGTCAGCCGGAGTCACGATGGCCACGGCGATGGTCAGTGCCTTCACCGGCATTCCCGTCCGCAAGGACGTGGCGATGACGGGCGAGATCACCCTCCGGGGCCGCGTGCTTCCGATCGGTGGGCTCAAGAGCAAGATCCTGGCGGCCCACCTGTCCGGGGCGAAGATGGTGATCCTGCCCAAGAAGAACGAGAAGGACCTGCGCGACATCCCGGAGGAGATCCGCAAGCAGACCAAGCTCGTCCTGGTCGACTCGATGGACAGCGTCCTCGAAGCGGCCCTGCGTCGTCGGCCGAAGCCGCTGGCACCGCGTCCCAGCGGCGCGCCGGGCGGCGGGGTGGAACGCCCCACGACCAGCGTTCGGCCGCCGACATTCCCGACGAGCGACCAGCCGTCGGTCGTGGCCCGGCCGGCCGCCGGAGACTGACGAGGTCGCGGTGGCGGTTGACTACCGCGACTACTACAAGGTCCTGGGCGTCGACCGGGGAGCGTCCCAAGCCGACGTCAAGCGAGCCTTCCGGAAGCTCGCCCGGCAGCACCACCCCGACCTGAAGCCGGGCGACGCCTCGGCCGAGCGCCGGTTCAAGGAGATCAACGAGGCCAACGCGGTCCTGTCCGATCCTGAGAAGCGCAAGCTCTACGACGAGCTCGGGGCCAACTGGGAGGCCTACCAGGCCAGCGGCGGCGCGGCCGGGGCCGACCCGTTCGGGCCGGACAGCCCCTATGCCGGCTTCGGCAGGTCGGACGGCGGCAACGTCCGCTACGAGTACCGGACCAGTGCCGACTCCGGCGAGTTCAGCGACTTCTTCCGGACGTTCTTCGAGGGCGCCGCGACCGGGACTCGCCCGCGGACCGGAGGGCGAGGATCGCGGACGGCCGCGGGCGGGGCGTCGTTCGACGACATCCTGGCGGGCATGGGCCTGGGCGGGACGACCGGGACGGCCGACGGGTTCGGCTCGAGCCCGGGCGGGCGGAGGCAGACTCGGAGCCCGGCCCGGACCCCGAGTGTCGAGGCCGAGGTCGAGGTCACCCTCGAGGAGGCCTTTCACGGCACCAAGCGGCTGATCTCCGTCGACGGCAAGCGTCTCGAGGTGACGGTCCCGCGGGGAGTCGAGACGGGCAGCCGCATCCGGCTGAAGGGCCGGGGCGGTGGCGATCCGGACCACCCGGCCGACCTGTACCTGGTGATCCGGGTCAAACCCCATCCGGTCTACACCCGGATCGGGGCCGACCTCACTCGCGAGGTGCCGATCACCCTGGGCGAGGCGCTCCTCGGCGCCGAGGTGACGGTCAAGACCCTCAAGGGCCGGGTGCGTCTGAAGATCCCGGAGGGCACCCAGCCCGGCCGGACCTTCCGGCTCAAGGGCCAGGGCATGCCCCGGCTCAAGCCCAAGCCGGGCGAGCCCGCGACCGGCGACCTGCTGGTCAGGGTCAAGGTGATCCTGCCCACAAACCTGTCCAAGGAGGCCCGCGCGGCGGCCCAGCGACTGGTGGAGCTGGTGGATCAGCCCGATCCGCGCCAGGGCCTCGATTGACCCGGGCTCAGCCCACCTACCAACAATATTGTCAGGGGTCTACCATCGGCTAGGCACTCCGTCGACGCATCCCGAGGCACGCCATGCAGCTCGACCGATTCACCCAGAAGGCCCAGGAGGCGATCGTCGCCGCCCAGAAGCTGGCGGAGGGCCTCCATAGCCCCATCCTCGATGCGGAACACGTGCTCGCGGCGCTGGTCGAACCCGATGACGGCGTGCCCGCAGAGACCCTTCGGCGACTGGGCGTCGACCTGCCCGCCTTCCGGTCCGAACTGGCCGGGATCCTCTCCCGGCGGGCCCGAATCGAAGGCGGCTCGCTGACCCTCGACCCGCGCGCCAAGCGGGTCATCGAGCGCGCGGAGGAGGAGGCGCGCCGGCTCGGCGACGAGTACGTCTCGACCGAGCATCTGCTCCTGGGAGTCGTCGATGTCGGTGGCGAGGCGCAGGCCTTGCTGGAGCGACACGGCGCCAGTCGCGAGAAGATCCTCGAGGCGCTCCAGGGCGTCCGCGGCGGCCAGCGGGTCACCTCCCAGAACCCGGAAGGCACCTACCAGGCGCTCGAGAAGTACGGCCGCGACCTCACCGCGGAGGCACGCGCCGGCAAGCTCGACCCGGTCATCGGCCGCGACGAGGAGGTCCGTCGGGTCATCCAGGTCCTCAGTCGGCGGACCAAGAACAACCCGGTTCTGATCGGCGAGCCCGGCGTCGGGAAGACCGCCATCGTCGAGGGCCTCGCTCAGCGGATCGTCCGCGGCGACGTGCCCGAAGGGCTCAAGGACAAGCGGGTCATCGCCCTCGATCTGGGTGCGCTGATCGCCGGGGCCAAGTTCCGGGGCGAGTTCGAAGAACGCCTCAAGGCCGTCCTCAAGGAGATCAAGGACAGCGAGGGCCAGGTCATCCTGTTCATCGACGAGCTCCATACCGTCGTGGGGGCCGGTGCGGCCGAGGGCGCCATGGACGCCTCGAACCTGCTCAAGCCGATGCTGGCCCGGGGCGAGCTGCACACCATCGGAGCGACCACCCTCGACGAGTACCGCAAGTACATCGAAAAGGATGCCGCCCTCGAGCGCCGCTTCCAGCCGGTGATGGTCGAGCCGCCCACCGTCGAGCAGACGATCTCGATCCTGCGCGGCCTGCGCGAGCGCTACGAGAACCACCACGGTGTCCGAATCACCGACTCGGCGCTGGTCGCCGCGGCTACCTTGTCGGACCGCTACATCACCGAGCGCTTCCTGCCGGACAAGGCCATCGACCTCGTCGACGAGGCGGCCAGCCGCCTCCGGATGGAGCTCGATTCGATGCCGACCGAGCTCGATGAGCTCGAGCGCCGCCGGATCCAGCTCGAGATCGAGCGCGAAGCGCTCAAGAAGGAGAAGGACGCGGCCGCCAAGGCTCGCCTGGAGGCCCTCGAGCGCGAGCTGGCCGAGATCAACGAGGAAGCCAATGCGCTCAAGCAGCGCTGGGAGGCCGAGAAGGCCGCCATCAGCGCGATCCGGGCCACGAAGTCGGAGCTGGAGACCATCCAGACCCGGATCGAGCAGGCCGAACGTGAGGCGGACCTGGCCAAGGCCGCCGAGCTCAAATACGGCCGCCTGCCCGAGCTTCAGACCCGACTCAAGGAGCAGGAGGCGGCGCTGGCGGCGCTCCAGGGACCGGGCGCGCTGCTCAAGGAGGAAGTCACCGCGGACGACATCGCCGAGATCGTCGCCTCCTGGACCGGGATCCCGGTCACCAAGCTGATGGAGGGCGAGACGCACAAGCTCGTCCACATGGAGGAGCGCCTCCACGAGCGGGTGGTCGGCCAGGACGAGGCGATCCAGGCCGTGGCCGACGCTGTGCGGCGAGCGCGCGCCGGACTGCGCGATCCGCGTCGCCCGATCGGCTCGTTCATGTTCGTGGGACCGACCGGCGTGGGCAAGACCGAGCTGGCTCGGGCCCTGGCCGAGTTTCTGTTCGACGACGAGGGGGCGATGGTCCGCATCGACATGAGCGAGTACATGGAGAAGCACTCGGTCTCGCGCCTGGTCGGGGCGCCACCCGGCTATGTCGGCTACGAAGAGGGCGGCCAGCTGACCGAAGCCGTCCGGCGGCGACCGTACCAGGTCGTCCTCCTCGACGAGATCGAGAAGGCCCACCCGGACGTCTTCAACGTCCTCCTCCAGGTCCTCGATGACGGCCGGCTGACCGACGGCCAGGGGCGCACGGTCAACTTCAAGAACACCGTCGTGATCATGACCAGCAACGTCGGCAGCAACGCCATCGCGGACGCCTCCGGACTGGCCGGGGCCGAGCGCGACTCGGCGTACGAAGCGATGAAGACCCAGCTGGCCGAGGCGCTCCGGCTCCAGTTCCGACCTGAGTTCCTCAACCGGATCGACGAGATCATCGTCTTCCACGCGCTGACCCCGGCCGAGCTGGCGGCCATCGTCCATCTGCTCCTGGCCGATCTCGCCCGCCGCCTCGCGTCGCAGGACCTCGTCCTCGAGGTGACGCCGGCCGCCCAGGCGCTCATCGCCCGGGAGGGCCATGACCCCTCCTTCGGGGCCCGGCCGCTCAAGCGGACGATCCAGCGGCTGGTCGAGAACCCGCTCGCGCGGGCGCTCCTCCAGGGCCAGTTCAAGCCCGGTGACACGATCCTGGTCGACGCGGACCCCGTCGGCGGCACGCTGGTCTTCTCGAGCGACGGTGCGTCCGTCGCCGTCGAGGCCTCCGAGCGGCGCGATGCGCGGGCCGCCAGTGGCGACCGGGGCCGCAAGCAGAAGGGCGCGACCTCGATCCTCGATCTGCCCGACACCGAGGCGCCGCCGCGGCGAGAGGGTGACGAGCTGGTCAACTGACCCGCCCGCGGGTCCGCTCGACCTTCCGACCGCCAGCGATGCGGATCGAGACGGCGCGCGAGCGGCTGGGCTCGTTGCCCGACCCGCTGCCCGGCGGTCCGTCCGAGCTGACCCCGCTGCTGACCGACGGCCGGGCCCGCTCCTTCGCCGCGCGGGTGCCGGCCACCGACCGACCGGCGGCCGTCCTCGTCCTGATCGTGCCCGGCGCCGACGGGTCCGCCCGGGTGATCCTGACCGAACGCCCGACCTATGACGGGCTCCACTCGGGCGAGGTCAGCTTTCCCGGCGGCAAGGTCGAGCCCGGTGACGCGGACATCGTCGCCACCGCCCTGCGCGAGGCGACCGAGGAGGTGGGCCTCGACCCTGTGGCGGCCGGGCTGACGATCGTCGGCCGGCTCGACGAGGTGTGGATCCCGGTCAGTCTCTTCGCGCTGGTGCCGATCCTGGCGATCGCCGAGCGGCCGCCCGTCCTGGAGCCCTCCCCGGTCGAGGTCGCCCGGATCATCGAGGCGCCCCTGTCCGGCTTTCTGCCGGACGCCCCGATCCGGATCGTCGAGCGAACCGTCCGCGATTGGCCGCTGCGCTACGGGGCCTATCCGGTCAGGGCCGCGGATGGCACCGAGCTGCTGGTCTGGGGCGCGACCGCAAGGATCCTGGGCCAGCTCGGGGCGGTGCTCGCCGGTGAGCCGGCGGCGGAACGCGGGCGGAGCTGACGGGAGCCCGCCGACCGCCCGCGTGAGGTCGGGCCTAGAGTGGCTCGCCATGCGCGGGGTCGTAGACCACGGACCGGTCGTCGGCCAGGGCGCCCTCAGCCTTGGCCACCGGACCGGCAGGGAGCGGCAGGGCGACGCCCTCGAGCACGCCCCGCAAGGCGTGGTCGTCGGGACCCGCCAGCTCGACCACGATCGCCCGCATCTCGGATACGTCCGTCGACGCACCATGAACGACCCCGGCCGGCCAGTGCACGGCCTGGCCGGCAAATACCCGGGCGGTCTCGTCGCCGACCAGGACGAAGCCACCACCCTCGATGACCAGGAACCAGGTCGTGTTGGGACTGGAGTGGGGCTCGAGGATCGCCTTGCGCGTGAACGCTAGCTCCGACACGGTCGCGCGGGCGTCGGAATGGATGACCGCCGCCTGGACACCGCTCGTGCCGTCCGGACCGGCCGGCCGCCGGTGCCCGTAGCCGAAGCGCCGGATGTCCATGCTCGCGACTTCGCGCGGGATCAGCGTCGCCGACGACGCTTGGTGGACTTGGCCGGGCGACCCGTCCGGGCACCCCGCGCCGTCTTGGTGCGGATGGTCGACTCCGGATGGGCGAACTTGGTCCGGGTGAAGTAACGCTCGCGAGCCAGCTTGCGCTCGTACATCTCGAAGATCGGTGGGAACCTGACGAAGCGGATCCAGATGAGAATCGCCGCCCCGCCGATCATCGTGACCAGCACGAACAGGAAGTCCCACACGAACAGGCTGAACACCAGCAGCAGGCTGAACAGGATCAGCCCCGTCCACAGCAGCCATTCCCACATCTCGAGATAGGGCTGGTGCCGGCGGAAGGCCCGGGTCCGTAGGTTGTAGAGCACGACGAGGACGACCAGCAGGGCCAACGAGGCGATCCAGGTCGCCGGAAACAGGTCCGGGAACTTGACCCGCGAGAACTGCTCGAAGAGGTATTCCCAGGGCGGCTTGGTCACCGACGGGCTCCAGATTCAGAGGGTCGTGGGGCGCTTTGGGAGGCCGAGTATGGCATGACGGGCGGTATACTCGGGCCGATGACGGGCGCCCTCGGCCCGGGGCGTCAGGTGAGGCGCGTCGTCGACCGGATCAGGAGGTGGACCTCGGGTGCGTGCCCTGCTCTCGGTCGCGAACCGCGACGGCGTGTCCGCGCTCGCGCGTGACCTGGCGACGCTCGATGTCGAGATGTACGCCACCGACGGAACCCGCGAGCACCTCGCCTCGGACGGGATCCAGGTCGGCTCTGTCTCCGAGCTGACTGCGGTGCCGGCCCTCGCCGGCGGCCAGGTCAAGACCTTCCACCCAGCCGTCTACGCCGGGATCCTCGCCCGCCGGGACGTCCCCGCCCAGCTCGCGGAGCTGACCGAGCACGGCCTCGTCCTGATCGACATCGTCGTGGTCAACGTCAAGCCGTTCTCGCCCCAGGTCGGCCCGAGATCGGTCGCCCTGCACGAGGCCATCGAGATGATCGACGTCGGCGGAGCGGCCCTGCTCGGCGCCGCCGCGCGCAACTACGCCGGCGTTGCGGCGGTGGCCGACCCGCGTCACTACGGCCGGCTCGTGCGCGAGCTCAAGGAGCTCGGCTCGATCTCGGCTGAGCTCCGCCAGCAGCTCGCCGCCGAGGCCTTCGGGATCGTGGCCGCCTATCACGCCGAGATCGCGGCCTACATCAACCAGGTCTCGGGGACGACCTTCCCGAGCCGCCTGGCGATGGTTCTCGAGAAGGTCGAGGACCTGCGTTACGGCGAGAACCCCCATCAGCGGGCGGCGTTCTATCGCGAGACGACCCACCGCTCGGGCACGCTGGCCGATGCCGAGCAGCTCCAGGGCTCGCTGCCCAGCTTCAACAACCTGCTCGATCTTGATGCCGCCTACCGGATGGCCAAGGACTTCACCGCGCCCACCGTGGCCATCGTCAAGCACACCGATCCGGTCGGGATGGCCTCCAACGACGAGCTCGTGGAGGCCTATCGCAAGGCCCTCGAGACGGACTCGGTGGCAGCCTTCGGCGGCATCGTCGGGGTGAACCGCGAGCTCGACGGGGCCACCGCCCGGGAGATTGCCGCCAACTCCTACGAGGCCGTCGTGGCGCCGGGATACAGCGAGTCCGCGCTGGGCATCCTGCGGGCCAAGACCGGCCTCGAGATCCTGGCCGTGCCGGCCGACCCGTCGGAGGGCATGCGCGACTACGGAATCGCCAACCTCGACTTCAAGCGGGTTGGTGGCGGACTGCTGGTCGAGACCCAGGACGCGCTGGGGCACGAGGCCGGCCAGCTCCAGGTCGTGACCAAACGGCGCCCGACCCTCGAGGAGCTGACCGATCTGCTCTTCGGCTGGCGGACCGTCCGGCACGTCCGCTCGAACGCGATCGTGCTGGCCAAGAGCGCCGCCACGGTCGGGATCGGAGCCGGTCAGGCGAGCCGCCAGGTTTCGGTCGAGATCGCCGTTCGCCGCGCCGGCGATCGCGCCCGGATGAGCGTCATGGCCAGCGACGCCTACTTCCCCTTTCCGGATGGGATCGCCATGGCTGCCAACGCCGGGGTGACGGCGATCATCCAGCCTGGCGGCTCGATCCGCGACGAGATGGCGATCGAGGTCGCCAACCGCCACCACCTGGCCATGGTCTTCACCGGCCAGCGTCACTTTCGCCACTGATCCCGAGCTCGAACGACAGCGCCGCCGACCAGGAGGGCCCCGTGGAACAGCTTCTCGCGCTGGAGATGGTTCGAGTCACCGAGGCGGCCGCGATCGCCTCGGCCCGCTACATGGGTCGGGGCGACGGGCACGGCGCCGACCGTGCCGCGGTCGAGGCGATGCGTCGGACGATGGACGAGATCGACATGGCCGGCACGATCGTCATCGGCGAGGGCGAGCGCGACAAGGCGCCGATGCTGTACATCGGCGAGCAGGTCGGCCGCCAAGCCGACCACGACCGGCGCGCGATCCCGGAGATCGACATCGCGGTCGATCCGCTCGAAGGCACCAACCTGGTCGCCCACGGCCAGGCCGGCGCGATCACGGTCCTCGCCGCGTCCGAGCGGGGCGGGCTGCTCCACGCGCCGGACACCTATCTCGAGAAGCTGTGCGTCGGGCCGGTCGCGGCCGGCCATGTCGACATCGCGTCGACCCCGACCGACAACCTTCACCGGATCGCCGAGGCGCTTGGCCGCAACGTCGGCGACATCACCGTGGTGATCCTCGAGCGACCCCGCCATGAGGCGCTGATCGCGGAGGTCCGGGCGGCAGGCGCGCGGATCAAGCTGATCACGGACGGCGACCTGTCGGCGGCGATCTCGTGCGCCGTCTCGGGCACCGGCGTGCACGCCGTGATGGGCATCGGCGGGGCGCCCGAGGGCGTCATCACGGCGGCGGCGCTGCGCTGCCTCGGCGGCGAGATCCAGGCGCGCTTCCGGTTCCGCAACGACGAGGAGCGGCAGCGGGCGCGCCAGATGGGCAATGACGACGACGAGGGCCGGGTCTACCGGACCGAGGACCTGGCCTCCGGCGAGAACCTGGTCTTCGCCGCGACCGGCGTGACCAGCGGCGACCTCCTCCATGGGCTGCGCTTCTTCGGTGGCGGGGCACGGACGCACTCGCTGGTCATGGGCTACCAGTCGAAGCAGGTGCGCTTTGTGGATACCGTGGCGATGTTCGACCGGAGCCGGCCGCCGGCCGTCCGACTCTAGGGGGCCCACCTTCCGGCGGCGGGATTCCATTCGCCGATCGGCCGAGCCGCGGCGGAGCCCTCGGCCTGCTCCCGTCGGCGACGAGCCGAGGCCACGCTCTCGCCCCAACCCGGCGGCACCAGGCCGGGCGCCAGGTCGGCCAGCGGCGCCAGCACGAACAGCCGGGTCCGGGCCTCCGGATGGGGCACCACGAGGAGTCGGCCGGCCTTGGCCGGGTCGGTCGGGGCGTCGATCGAGCGGCCGCCCGGCGGTCGATCGATCGCCAGCTCGGCCCGCCCGAAGATGAGCAGGTCGAGGTCGAGCTCGCGTGGGCCCCAATGGCCGCGGGCTCTGCGTCCGAAGGCCGCTTCGAGGCTCTTGAGGGCGATCAGCAGCGCGGTCGCGCCGACTGCCGGGTCGGGCCCGGACGGCGCGTCGAGGGCGACCGCCGCGTTGCGGAACTCGGGTTGGTCGGTGACGCCCACCGGCGCGGTGGCGTACAGCCGCGACACGCCGCGAACCCGAACTCCCGGCAGCGCCGCCAGGGCGTGGACCGCGGCGGCGAGCGTGGCCGCGGCATCGCCCAGGTTGGATCCCAGGCCGACATAGGCCCGGGCCCGCCGTGCGCTCGTCATCGAAGGCCGGCCCTCCCGCCGTGCTCGCCGGTCGCCGTCGCTAGACTCGCTCGGTGGCCACCGTCGACGTCATCATCCTCCACCGCCTGGCCGGTCCGGATTCGGGACCGCTCGAGCGCCGGCTCGCGGCCGCGCGCCTGGCCGTGGCCGAGGGCCACGTGACCGGCTTCCTGGCCGCGGGGGCAGCCACGGCACGGATCTCCGGATCGCGCGACGCTCAGCCCTTCGGAGCCAGGTTGGCAACGATCCGGGCGCGTCTCGCGCCGAATCGGGGACTGGTCCTGCTCGGATCTGGGGCACTGGCCCTGGCCACCGGCGCAGACCGGCGCGCGTTCGTCGCGGCGGCCGCCGGACCGGGACTCGTCGCCCTCGCCAACAACCGCTTCTCGGCGGACATCGTGGCCGTCTCGGCAGCCGCGGGGACAACCCTGAATCGTGTGCCGGCCGAGCTGCCGGGCGACAACGCCCTGCCGCGTTGGCTGGCCGAGGTCGCCGGGGTCGCGGTGGCCGACCTCCGTTCTCGCTGGCGGCTCGCGGTCGACCTCGATTCGCCGCTCGACGTCGTCCTGGTCGACGAGTACCGGGCGACGACCAACCGGGCCCGCCGGGCACGTCGAGCCGACGCTCGGCCGCCCCGGGCCGACCTGGTCGATGCCGTCACGAATCGTATTCGGGCCGCCCTCGACGGCGTCCGTGGGGTCATGGCCGACCCGCGCCGTGAGCTGGTCATCGCCGGGCGAACGTCGGCGGCGACGCTCGGCTGGCTCGAGCGCCACGCCCGCTGCCGGGTGCGTGGGCTGGTCGAGGAGCGCGGACTCCGGGCCGCGTCGGAGCTGGCCGTTGGGCCACCGACCCGCGGCGCGGCCGACCCCGCCCGGCCGCCCCGGCCGCCCCGGTCCGTGCTCGGCGCCCTCCTCGATCGGGACGGCCCGGCCGCCCTGGGCGAGCGCCTGGCCGAGCTCGGCGATGCGGCCCTCGTCGACAGCCGGGTCCTGCTCGCTCACCGGCTCGGGGGCGACGAAGCCGGCTGGCCCGCGGCCGAGTCGCGCTACGCGTCCGACCTGCTCGGGGCGAATGCGGTTGCCGATCCGTGGCTGGCCGAGCTGACGGCGGCGGCGGCCGATGGCCCGATCCCGATCGTGCTCGGCGGCCACACCCTGGTCGGGCCCGGCGTCCGGCTGATCGCCGGCGGTCGCTGAGCTTCGATGGACCTCGAGGCGGCCTTCGGGCGCGGGCCGGCACCGGCGCCGCTGCCGACGGCCGGCGAACCCGCGCTCGTCGAGCGGATCCGGGCCGAGATCGAGGCCGACGGCCCGATCACCTTTGCCCGGTTCATGGAGCTGGCCCTGTACGAACCCGGGCTGGGCTACTACCGCGGCGCGACCGAGCGTCCCGGCCGGGCCGGCGACTTCCTGACGGCGCCGGAGACCCATCCGATCTTTGGCGCCGCGATCGCCCGCCAGCTCGACGAGATCTGGCGGCGGCTGGATCGGCCGGCGCGCTTCGTGCTGCGCGAGTACGGCGCCGGGTCGGGGGCGCTCGCGGCGGCGATTCTCGACGCCCTCGCCGGTCGCGGCCAGCTTGGCCGGGTCGCCGGGTCGCCAGGGCTGGCGGCGGCTCTGCGTTACGCGCCGGTCGAGCTCAACGCGTTCCGGCGCGAGGAGCTCGTCAGGCGGATCGAGGCCGCCGGGTCCGGTTCGGTCCTCGAGCTCGAGGCCGGCGCCGAGGAGGTTGGCGCGGTCCTGGCGAACGAGTTCGTCGACGCGCTGCCGGTCCATCGCGTCGTGGGTCGACGCGGCGGTCAGCTGGAGGAGCTCTTCGTCGACTGGGACGAGAGTGGTTTCGTCGAGCGGGCCGGTGAGCCGTCCAGCCCGGCCCTCGCGGCGCGGTTTGCGGCGGACGGGATCGTCCTGGCCGACGGCGCCCGGGCGGAGGTCTGCCTCGAGCTCGACGGGTGGCTGGGCGAGGTGGCCCAGGGGCTGGCCCGCGGCGCGGTTCTGATCGTCGACTACGGCCACCTCGCGGGCGAGCTGTATGGGCCCGCGCGGGGCGCGGGCACGCTCCTGGCGTACAGCGCCCATCGGGCCCACGACGACTGGACCGTCGCCGTCGGCCGCCAGGACCTGACCGCGCACGTGGACTTCAGCGCCCTCGAGCGGGCGGCCCGAGCGGCCGGGCTGACGCCCCTCGGGCTGACCACCCAGGCCGAGTTCCTGGTCGGGGCCGGCATGGACGAGCTGCTCGAGGCGATCCGCTCCGATCCGGACACCACCCTCGAGGAGTGGCTGGCGGTCCGCTCGAGCGTTGCCCGGCTGCTCGACCCGCGGGCCATGGGTGGCTTCCGGGTGAGCCTGCTCGGTCGTGGCCTCGCCCCCGATCCGCCGCTCATCGGGTTGCGCTTCCGGCTGCCCGCCTAGATCGTGGCCACGGTACGGCATTCGCCCTATTGCCCGGGCTCAGGTCGAAGCGCAGTCTGGCGCGCGCCGGGGTGGTAAACTCGCATCCTGCTACGCGCGCTCGGCGCGAGCTGCCGCCCCGGCACTTCCGACCCTGCTGACGCCGCGTCGCAGCACGCCCGCCGCCGTTCCCGCCGACGCCTGACCCGGTCGTCCGCTGATAGAATGTCGAGGCGGAGCATGCGCTCCCGCGAACGGTCCGTGCCGCACGGACGCCACTCGCCACGATGGAACCGCCGCCCTGGCGCGAGAGCATCCGGGGTGGGTCCGCTGTGAGGTTGGATTGACCGGGATCTGGTACGTCGTCGGGTTCGCCTTCGCCGGCGTCTCGTTCGTCATCGTGACCATCGGCGCGGCCTGGCTCATCTCCCATCGAAACCGTGGCGACGGCCACAAGGGCCTGCCCTACGAGTCGGGCATTGACACGTACGGCGATACCCACGGTCGATTCGGCCTGTCGTTCTACATCTACGCCCTGCTGTTCGTGGCGTTCGACATCGAGGTGATCTTCATCTACCTCTGGGCGATCGTCTTCCGGGACCTGCTCCTGGGCGGCCTGGTGAGCATGCTCGTGTTCGTCGGGATCCTCCTGCTGGGGTTGGCCTACGCCTGGCGCAAGGGTGTCCTGACATGGCGCTGACGCCCGAGGGCGCGACCGGGCCGGCCGGCGTGGAAGCCGCCGAGCCGACCGACGAGCGCTCGCTCACGGTCGCCGGCGATCGCGACCCGATGGCCCCGATCGTGGTCCCGAACACGCTCTGGCAATCGGCCGAGCCGGCCGCGTACAGCGCCGCGGGCACGTCCGACGCCGCTCATCTGCGCGAGTACGCAGCCAGCGACGCCGGCCGTCACGACGACGCTCGCTGGGGTGCCCTCGAGGTCATCCCGACCAAGGCCGACGTCGTGCTCGACCTGATCCGGGCGAACAGCCTCTGGCCGCTCCTGTCGGGCCTGGCCTGCTGTGCCATCGAGATGATGTCGGCGGCGACGTCCAAGAACGACATGGATCGCTGGGGCATGTTCCCGTTCCGGGCCAGCCCGCGCCAGGCCGACGTCCTGATCGTGGCCGGCACGCTGACGACCAAGATGGCCGGCCCGCTCGTCCGCCTGTGGGAACAGATGCCCGAACCCAAGTGGTGCGTCGCGATGGGGGACTGCACCTGCTCGGGCGGACGCTACAAGCGGAGCTACTCGACGATCCAGGGGATCGACCGGGTGATGCCCGTGGACGTCTACGTGCCGGGCTGTCCGCCCCGGCCGGAGGGCCTCATCTACGGGATGATGAAGCTCCAGCAGCTCGTGCTCGAGCGCCGCGGCCACTGGCCGGAGCGCGCCATCGGGCCGACCGTCCCGGACGGAGTCTGAGCCCGGTGGACCGATCCCTCCGGCGCCGCCTCGAAGCCCGCTTCGGACAGTGGCTGCTGGGGCCCGTTCGCCAGCGCCACGACGAGACCGAGATCCGGGTCGCGCCGGGCGACCTGCCCGAGGTCATGCGGGCGCTTCATGACGAGCCCGACTTCGGGTTCGAGGCCCTGATGGACCTGTGCGGCGTCGACACCGGGACCACGATGCAGGCGGTCTATCACCTGTGGAGCCCGACCAGCCCGGACTGGCTGCGAGTGGTCGCGGACGGCCTGTCCCGCGACGATCCGCGGGTCCCCTCGGTCACCTTCCTGTGGAAGGGCGCCGAGTGGCAGGAGCGCGAGGCCTACGACATGTTCGGAATCGCGTTCGAAGGCAACCGCGACCTGCGCCGGATCTATATGCCGGCCGACTACACCAGCTTCCCGTTGCGCAAGGACTTCTACCTGCCCGACGATGCGGCCCGCTCCCCGGGCGGCGGCGTCCGCCACATGGAACGCACCCACGAGCCGGTCGACGCGACCCCGGACGATCGTGTCCGGCGGACCAGGTCGAGCTGAGGCAGCGGCGGTGACGACCATCCGGGTCCCGTCCACGGACGATCCGCGGGTCATGCTCGAGGAGCAGATCGGCGTCTTCGAGCCGATCCCGCCATATCCGCCTCGGACCGAGCGCGAGGCCGAGTTCTACACCCTCGGCGACGGCGAGCTGTTCGTCAACATGGGGCCGCAGCATCCCTCCACCCACGGCGTCCTGCGGGTCGTGCTCAAGCTCGAGGGCGAGCGCGTGGTCGACCTTGACCCGGTCCTGGGCTACCTCCATCGCGGCGTGGAGAAGCTGTGCGAGAACGCCGACTACCACCACACCATCGCCTACACCGATCCGCTCGAGTACGTCAGCGCGCTGTTCAACGAATGGGCCCCGGTGATGGCCTTCGAGAAGCTCATGGACGTCGAGGTCCCGCGCCGCGCCGAATACATCCGGGTCCTGTCGGGTGAGCTCAACCGGGTCGCCAGTCACGCCCTGTTCATGGGCTGGATGGCGCTCGACCTCGGCGGGCTGACGCCGATCCTGTGGAGCTTCATCGAGCGCGACGACATCGTCGAGCTGCTGGCCGCGCTCACCGGTCAACGGATGCTCTTCAATTACTTCCGGATCGGCGGCGTCAACGGCGATCTCAATCACGAGTTCATGAGCCGGCTGGGGACCTGGATGAGCAAGGCCACCGAGCAGATCGAGGCCAACCAGACCCTACTCAATCAGAACGAGATCTTCGTCCGGCGCATGCGCGGCCTGGGCACGCTCGATCGCGAAACCGCCTTCCGGATGTGCATGACCGGACCCAACATCCGGGCCTCCGGGGTTCCCCTGGACATGCGCCGGTCGCACCCCTACAGCATCTATCCCGAGCTCGACTTCGATGTCCCGACCCGCCAGGAAGGCGATTGCCTCGCGCGCTACCTGGTTCGTCTCGATGAGATCAAGCAGAGCCTGCGGATCATCGACCAGTGCCTCAACGAGATGCCCGACGGGCCGATCATGGCCAAGCTGCCCCGGCTGATGCGGCCCCGGCCCGGCCGGGCCTACGCCGCGGTCGAGGGTCCTCGCGGGCAGTACGCCACGTACGCCATCAGTGACGGAACCGACCAGCCCTTCAGGATGCGGATCCATGACCCCAGCTTCGTCCACCTCCAGGCGGTCGGGCTGCTGACCCCGGGCAATCTCATCGCCGACACGATGGCGATCATGGCCTCGCTCGATCCGATCATGGGGGGCGTCGACAAGTAGATGGCGATGCTCAGTCGGACGTTCGGCCGCCTGACCCTGCCGGGCAAGATCGTGTTCACGGCCGTGCCCCTGCTGCTCGTCCTGGCCGCCGGCCTGACCGCAGCCGTGGTCATCGTCGGACCGGTGGTCCTGACCTTCCTGGGCGACAACGTGCCGCTCGTCCGCTTCGTCGTGGCCGCAACCATCATCCTGCTGATGACCGTCCCGACGGCCTTCCTGATCATCTACATGGAGATGAAGGTCATCGCCCTGATGAACCTGCGCTACGGTCCCGACCGGGTCGGGCCGTATGGCTCGCTGCTGTCGGTGGTCCACGGGCTCAAGGTCCTGATGAAAGAGGACTTCACCCCGACCGGGGCCGACCCGCTGGTGTTCACCTGGGCCCCGATCGTGGTCTATGTCGCCAGCGTCATGACCCTGGTCGTGGTCCCGTTCGCTCCCGGCCTGTTCGGCCTGGACCTCAACATCGGGCTGCTCTACTTCTTCGCCATGGGCGGGCTGGGCGTGGTCGGGTTGCTGATGGCCGGCTGGTCCAGCTTCAACAAGTACTCGCTGCTGGGCGGGCTTCGGGCGGCGGCCCAGATCGTGAGCTACGAGATCCCGCTGACCCTGTCGGTGGTCGGGATCGTCCTGCTGTCGGGAACCCTGAGCGTCAACCAGATCACCCTCAACCAGTCCGGCAGCCTGTTCGACTGGTACGTCTTCCGGCAGCCACTGGCCTTCGTGATCTTCTTCATCGCCGCGACCGCTGAGGCGAACCGGACCCCGTTCGACCTGACCGAGGCGGACTCCGAGATCGTGGCCGGGTTCGCCACCGAGTACTCGGGTATGCGCTTCGGGTTCTTCTTCTTCGCCGAGTACGTCAACGTGTTCATCGTCTCGGGCCTGACGGTGGCCCTCTTCATGGGCGGCTGGAACGCGCCCTTCGACTGGCCCTGGCCGATCGTGGCCCAGCCCGATCTGAGCGGCATGGGCATCGGCCTGCTGTTCGCCCTGGCGCTCATCCCGCCGCTGGGAATCTTGGTCCTGGGCCTGCCCTTCTACCTCGTCAACAGCCAGGTCAAGCTGTGGCAGGCGCTGGTCATCGGCTTCGTCCTGTTCAACCTGGTGGCCGTGGCGGCGCTCGTCGGGTTCGCATTCCTCAGCTTCGACTGGGTCGTGGGCCTGCTCTGGTTCCTGACCAAGACGTATGGCTTCGTATTCCTCTTCGTGTGGATGCGCGGAACGTTGCCGCGGGTCCGGATCGATCAGCTCATGGGCTTCGCCTGGAAGTGGCTGTTGCCCGCTTCGCTGCTCAACCTGTTCGTGACCGCCCTGGCCATCCTGGTCGTGGACGGCATCCGATGAGGACCACCCGATGAGCTTCGTGCCCGGACTCGGTCTGGTTCGGGGCATGGCCCTGACCCTGCGCCGCTTCTTCGAGCCCAAGGTCACCAACCTCTATCCCGAGGTCCCGGCCAGCATCCCGCCCAAGTTCCGGGGGCGTCTGCAGCTGCTCTACGACGAGTACGGGACGCTCAAATGCGAGACCTGCTTCCAATGCGCCCAGGCCTGCCCGGTCGAGTGCATCGACATGGGTGGCGTCGACACCAAGGGCCGCTATGCGATCCACTGGGGCCCGCCCGAGACCTATGGCGAACGGCGCGAGGAGTCGGCCCTCCGGCGCGCCGGACGGACCGTTCCCGACCCGGTTTATGAGCACTTCCACGGGATCGATCTGCACGCCGTCGACGAAATCCTCGAGGGCTTCGACCACGATCCCAAGGAGCTCCTCGGGATCCTCGCCGCGATCCAGGCCGAGTACGGCTACGTTCCCGTCGCGGCGCTCAAGCGGGTGAGCCAGTCGACCGGTGCCTGGTACGCCATGCTCTACGGCACGGCCACCTACTACGACCACCTGGCGGTCGGCGCTCCCGCGGCGGCGCCGGGGCGCGCGGACGAGGCCTACCTGGGCGCGCTCGACGGCGCTCTCAGCGGGCGAGGCGCCCGACCGGACGCGGCCGACGACGCACCGGCGGGCGAACGGTGACAAACCTGCTCGCGACTCCTTCGAGCTGGCCGCGGGTGCTCCTGCCCGCGACTGACGGCGGCGATCCCACCGATCTCGACAGCGCGATCCGGACCGGGGCCTTCGAGGCGCTCAAGACCGCAGTCCGAGCGATGACCCCGAGCCAGGTCGTGACCGCCGTGGCCGGCTCGGGCCTGCGCGGTCGCGGCGGGGCGGGCTTCCCGAGCGGGACCAAGTGGCGTGCCGCAGCCAGCGCTCCCGAGGCCCGTCGCTACGTCGTGGCCAACGGCTATGGCGCGGATCCCGCCGTCCAGACCGACCGCACGCTCCTCGAGCGGGCCCCGTTCGCGGTGATCGAGGGGATGGCCCTGGCGGCCTATGCGATCGACGCCCGCCAAGGCTTCATCGCAGTTCGATCCGATGCCGAAGCGGCAATCCGGACGCTCGAGGCAGCAATCTCCGCGGCCGAGGAGACCGGCCTGATCGGCCCCGACGCGGTCGA
Organism: Chloroflexota bacterium; assembly: GCA_034666965.1. Classification (GTDB taxonomy): domain Bacteria; phylum Chloroflexota; class Limnocylindria; order Limnocylindrales; family CSP1-4; genus Chersky-267. The sequence continues at coordinate 37,912 of JAXDKT010000161.1, read as the reverse complement.
GACGGGCTGGCCGGTGCGGATCGAGATCCGACCCGTTCAGGGCGCCTACATGTTGGGCGAGGAGACCGTCCTGCTCAAGGCGCTGGAGGGCAAGCGCGGGCAGCCCGAGCAACGTCCACCGCACCCAGCCGAGCAGGGACTTTTCGGGCGCCCCACGCTGGTCCACAACGTGCAGACCCTGGCCGCGGTCCCCTGGATCGTGAACCACGGGGCTGAGGCGTATGCCGCGATCGGCTCGAAGGCGAGCCCCGGGACGATCCTGGTCCAGCTCCGGGGACCGGGCGGCGCGGGCATCGCCGAGGTGCCAATCGGAACGAAGCTGCGGGACCTGGTCGATCTCGTCCACGCTCGTGGGCGCGGAAGCGAGCCCGAGCGTCCGATCAAGGCCGTTCTCGTTGGCGGCCCTTCGGGGGGCTTCCTGCCACCCGACCTCCTCGACACGCCCTACGAATACGACGCCCTTCGGGCCGTCGACGCCCACATTGGTTCGGGCTCCATCGTGGTCGCCGACGACCAAGCCTGCATCGTCGATCTGGCCCGACTGTTGACCCGGTTCTGCGCCGACCAGGCCTGCGGCAAGACGATCCCCTGCCGGATCGGCACGCGGCGCCTGTCGGAGATCGTCGATCGGATGGCCGCGGGGACCCCCCGGCCGGGCGATGCCGCTCTGGCGCTCGACCTGGCCAGCGACATCGTGGGCTCGGCCCTGTGCGACCACGAGCGGCTCGCGACGCTTCCGACAACCAGCGCGATGCGATACTTCCGGCCCGAGCTGGACGATCACCTCCTCCGCAGCACCTGCCCCGCGGGCGTGTGTCACCCGATCGCGGTGGCCCTCGCCGGACGGGCCTGACGAGGCGCCCGATGACCGACCTGATCATCAGACCCGACGCCCAGCCCCAGGACCAGCCGGATTCGCTTGCCGAACGGCTCCTGACGACCCCGGCGCCGCAGCGGCCGCAGGCCAGTCCCGGCTTCCGAATCGAGGTCGACGGCCGGGTCGTCGATGGTCACGCGGGGCAGACCATCCTGGAGGTCTGTCGCGACAACGGGATCGAGATCCCGACCCTGTGCTACGAACCCAAGCTGCCCGGCTTTGGCGCGTGCCGGATGTGCGTGGTCGAGGTCGAGGGGGAGGAGTGTCCGCCGATCAGCTGCTCGCGAGCGTGCGAGCCGGACATGAAGGTCCAGACCCAGACCGAGGAGCTGCGCCGGTTGCGGGCGACCAACCTCGAGCTGATCTTCAGCGACCACAACGCCTACTGCCTGCCGCCGTGCCAGAACAAGTGCCCCAGCCACATCGACATCCCGGGCTTCCTCAAGCAGAACGCCGAGGGCGACTGGCGCGAGTCGACCCGGATCTTCAAGCGGACGATCCCCTTCCCGAGCGTGCTCGGCCGGGTCTGCCCGGCGCCCTGCGAGGAGCACTGCCGGCGCGACGAGGTCGACGAGGCGATCGCCATCCGGGACAGCCACCGCTACGCCGGCGACCAGGTCCTCAAGGCGATGCTCGATGACGGACTGGATCCGCCGCTGCCCTTCGAGCCCCAGGCCAGGAGTGGCCGACGGGCCGCCGTCATCGGCTCCGGTCCGGCCGGCATGAGCGCCGCCTACTACCTCCTCCTGGCCGGCCACGAGGTGACCGTCTTCGAGCGCGACGCGGCGCCCGGCGGGATGCTCCGCTACGGGATCCCCCAGTATCGTCTGCCCAAGGTCGAGGTCCTCGAGGCCGAGTACGAGTCGGTGACGCGGCTCGGCGGCAAGATCGTGTGCGGTCAGGGTCTCGGGCGCGACTTCACCCTCGACGACCTGCAGGGCCAAGGCTTCGATGCGGTCCTGGTCGCGATCGGCTGCTACGACACCAACAAGCTGGGGGTTCCCAACGAGGATGCCGATGGCGTGATCGACGGGCTGGAGTACCTCCAGACCGCGACCCTCGGCCTGCCCTACCCGGGTCACGCCGGCAAGCGGGTCGTGGTCATCGGCGGTGGCTTCACCTCGATGGACTGCTCGCGGACGTCGATCCGCCAGGGGGCCGGCGAGGTGACCTTGGTCTACCGCCGGGACATGAAGGACATGCCGGCCGCGAACGAGGTCCACGAGGCCATCGAAGAAGGCGTCCAGGCCATCTTCCAGGCCGCTCCCACCCGGGTCATCGTCGATGAGGCCGGCAAGGTGACCGGGGTCGAGTTCATCCGCAACAAGCTGGGCGAAGCGGACGCCTCCGGAAGGCGTCGGCCGGAGCCGATGCCCGGGACCGAGTTCACGATCGACTGCGATCGGGTCCTGCTGGCCATCGGCCAGGGCCCCGACCTGTCCTGGATCGGGCCCGGCTCCGAGGGGCCCCAGCCCACCAAGCAGCGCCGGCTGAAGGCCGACGCGGTCACCTTCGAGACCGACCGAGCGGGCGTGTTCGGGACGGGCGACGTCCGGATCGGCGCGGCGACGGTCGTGCAGGCCATCGCGGAGGGCCGCCGGGCGTCATACGCCGCCGACGCCTATCTCAAGGGTCTCGACCTGTCGACGATCAAGACCCGCCAGACCCTGGCCGAGCCGCAGCCCGAGTTCCTGTCGATCGTGCCCTTCACCAGCGAGGTCAAGGAGCCTCGCTACCGGATGAAGGCGATGGACGCCGAGATCCGGAACAAGAGCTACGTCGAGTACGAGATCCCCTACACGCCGGCCGAGGCCGTGGCCGAGTCGACCCGCTGTCTCCAGTGCACCTGCGAGGCGATCGGCTTCTGCGACCTGCGCCGGCTCGGGATCGAGTACGGGACCACCCTCAAGACGCTCGAGCCCGCGTATCACCAGGGCGCCGGCTACCGGAGCGTCACCGAGAACCGGTTCACCGGGGTCAACCACGACTACATCCGGGACGACAGCCACGCGTTCATCCTGCGCGAGCCGTCGCGCTGCATCGACTGCGGCCGCTGCGCCCAGGTCTGCTCCGAGGTCGTCGGCGCGGCCTGCTACGACTTCATGAGAATCGGCTTCGACACGCTGGTGACGACACCCCTCGACATGAGCCTCAACGACACGCCGTGCGTGTCGTGCGGGCGCTGCGCGGAGACCTGTCCGACCGGGGCGCTGATGCCCAAGCCGCGGGTCCTGGAGAAGTACGAGGTCGACGAGAGCCGCTGCATCCTGTGCGGCATCTGCGTCGACGCCTGCCCCTATGACGCCCTGCGCCACAGCGATCAGTTCGAGCTGTCGCATACCAGCCGGGAAGAGCCGATGATCGACCTCATCGCCCTGGCCGCGGTCGACATGGAGACCGAGGCGACCTACATCCGGCGCGAGGCGGACTGGATGGAGCGAGCCCGGGTCGCCGGTCGCCTGCCCGACCCGAGCCGGCTGCTGCCGGTCCTGCCACCGTCGATCGCCGCCGGTCCCAACGGCCCCAACGGGCACGGCGGCGCCCATGGCGGGAATGGGCACGGTGGCGCGGGCGGCCGCCACGCCCACCACGAGTAGCCGAGGAAGGAGGGCGCGGTGGCGATCCCGGACACGATCCCGTTCATCGGGCTGAGCTGGAACGACCTCCTGTTCCTGGCCTTCGCCGCGCTGCTCCTGGGCTCGGGCCTGCTGGTCGTGGTGATGCGCGACATCATCCGCTGCGGCCTGGCGATGATCGTGTGCTTCGGGGCGCTGGCCGGGATCTACGTGATCCTCGGCGCGCCGCTCATCGCCGGCGCTCAGGTGCTCATCTACATCGGCGCCATCAGCGTCCTGGTCCTGTTCGCGATCATGCTCACCCAGACCAAGGCCGCCCCGGTCCGGCTGGTGTTCCAGACCCAGGCCGTCCCGGCGGCGATCCTGGCCGTGATCCTGGCGCTGATCCTGGTCCTGGTCATCGGTGCCACCGACTGGGGGGCGGCGGCGGAACGGCTCCAGGTGGGGACCGCGGAGCTGGCCCGGATCCTGTTCCGGGATTTCGTGCTGCCGTTCGAGGTCGTCAGCGTCCTGCTCCTGGCCGCCGTGATCGGTGGCATCTACCTGGCCAAGCGCGAGCTCGACCAGGGGGAAGCGACCGACCGCGGATGATCAACTCGCTGGACGCCTACCTGATCCTGTCGGCGCTGCTGTTCTGCATCGGCACGTTCGGCTTCCTGGCCCGCCGCAACGCGATCAGCATGCTCATGTCAATCGAGCTGATGCTCAACGCCGTCAACCTGGCGATCGTCGCCTTCGGGGCGTTCAACCCGCTCCTGCGCGAGCAGGGATCGATCATTGCCCTGATCGTGATCGCCGTGGCGGCCGGCGAGGCGACCGTCGGGCTGGCCATCGTGATCGCCATCTTCCGCAACCGGCGGACGCCGCTGGTCGACGAGTACGACGCGATGCGGCAGTAGCCGATGCCCTACGACCTCCTCATCCTGATCGTTCCGACGCTGCCCCTCGCCGGTTTCGCCTTCACCGCCCTGTTCGGGCGGCGGCTGCAGGCCCGCTCCGGCCGCAATGCTGCGAGCGCGCTGCCGATCGGCGCCGTGGTCGTCAGCTGGGTGGCCGCGATGGTCGTCGCGGCCGCGGCCCTTGGCCGGGCCGAGCCGTTCGGGGAGCACGGCCACTCGATCGGCCTGTGGCAGTGGATCCCGGCCGGCAAGTTCGTGGTGGAGGCCGGCTTCCACGTCGACGCGCTGACGGCTTGCCTGCTCATCGTGGTGACCACGATCGGGATGCTCGTCCACATCTATTCGATCGGGTACATGAGCCACGACCCGGGCACGTGGCGCTTCTTTGCCTACCTCAACCTGTTCATGTTCTCGATGCTCCTGCTCGTCCTTGCCGACAACTTCCTGGTGATCTTCGTGGCCTGGGAGCTGGTCGGTCTGTCGAGCTACCTGCTCATCGGCTTCTGGTACCGCAAACGCAGCGCCGCGCTGGCCAGCAAGAAGGCATTCATCGTCAACCGGGTGGGTGACGTCGGCTTCGCCCTCGGGATCATGCTCATCTTCGTCAGCCTCGGGACGCTCAATGTCCAGGAGGTCCTGGCCCGGATCGGCGAGCTCGACCAGCCCACGATCACGGCCATCGCCCTGCTGGTGTTCTGCGGGGCGGCCGGCAAGAGCGCCCAGTTCCCGCTCCACGTCTGGCTGCCCGACGCGATGGAGGGGCCCACCCCGGTCTCGGCCCTGATCCACGCCGCGACGATGGTCAACGCCGGGGTCTACCTGGTGGCTCGGGCCAACCCGATCTTCGGCCACGCCCAGAGCGCGATGGTCGTGGTCGCCGCGATCGGCATCTTCACCGCGATCCTGGCCGCCTCGATCGCCTTCACCCAGACCGACATCAAGCGCGTGCTGGCCTACTCGACCCTGTCCCAGCTCGGCTACATGTTCGCGGCGCTGGGAGTCGGGGCGTGGACCGCCGCAATCTTCCACCTGATGGCCCATGGCTTCTTCAAGGGCCTCCTCTTCCTCGATTCGGGCTCGGTCATCCACGCCGTCCACGAAGAGCAGGACATGCGCCGGATGGGCGGCCTGTGGCGAAGGATCCCGATCACGTACTGGACGACGCTCATCGGCTCGCTGGCGATCGCGGGCATCCCACCCCTGGCGGGCTTCTTCAGCAAGGACGAGATCCTGGCCGAGGCGTTCAAGAACGGCTTCCTGGTCGTGTGGGCGATCGGTTTCGTGGTCGCCGGGATGACCGCCTTCTACATGTTCCGGCTGATGGGCATGACCTTCTGGGGCCCGAGCCATGTCGCGCCCGAGATCGAGCCCCTGGTCCACGAGTCGCCGCCGTCGATGACGGTGCCCCTGGTGATCCTGGCCATCCCCACGATCTTCCTGGGCTTGGTCCTGGGTCTGCCCTTCGGGAACAGCCTCATCCACACCTGGCTCGAGCCGGTCTTTGCCGAGACGCTCGCGGCCTCGGGCCATCCGGAGGCGGCGTTCAGCCTGTTCGGGATCGACGGGGCGCTGATCCTGGCCAGCGTCGGCATCGCCACCGTCGGCATCCTGGTCGCCTGGCACTTCTTCGGAGTCGAGCTGCTCGGCCTGCGTCGGGCGCCGCGTCCGGAGCAGGTCACCGCCATCGCCGAGGCGAACGCCGCGACCCGCTTCCTGTACCGCGCGTCCCTCAACAAGTGGTGGTTCGACGAGCTCAACGACCTGCTCTTCATCCGGGTCGGCGGGCGGATCGCGACGGCCTGCTGGTGGTTCGACCGAACGATCGTGGACGGCACCGTCAACGGGCTGGGGGCGCTCGCCCGCGGGCTCGGCACGGGTCTGCGCCGGGTCCAGACGGGACGGGTCCAGAACTACGCCCTGGGGATCGCCATCGGGCTCATCGTGATGGCCGGCTCGTACCTCGTGATCGTGAGCGGCCGATGATCGTCGAGGGGTCGAGCCTGCCGCTGCTCAGCCTGGTCACGTTCGTCCCCCTCGTGGGGGCGCTGATCATCGCGTTCATCCCCAAGGGCAACGAACGCGCCGTGCGCTGGACCGCCCTGGGCGCGGCCTTCGTGTCGTTCGGGCTGTCGCTGCTGATGCTGATCGGGTTCGACCCCCTGGCGAGCGGCTTCTCGTATGTCGAGCGGGTTGACTGGATCCCCGTCTTCGGAGTCCAGTACAAGGTCGGGGTCGACGGGCTGGGCGCGGTCCTGGTGGTCCTGACCACGACCCTGTCGTGGATCAGCATCCTGGCTTCGTTCGGCCCGATCAAGGAGCGCCTCAAGGAATACATGATCTCGTTCCTCATCCTCGAGGTCGGGCTGATCGGCGTGTTCGTGGCCCTCGATCTGTTCCTGTTCTACGTGTTCTGGGAGGTCGTCCTCGTCCCGATGTACCTGATCATCGGGATCTGGGGCGGATCGAACCGGATCTACGCGACCATCAAGTTCGTGCTCTACACGCTGGTCGGCTCGCTCCTGATGCTGGTCGCCATCCTGGCCACCGCCTACACCTACCAGGCCGCGACTGGCTCGTGGACCAATGCCTTTGACTTCGAGTCGCTGCGGACGTTCGCCGGGACCGTCGGCTTCGCCAACGGCCTCCAGCTGTTCGCCTTCCTGGCCTTCTTCCTGGCCTTCGCCATCAAGGTCCCGATGTTCCCGTTCCACACCTGGCTGCCGGATGCCCACGTCGAGGCTCCCACGGCGGGCTCGGTGATCCTCGCCGCGATCATGCTCAAGCTCGGCGCCTACGGCTTCATCCGGTTCGCGCTGCCGCTGTTCCCGGATGCGGCCCGGACCTTTGCGCCGTGGATCATCGTGCTCAGCCTCATCGCGATCATCTACGGCGCGATCGTGGCCCTGGTCCAGCCGGACCTCAAGAAGCTCATCGCCTATTCGTCGGTCAGCCACATGGGCTTCGTGACCCTGGGGATCTTCGTGTTTCAGGAGCAGGGCATGCAGGGCGCGATCCTGCAGATGGTCAACCACGGACTGATCACCGGGGCCCTGTTCCTGCTGGTCGGGGTGATCTACGAGCGAACCCACGACCGGACGATCGCCAAGCTCGGCGGCCTGGCGGGCCGGACCCCGGTCTATGCCGCGGCGTTCGGCTTCTTCGTGTTCGCGAGCGTGGGCCTGCCCGGCCTGTCCGGCTTCGTCGGCGAGTTCCTCGTCCTGGTCGGCGCCTTCACGGCCAACCCCTACGTGGCCGCGGTCGCGACCTCGTGCATGATCCTGGCCGCCGCGTACCTGCTGTGGATGTTCCAGCGGCTGTTCACCGGCGAGCTGTCGGAGTTCCTGACGGGGCTGGGCGGCCACCTGACCGACATCCGTCCGGTCGAGCTGCTCACCCTCGCCCCGCTGGGGGCCCTGATCGTCGTCTTCGGACTGTTCCCCGGTCTCATCCTGAACCTGGTCCAGACGTCGGTGACGACCGTCCTCGAGAGCGTCCAGGGCGGCACCGTGGCCGCATTCCACGTGCTGGTCCGGTAAGGGAGCCCACCGACCATGACCGTCCAGGACCTGACCACGATCGCGCCGTTCGTAGCGGCGGTCCTCGTCGCCGGTGCGCTGATCGTGGTCGACCTGATCGTGCCGGGGTCGCGCCGGGCGACGCTTGCGATCAGCCTCGCCGGGCTGGCCGGGGTGGCGATCGTGACCCTGATCACCGGAGCGACCCCGGGCGAGGCATTCGGAGGGTCCTATCGGCTCGACGCCCTGACCACATTCCTGGATCTGCTCTTCGTGGCCGTCGTCGCGTTGACGATCGTCTTCGCCAAGGACTATCTCGCGGCGCGCGACCTGCCCCTGGCCGAGTTCGCGGCGGTGCTCATCTTCGCCATGAGCGGGGCCCTCCTCATCTCGGCCGCGGCTGACCTCCTGGTGCTGTTCCTGGGTCTCGAGCTGATGGTCCTGCCGGGCTATCTGCTGGCCGGCTTCGCCAAGCGCGACGCGTTGTCGACCGAGGGTGCCATCAAGTACTTCCTGTTGGGCTCGTTCAGCTCAGCCATCTTCCTGTTCGGCCTCGCCTTCATATGGGGCCTGACCGGCTCGACCCGGGTTGACGTCGTGGCGACCGAGCTGGGCAAGATCGTGGCCGGAACCGCCCCGCTGTCGGCGGGGCTGGCCATGGGCCTGGCCTTCCTGACAACCGGCGTGGCCTTCAAGATCGCCGCCGTGCCGTTCCATTACTGGACCCCGGACGCGTACCAGGGCTCGCCCACCCCGGTGACCGGCTATCTGTCGGTCGGGCCCAAGATCGGTGCGTTTGCGCTCATCCTGCGCCTGTTCGTTGGCGCCCTGGGGCCGCTTCGCGAGGACTGGCTGATGGTCATCGTGGTCCTGGCCACGGTCACCATGACGCTCGGCAACCTCGTCGCGATCAGCCAGGACAACGTCAAGCGCATGCTGGCCTACTCGTCGATCGCGCATACCGGCTACATGCTCGTGGGACTGGCCGCCTGGGCCAGCCCCCACTCGAGCATTGCCGGGCTCGAGGGCCTGCTCTACTACGGCGCCGCCTACAGCTTCATGAACCTGGGCGCGTTCGCCGTGGTCGCCGCGCTCCAGCGCCGGCGGGGCGTGTCGAGCGCGATCGAGACGTTCGCGGGTCTGGGCCGGCGCGAGCCGGCCCTGGCGCTCCTGATGACCCTCTTCCTGCTGTCGCTGACGGGCATCCCGCCGACGGCCGGGTTCCTGGCCAAGGCCTACGTGGTCCTGGCCGCCGTCGAGGCTGGCGGCCCGGCCGGGATCCTGGCGGTCATCTTGGTGCTCAACGCCGCGGTCGCTGCGTTCTACTACCTGCGCGTCGTGGTCTACATGTACATGCGCGAGGGCAAGGACGTGCCCGCGGTCGAGAAGAGCGGCCTGCTCCGACTGGGCCTGGCCGGGACCGCGATCCTGACCGTCCTGCTGGGGCTCTACCCCGGCCCCCTCGTGCGCGTGGTCGAGGACGCCGCCAGGGCACTCGTCTCCTAGTCCCGGCTCCTGGCCCGTGACGGGCCGTCGATGGCCCGGGCCAGCGTCGCCAGCGCACGCGACGCCTGACGCGGCCCGTCGACCATCAGATCGGCGGCGGCCACCACCTCGGCCGGCGTCTCGGCGGCGCCATGGACCGCCAGCGCCAGGCTCGCCGCCAGGCGGCCCTCGGCGCGCGCGGCGGCGAGCACGGCGAACGCCTCGGCATCGCTGCGGTCGTCGCCCAGGACGATGGCCGCGTCGAATTCGCCCACGGCGAGGAGGCGGCTCAGGGTGGCGCCCTTGCCACCCGCGCCCTCCGGACGGAGCTCGACGATCCGCCGGCCATCGAACCGGGCAAAGACCGACTGTCCATCGCGGTCCTTCTGGCGGGCCAGGGCGGCCTCGACCGCTGACTCGACCAGGCCCCCCGCGACGGCCGGGTCCCGGGCCGCCCGGAAGTGGAACGCGACCGATGGGCCCTTGTCCTCGACGAACAGCCAGTCGGGCCGACCGAGCGCGGTCGCCACCGCGACGCCGAGCGCTCGGGCGTCGTCGACCAGTCGAGCGAGCGCCGGATCCGAGCTCGCCACCAGCCGCTCGGCCGGTACCCCGCGGGGCAGGTAGCCGGCCTGGATGCCATGATCCCCGTGGTATTCGACCCCGCCCACGCGGACCCGCGTCGCCACGTCGTGCGCGGTCCGGCCGCTGAGCACGACCACCTTGAGTCGCTCCGGTTGCGTCGCGGCGAGGCTGGCCAGATGACGGAGGGCCAACCGACCGCGCGGCTCGATCCGGACCGCCATCGGGTCGAGGGCGATGGGCGCGAGCGTCCCATCGAAGTCGGTCACGACGAGCAGCCGTCCGGGGACCGCCGCCAGCTCGACCAGCCGGCGCCGGACCAAGGGCCACCCGTCGATGGCCGGCAGCTGGGACGGCGGCCGGTCCGGCCGGAGGGTCACGGCCTGACGGTGGTCCCGGGCAGAATCTTCTGGAGGCTGCTGGCCATCAGATCGGGGCCGATTCCGCCCAGGGCGCCCGACCGGACGACCCCGCCGGCATCGACCCAGAAGTGGACTGGCAGGGCGATCGCGCCCCACGCTCGCTGGGCCGTGCCATCGCCGTCGAGCCCCACCGGGAAGGTCGCGTTCAGCCCTTCCGCAAACGCCAGGACCACCGATTCGTCTTCCTTGACGTCGACCGCGACGACGATCAGCCCGGTGCTGGCGTAGCGCTCGGCGAAGCCGTTCATCAGCGGGAACTCGTCGATGCACGGCGGACAGGTCGTCTGCATGAAGTTGACCCAGACCGGCTTGCCGCGGAGCTCAGCGAGATCGATCGTCCCGCCACCGACCCGGGTTACCCGCAGGTCCGGCGCCGGCAGACCGACGCCAAACGCCGCGGCGGGCCCGGACGGCACGGGCGAGGGCGAGAGCTCGGGCGAGGGCGACGGCGACGGAGGCGCCGGGGAGGCCAAGGGCTCGGGCGAGGGCGACTGGCTGGCGACTGCTGTCGAGCTCGGGCGGGCCGGCTCGGGCGCGAGGGCGAAGATGGCACCCAGGACCAGTGCCGCCGCCGCGACACCGCCGAGCAACCCGAGCAGGACGGCGACGCGTGGCGACATGGCGGGAGGGTACCAGTACGAAGCTCCCGGGGGCGGGGGCACCCTTGACCGGCTAGCATGGCGCCCCCATGCGCACCGCCGTCGATCATGTCCGGGACCGCCTCCTCCCCGCATTGCTGGCGGCCGTCGGCGTGTCACTCATCGCGGCTGGACTACTGACCTACACGATCCCCGCGGACGCCGTCGCGACGGCCTCGGATCCCGTCGCGATCGAGCCCTCGGACAGCCCGGAGCCCAGCGCGCTGCTGTCCTTCCCGCCACTGGCCAGCCCGAGCGCCAGCTCGAGCGGCTCGCCAGCCAGCCCGGCCGTCGCCACGCGGGTGGTCGTCCCGGCCCTCGGCATCGACCTGCCGGTCATCCGCCAGCCGGGCGGCGCGGACACGTTCCCGCCGTGCAACGTGGCCATGTACCACCAGCTCTTCCACCAGCCCGGGCAGGCCGGGCCGACCTACCTGTACGCCCACGCCAGGACGGGGATGTTCCTGCCGATCCTCGAGGCCTCCAAGGTCAACAACGGCCGGCGGATGGTGGGCATGATCATCCAGGTCTACACCGCCGACGACCAGCTCTACCTGTACGAGGTCGTCGAGGTGCGCCGCCACGTCACGACCTTCGACGGCGCCTTTGCCGAGACGCGCGAGTCGCTCTGGCTACAGACCTCCGAGGGGCCGGTCGGCACCCTGGAGAAGACCCAGGTCGTGGCCCTGCCGCTCAGCCACGGGCCGACCAGCCACAAGGCGGCCCACCCCAAGGCGAGCCCCGTCTCCTGCCATTGACCGCCGCCGGCGATCCGCCCGGCTGAGCCCGGAAGGGTCGGGCTAGATCCAGCCGATCCGGCGCAGGACGAAGGCCATCAGGAAGGCCAGGCCGATTGTCACCGCGGTGATGACCCAGAATCCGAGCGCCTCGGCGCCAGTGAACGCGGCGCCGGCTTCGCTCATCCCGAAGATGCCGGCGATCGCGGCGATCCCGGTCAGGACCACGGTCACACCGGTCAGCCGCTTCATGATCAGCGACAGGTTGTTGTTGACCGTCGAGAGGTACACGTCGAGGGTGCCGCTGACCAACTCCCGGTACGTGTCCAGCTCGTCGGTCAGGCGGATGAGATGGTCGTAGACGTCCCGGAAGTAGATGATCTCCTCGGTGTCGACCAGGGCCAGATCGCGGTTGGTCAGCTGGTTGAAGATCTCGCGCACGGGCGCGGCGGCGCGGCGGATCGCGACCAGTTCGCGCTTGAGCTCGAACAGCCGCTCGAGGGTCTGCGGCGAGGCATTGGCGATGACCGCGTCCTGGAGCAGGTCGATCTCGTCCCCGAGCTTGTCCATCAGCGGGAAGTAGCCGTCGACGAGGTCGTCGCAGATCGCCCACAGGAGATGGTCGGGGCCCCGCGCCATCACGTTGGCAAGGCCGTCGCCGCGAAGGTGGTGGGTCGATCGAGGATCCCATGCGGCCCCGTGGACGGTCAGCAGGAAGCCGTCGCCGAGGACCATGTCGATCTCGCTCGGCTGGATCGGATCGCCGTAGGTCAGGGCGAACATGACGATGTGAATGCGATCGGCGGTGACCTCGATCTTGGCCCGCTGGTTGCCCTCGAGGATGTCCTCGGCGATGAGCTCGTGAAGCCCGAGCAGCCCCGTGATCGCGGCGACCTGATCGGCTGACGGCTCGCTGACGTCGATCCAGGCCGTCGTGCCCTTCGGCAGCGGGACCTTGGGGACCGCCTCGAGCCCGGTCGACTCGACCAGGCCCCCCGCCGTCCGCACGGCGACCCGGATGGCGCTATCCGCCGCGGTCACGGTTGGGCTGGACTTCTCAGAGCGCGAGGGTGGTCGCGGGCTCGTCTGAACCATCGGGGGATCGGTCGCCTCCGCGCTGCGGGTCTCGCCGAAGGTTGCCGCGATCGACGGTGTCTTCGGCCTCGCTGGCGTCCGCACCGCCCGCCAGCATACGCGCCCGCCGGGTCCCCAGGGCGAGTGCCGGGATGGCCGCCAGGGCGGTGACGATGGCGGCGGACAGAAACAGACCGACCATGATCCGGGCGGCCTCGCCCGAGGCCCAGCGCTCGAGCGCGGCTACGACCAGGCCGTCCCGGAAGGGGCGGCCGACGAGCTCGGGTGGCAGGACCGACTGGTAGGCCTCGGGCGTGGCGTAGATCTGGGCGGTCAGGCGATCGATGGTGGTGGAGCCGTACGCCGTCAGCACGGCCAGCCCGATCGCCATCCCGATCATCCGCGCGACCGTGACCGTCGCCGAGGCCATCCCGAAGGCCGCCGCGCCGGCCGTCTCGATGGCCGCGATCGAACGCGGTGTCACGGTCAAGCCGAAGCCGAGCCCGAAGAGCGCAGCGGCCGCGCTGGCCGTGGCGATCGTCGTCGACGGCGTCCAGCCGGCCATCGCGGCCAGCCCCGCCGTGCTCGCGATCAACCCGAGCAGGGTCACCAGCCGGAGGGACAGGCGGCGGACCGCGAAACCCGACACGAGGGCGCCGACGGCGGTGGCCGCGGCCAGCGAGCCGAGGACGACCTGCTGCTCGGGCGGCCCGCCGTACAGGACCCGGTCGACGAACACGGCCGCCCCCACGATCGCGGTGGCAAAGCCGTAGCCGGTCAACAGCGAGACGAGCGCGGCCGAGGCGAACTCCCGCCGGCGGAACAGGCGGACGTCGAGGAAGGGCGCGTCGCGCAGCAGACCGTCGATCACCGTCAGGGTCAGGCCCCCGACTGCCACGGCCAGCAGGATCGCGCTCACGGTCGCCGGCCCGAGACCGAGGATCGTCGCGTCCGAGCGGCTGCCCACCAGGGTCAGTCCGACCAGCGCGGCTCCCAGCCCCACCGTGAATGCCAGCGCTCCGAGGAGGTCCAGGCGGGTCGCGCGGCGGGGCGTCTCCCAACCGGCGCTGGCGGCCCAGGCGAACGCCACGGCGACGATGCCGATCGGCACGTTGACATAGAACACCCAGCGCCAGGCGGGCGCCAGGAAGGCGAGCGGGCCGCCGCCGGTGATGCCGGCCGAGGCGAGCGCCGATTCGGCGTGGATCGTGCCCAACAACGCGGCCCCGAGGAACGGCCCGGCGGCCATGCCCAGGAAGGTGAGGGCCCCGATCGCACCCAGCGCCCGCGGTCTGGCTCGACCGCCGAACAGATGGGCGGCGGCAGCCGTCCCGACCGGCACCAGCGTGCCGCCACCGAGCGCCTGGACGAGACGCGCGGCGATGAGCTGATCGAGACTCTGGGCGGCACCGGCCAGGGCCGATCCGAGGGTGAACGCTACGAGGGCGGCCATGAACACCCTGCGCCCGCCCAGGAGATCGGCCAGTCGACCAGCCAGGGGCATGGTCATGACGTAGACCAGCAGGTAGCCGTTGACGATCCAGGACGCACGCCGGAGCTGGGTCCAGTCCGCCAGGTCGACGACGATCGAGGGCAGGGCGACCGCGGTGATCATCAGCTCGAGCCCGGCCAGGAAGACCCCGGCCCCGAGCACGGCGAGCAGCACCAGCGACGACCCGCGACTCACGACCCGAGTGTAGCCCGGTCCCGGTCGGTCCCCGGTCCGCCCGGACGACCCGCCGTCACACCCCGAGCCATGCGTGACTTGCTCAGCCCCCGCCCGGGTCGGCTGCCGGGGCCCTCGACCCGCCACCTCGTTCCCCGAGTTTGGGGAATGGAACCGCGACCGATTACCCCGTGATAATGGCCGACGTGGAGGAGGTCGAGGTCGTCGTCGCCCATCGCGAGCGCGCGACGCTGCGCGTCGGCGACGTGTTCCTGAAGATCGACGCTGATCAGACGCGCACCGACGTCGAGGTCGAGGCGATGGCGATGGCCCCGATCCCGACCCCGCAGGTCCTGTGGCGGAAGCCGCCCGTGCTCGCGCTCGCCGCCCTCCCGGGGACGGCGCTCGGCCGCCTCCAGGAACCGTCCACCGCGTCCCCGGCGGCGTGGGCCGCGGCGGGTGCCGCCGCACGGCTGCTGCACGACGCGCCGCTGCCGCCATGGCCCGGTCGGAGCCTCGACGAGTTGGCATCGCGTCTCGACCGCGAATGCGACTGGCTCGTCGCCAACGACGTCCTTCCCACCGGCGTGGTCACGCGCAACCGCCGTATCGCCGAGGCCGCGCTCCGGCCGTGGACACCCGTGTTCATCCACGGCGACCTGCAGATCACCCACGTCTTCGTCGACGGTGATGAGGTCACCGGCGTACTCGACTGGTCCGAGGCGTCCCAGGGCGACGCCCTGTACGACCTCGCCACCCTTACGCTCGCACACGAGGAGCACCTTGGCGCCGTCGTCGCCGGCTACGGTACCGACGTCGACCGCGACCTCATCCGCGCGTGGTGGTCGTGGCGAAGCCTGGTGGCGGTTCGCTGGCTGGCCGAGCACGGCTTCGGCCCGCTCGAGGAGATGCCCGAGGTCGCCGTGCTGAGATCCCGGATGTGAGGCTGCGCAGCCATGGGCGGAGGCAAGAGCCTCATCGTTGCGTTCGCAAACGCCCCACGGCCAGATAACCCGGCCCCGGAGGCAGGTCCCGGCCAACGAGACACGACGAACTCGGTGAGCGCGTAGCCTCTCTCGTGCGCTACGGGCTGGGTAAGCGTTTAGTCGATTTGCGGCGATCGTCGAGGCCCGTCCCGGACTTGACAGGGCGGCGGCACGCGCAATAGCATCAACCGCGATTTATATAAATCCGTGTTGAGCCGTCGCGCTCGACCTCGCCGCCGGAGACCCTCCTGAGTCCATCCCCCGCCCGGATCCGCGCGACCATCGCGTCCGTCGTCGACCAACCCGACCAGCTGCGCGAGATCCGCCTGTTCCACCGCGCCCTGGCCGACGTCAACCGGCTCCGGATCGTCCGGCGCCTGTCGACCGGGGCTGCCAGCGTGACCGAACTGATCGAGCACGTCGGGCTGTCGCAGCCCCTGGTCAGCTGGCACCTGGGCAAGCTCCGGGCGGCGGGCATCGTGACCACCCGGCGCAGCGGCCGGGAGACGCTCTGCAGCCTCCGGCCCGAGGCATTCGACGAGGCCCTTGCGAGAGAGCGGGCGCTGCTCGGGCTGGGCCTGCCGCGGTCCCCTGGCCCGGCAACGGAGGAGCCGGCTGGATGAGCGCGACGAGGCCGTCCGGCCGCGGTTCGCTGGTCAGTCCCGGCACCCGGGCCCGGGTCAGGACGCTGGCCGAGCCCGTCGCCCTGTTCCTCGGCCGGCTGGGCCTGACCCCCAACGGCCTGACCCTGATCGGCTTCGCGATCACCGTCGTCGGGGCGATCCTGCTGGGCCTGCAGCAGTGGCTGATCGGCGGGATCGTCGTCTTCCTCGGCGGGGTCTTCGACATGTTCGACGGTACCCTCGCCCGGGCGACGGGCAAGGTCTCCAACCTCGGCGCGTTCATGGACTCGGTCTTCGATCGCTGGGGCGAGGCGCTCGTGTACGTCGGGGTCGCCGCCGGCCTGGCTCAAGCCGGCGGGAACGCGGCTGGCCCGGTGCTGGCGGCGGCCGCGATGGGATCGGCGTTCATGGTCAGCTACACGAGGGCCAGGTCGGAAGGTCTCGGGTTCACCACGGGGACGGGCATGGCCGCCGTCGGATTGATGCCCCGCGAAGTCCGCCTGATCGTCCTCTCGCTCGGACTCATCCTCGCCGGGATCTCGGGGACCGGCGGCGGTGCCGGCCTGGGGGCCGGCGCCGGCGCGGTACCGGTGGGCATCGTGATCCTCCAGCTCGCCCTGGGGATCATCGCCCTGGGCGCCACGATCACCGTCATCCAACGCATCCTCCACGTCAGGCAGCAGGCCGTCGCGAGCGACGGGAAGTAGGAGACAGCAGGTGGCCAAGACCGGGAAGAACGGCACGAACGGGACCCAGGCGGCGAACGGCGCCAAGCCGACCGCGGGTGGGGCGCGCAAGGACGGCAGGATCCGGGTCGCGATCGTGGGCGTCGGCAACTGCGCCAGCAGCCTCATCCAGGGGCGCTACTACTACGAGAACGCCGGGACGGACGACTTCGTCCCGGGTCTGATGCACGTCGACCTGGGCGGCTACCACGTCCGCGACATCGAGTACGTGGCCGCGTTCGACATCGACAAGAACAAGGTGGGCAAGGACCTCTCCGAGGCCATCTACCAGAAGCCCAACAACACCTACGTCTTCCAGCACGTGCCCCCCATGGGCGTGAAGGTCGACCGGGGGATGACCCACGACGGCCTGGGCAAGTACCTCAGCCAGATCATCGAGAAGGCGCCCGGCCCGACCGCCGACGTGGTCGGCATCCTCAAGGAGCGCGAGGTCGACGTGATGGTCTCGTACCTGCCGGTCGGCAGTGAAGAGGCCACCAAGTGGTACGTCGAGCAGGCCCTCCGGGCCGGCGTCGCGTTCGTCAATGCCATCCCGGTGTTCATCGGCCGCGAGCCGTACTGGCAGCGCCGCTTCGCCGACGAGGGTCTGCCGATCATCGGCGACGACATCAAGAGCCAGGTCGGTGCCACGATCAGCCACCGCGTCCTCACCCGCCTGTTCATGGACCGGGGGGTCCGCCTCGACCGGACCTACCAGCTCAACTTCGGCGGCAACACCGACTTTCTCAACATGCTCGAGCGAGAACGACTCGAGTCCAAGAAGATCTCCAAGACCAACGCCGTCACGAGCATGCTCGACTACGAGATGGATCCGGACGACGTCCACGTCGGACCGAGCGACCACGTTCCCTGGCTGCTCGACCGGAAGTGGTGCTACATCCGGATGGAGGGCACGACGTTCGGCGACGTGCCCCTCAACGCTGAGCTCAAGCTCGAGGTCTGGGACAGCCCCAACAGCGCCGGGGTCATCACCGATGCGATCCGCTGCCTGAAGCTGGGACTCGACCGCGGTCTCAAGGGGACCCTCGTCGCGCCGTCGAGCTACTTCATGAAGAGCCCACCGATCCAGATCCACGACGACGTGGCGTACAACCGGGTCGAGGCCTTCATCCGGGGTGACGACGACGAGACCCTGGTCGGGACCGAGGCACCGGGCAGGCGGGCGCTCAAGCGCCTGGCGGGGACCAAGGCGAAGGTGGCGGCCGGGACCCAGTGACGTCTGCGCCGGATCGACCCGCGACGAGCGAGCCGATCCCCCCGAGCCGGAGGCGATCGCTCGAGGCCCCTCATCGCCGCGTGGCCGGTACCGGGCGGGTGCTCGACACGACCGCCGTCGCAGGCTACCGGGCGGCGGAGTGGATCTTCGCCCGCCTGCCGGCCGGTCCGGCCGCAACCGTGGTCGGCTGGTTCGTCCAGGCGTCGTACCTGCTGTGGCCCTCGAAGCGACGCTGGTCGAACCAGAACTTCGGTCACGTCCTGGGGCTCCCGCCCGACGATCCGGCGGTGCGCCGGATGGCGCTCCGCGCCTATCGCAGCTACGCCCGCTATCTGGTCGAGCTGATGCGTCTCCCGTCGCTGAGTGCCGAGGCGGCCGGGGCGCTGCTGGATCCGGCCGGGATCGACCACGTCGAGGAGGTCTGGCGCCAATCGGACGGGGTGATCTTCGCCGCCGGCCACGTCGGCAACAACGAGGCGATCGCCGCCGGGATCGGGTGGCGCGGCTGGCCACTGTCGGGCGTGGCCGACGACTCGACCTTTCCCGGGCTGTTCGAGCGGCTGCGCGAGGAGCGCGCCCGTTGGGGCGCGACCGTCATCCCGTGGCGCAATTTGCGCGAGGTGTACGGCGTGCTCAAGCGGCGCGAGATGCTGGCCCTCCTGGTCGACTGGGGATACCGGCCCGGAGACGTCCCGGTGCGCCTGTTCGGGGCCTGGACGACCCTGCCCGCGGGTCCCGCCACCCTGGCCGGCAAGACCGGTGCCGTCATCCTGCCGGTGGTTGCCCGACGCCTGCCCGACGGGCGCTTCCATGCGACCACGGACGCGCCCATCCGGGTGGCCTCGACCGAGCCGGCGGAGGTGCTCCGCGCGACCCAGGAGATCGCCGACGCACTGGGACGGGTGATCGCCGCAGCCCCGGACCAGTGGTACAGCTTCAAGCCGATGTGGCCGGAGACCGAGGCCGAGCGAACGGCCCTCGAGGCGCGCGCGGCACAGATGGCGGCCGGCCGGCCGGCCCGATGAGCCGCATGGCGACCGCGCCCGACGAGACCGCCCGGCCGGCGGCGATGGCCCCGATCCGGGCGCGGGGCAGCTTCCGCCAACGCCTGGTGGCCGGGCTCGTGGCCCGTGCCTCGGGACTGGCCTGCCGTCTGCCCGAGGCCCCGCTGCGCGAGCTGGCCGAGCTGGCCGGCGAGGTCTGGTACCGAACCGATCGACGACGCGCCGCCCAGGCCCGCCGCAACCTCGGCCGAGTCGTCAGCTGGTTGACCGCGGAGGGACTGGCCGACGCGCGGACGCGGGCGGCGGCGGATGATCCACGGGCCCTCGAACGACTCGTCCGAGCGGCCTTCCGGCAGTACGCCCGCTATTACCTGGACGTGGCCCGGGCACCCGCGCTCCGGCCGGCCTACCTTGCCGAGCGGCTCACGGTGGAGACGCCGGAGGCCTTTGCAGCGGCCTTCGCCGAGGCGGGGCCGCGGATCTTCATCGGCCTCCACTATGGGGCCATCGAGCTCCAGGCGTACGTCGCGGCGGTCCATGCCGACCGGCCCCTCACGACGCCGATGGAGACGATCGGCGACCCCGCCTTGCAGGACTACCTCGAGCGGACCCGGGGCAGCCTCGGGATCCGCATCGTCGGCCTGCGCGAGGCGCGCCGAGAGCTTATGGCGGCCCTGGCCCGGGGCGAGCCGGTGGGGCTCGTCGGCGACCGGGACCTGACCGGTGGCGGGATCGGCGCGTCCCTGTTCGGGGCACCGGCCTCGATCCCGCTGGGGCCCGCGCTAATCGCCATCGAGACCGGCGCGCCGGCGTACCTCACCTCGGTCCGGCGGCTGCCGGGCGGCCGCTACGTGGGTCGCCTGGACCCGCTGGCGGTGCCGACGGCCGGTTCGCGGCGCGAGCGGGTCACGGCCTTCGTCGCCGAGGAGGCGCGCCTGTTCGAGCTCGCGATCGCCCGGGCGCCGGAGCAGTGGTTCGGGGCGTTCTTCCCGATCTGGCCCGACCTCGAGACGGGGTCCGGGCGGTGACCTCCGAAGGACGCGCCGACCTGCACATCCATTCGCTTGCCTCCGACGGGACGGCCAGCGTGATCGAGATCCTCGAGCGCGCCGCCGGGCCGGCCGGCCTCGATGTCATCGCCCTGACCGATCACGAGCGGATCGACTCGGCGCTCGCGGCGCGCGAGCTGGCTCAGGATCGGGGTTTGGAGCTGGAGGTCATCGTCGGCGAGGAGATCTCGACCCTGGGCGGCCACCTGCTCGGGCTGTTCCTGACCGAGCGGATCCGGCCCTGGCGGTCGCTCCGCAACACGATCGCCGCAATCCATGACCAGGGCGGGCTGGCGATCCCAGCCCATCCTCTCTTCCCCTACCCGCTGTGCGCCCAGGCGCCGGTCCTCCGCCGACTCCTGGCGGATCCCGACCGCGCGGTCCATCCCGATGGGCTGGAGGCGTTCAACCCGACCGCCCTGGGGCGTGCCGGTCGGCGGGTCGCCGAGTTCATCGCGGCCAACGGCCTGGCCGGCATCGGCTCCAGTGACGCTCATGCCCTGGAGTCGATCGGGCAGGGCTACACCACCTTCCCGGGCCGCAGCGCGGACGATCTGCGGGTTGCGATCCTCGCGGGGCAGACCCGCTGGCACGGTGTCGCCCATCCGACCGGCAGCCAGCTGGCGGTGTTCGGCCGGCAGCTCCGGAAGCGTGGCCGGGACGTCCGCGACGAGTTCGGCGGCCGCGTCCGGGGGGATGGCACCGGTCGGGACCACGGCTATCCGGGCGGCCGGTCCCGTCCGCCACGCTACGCGCCGAGAAGCGATCGGCCGGTCGAGCCCGAGGTGGAGACGTGAAGATCGGCCTCGTCACGCCCTACGTCTACCCGGTCCCGGGCGGCGTCAACGAGCACGTCCGATATCTCTACGAGAACCTCCGCCTGCACGGCCATGACGTGCGCATCATCAGCAGCAGCCACGGGCTGCAGCGCGCCTCGGAGGGTGACGTGATCCGCCTGGGCAAGGGCTTCAGCGTGCCCATGAACGGGTCCGTCGGGACGGTCACCGTCTCGCCCCGCTACGTCAGCCTGGTCGACGACATGCTCGAGCGCGAACGCTTCGACGTGCTCCACTTCCACGAGCCCTTCGTGCCCTTCCTGTCGCTCATCCTCCTGCGCCGGTCGCGGAGCGTGAATGTGGCCACGTTCCACGCCTACGCCGGGTTCTCGCTGTCGTACGAGTTCGGGGCGCGGGTGATGCAGGGCCATGCCCGCCTGCTTCACGGCCGGATCGCGGTCAGCGCGGCTGCCCGCCATTTCATCGATCGCTTCGTCCCGGGCGACTACAAGGTCATCCCCAACGGGGTCGATGTGGACCGCTACCGCAAGGCGGTGCCCATCGCGCGCTGGCAGGACGGCACCCGCAACCTGCTCTTCCTCGGCCGCCATGAGCCGCGCAAGGGCCTGCTCGACCTGCTCAAGGCCTACCGGATCCTGCGCAAGACCGGCTGCGCCTGCCGGCTGTTGGTCGTCGGCTCGGGTCCGCAGGAGCGCGAGGCACGGCGCTACGTGCTGACCCGCCGCCTGGCGGGGGTCGAGTTCCTGGGTCGGGTGACCGACGCCGAGAAGGCCCAGCTGTTCCGCACCGCGGACGTGTTCGTCGCGCCGGCCACGGGGCGCGAGTCGTTCGGGATCGTCCTGCTCGAGGCGATGGCGGCCGGCGCGCCGATCGTGGCCTCGGATATCCACGGCTACAAGGGGGTGGTCCGGCGCGGAGAGCAGGGCCTCCTGGTCCCGCCCGGCGAGCCGCGCGAGCTGGCCTCGGCCATCGGCCGGCTGCTCGTCGACGACGCCCTCCGCGAGCAGATGAGCGAGAGCGGCCGGGAGCGTGCCGAAGCATTCAGCTGGGAGCGGATCACCGATCGGGTCGAGACCTACTACGGCTTCGTCATCCGTCGCCTCGCGGCCCAGGGCGCGCTCCCTCCGGACTTCCGCGCCGAGGTCCCGCCGTCGCCGCGGGTCGTCAGCTCGACGACGGAGGCCGTCGAGCC
The DNA here is from genome assembly GCA_034666965.1 of Chloroflexota bacterium. Taxonomy (GTDB): domain Bacteria; phylum Chloroflexota; class Limnocylindria; order Limnocylindrales; family CSP1-4; genus Chersky-267. The sequence goes on along the minus strand of JAXDKT010000161.1, from coordinate 15,828 downwards.
CGATCCCCTGGCGCCGGCCTAGCCCGCCTGGCCGGTCCGGCTGACCGAGCCAGGATCGCGGTCGGCGAGCTTGCGTTCGGCGAGCGAGACCCGCCACGTCCAGGCGCTGTAGCCGACGACCAGGCAGGTGATCAACAGCGCGACGAACAGCAGCAGTGCGCCGGGCACGGCCAGGCCCAGCACCTTGACCGGGGCGAACAGGTGGAACGGCACCACCGGATCCGTGTTCACCGGGAACTGGAACGCATAGAGATAGGTCGGGAGCAAGCCCTGGTAGGCGTTCACGATCGTCGCTGGAAGGGGCAGGCCGGACAGGTTCGGATACCAGATCACGAACCAGGCCAGGCAGGCCAGCACCGCGCCGGCCACGAACCGACGCACGTCCCGGGCCGTGGCCACGACCCAGGCGACCGGCGCCAGACCGACCAGCACCACCAGGGCAATCGGCTCGATCCGGAAGCCGTCCTGGGTCAGGATCGGAGTGTCGCTGAGCTGACTGCCGGCAAGCAGCAGCCCGACCACCCCGGCCGCGGCGGTCAGGGCCAAGCGGACCAGCCGTCGGCCGGTCTCTCCCGGTGACGATTCCGGCGCCCCGAGGCGGAGCAGCTGGACCACGACCAGCGCCCCGGCGACCAGGAGGACCCCGGCCAGCCCGGCCGACCGCCAGGTGAGGACGATCTGGCCCGGCGCGGTGGCCACGCACGCCTGCGATCCGGGGTTCACCGCCTCGACCCTGACGAAGGCGCACAGTGGTCCCTTGAACAGCCACAGCAGGGCCGGACCCAGCACGGCCAGGGCCGCCGACAGCCGAGCCAGGGCCCAGGTCCGCGCCGACGGTCCGTGGCGCAGCTCGGCCAGGAAGTAGGCCAGGGCGATGAGCACGAACGGCAACGCCGCGTAGTAGTGGTACTGGAACGTGGCCCGGTCGATCCGGGCCCAGGGCATCCACTGGAACGCGAAGGCCACGAAGATCAGGCCCAGGCCCAGGCTTCGGCGCTTGAATGCCTGCCAGGCGACGAAGGCCATCGCCGGGACCGCCAGCCACCAGGCCACAAGGTTGCCTGCGTCATAGATCGCCCCGGCGGTCCCGGCATCGAAGCTGTCCTGGTAGAACCAGACCGGCTTGAGGTCGAACGGCCAGGCCCAGTACGGCGACGAGGCGGCATGGGTCGCTCGGAGGCCGTTGTGATAGTCGTACATCGAGCGGGTCAGATCCAGCAGGGTCTGGCCGGTGTTGCCCGGCGGCCAGCCGTCGGTGATCCGGTTGCCGAGGGCGACCCAGGGCACGTATGACACGACGTAAACCGCCAGCGGGATGGCCACCAGACAGATGGCCGCCCAGACGATCGGCAGGCCGAGCATGGCCCCCGGACGGAGCCAGCCCTCCGGAGGCTGGGCCGGCGGATCGGCCAGAAGGACCGGATCGTCCGGATCGGGTCGAGGCGCCAGTGGACCGATGCCCCACAGCCCGGCGAAGCGCATGAGCAGCCAGACGCCGCCCGAGGCCAGGATCAGGGTCAGGGCGACTTCGATCGGGTTCACGGTCAGAGGACCGAGCGTCAACGGCTTCGACGCCAGGCCGAGGGGCACCGCAACAAGAAAGACCAGGATCCCGAGCGCCGCCGGCCCGACGATGGCCAGGCGGGTCTCCTCGAGCGACCAGGCGATCGGGTGGAGCACCGTGACGACGACCGCGACCAGCGTCAGCGCGACCATCAGCCCGACGAACAGAAGGTTGCCACCGCTGGTGAGGGCCCCGGCCGGGACCGCCATGGCCATGAGGCCCAGCACGGTCGTTCCCAGGATGAACCCCAGGATCAGGACGATCCGCCCCAGCGCCGAGCGGCCCAGGATGAGGACGGCGATCCCGGCGACGGCGTACAGCGCCACCCATTTGGAGGCGAGGGCCAGGCCGAGCAGCACCCCGACCACTGGCAGGACGACCCAGAACGCCCAGGGGCTGCGCCAGCGACCGGTCCACAGCGGCGCGAACAGGGCATATGCGGCGACGATGAACAACCCGACGTAGACATCATTCATCGCGATGCGGCTCTGGACGAAGAGCATCCCGTCGACCAGCACCAGGATCCCGGCCAGGACCGCCACGTCGCGGCGGCGGAACAGGGTCCGGACCAGGAGGAAGATCAGCCCCGCCATCAGGGCCCCGGCGATCACTCCGGGCAGGCGCCAGGCGAAGGCGTGCTGACCGGCATCGACCGACGCCAGGGTCCCGTCCGAGGACGAGACCAAGATCGCCTCGCGGTCGCCGCTCGGGTTCATCGCGTCGGCATCGAGGGCCCAGGCTCCAGCCGCGAACGGCAGGCGGGCATCGGCATAGACCGCGTTGGCGTGCGGCTCCACGACGTAGATCGTGTCGCCCGAGCCATCCGGCGCCGTGCCCAGCACGTGGACCATCCCGGTCGGCTCGTCGAACAGCACGCGGCGGACATCGCCCGGGACCCAGAACGTCGTGTCGAGATGCGGCCGCACCTTGCCGTCGGACTCGCCGATCTCGACGACGGCCACCCGCCGGTCGGCCAGGGCGACGTACACCGTCGGCTTGTCGATCCCGGTCACCTTGGCCACGCCGCGACCCGCGGCATCGAGCTCGATCGTATCGACAACCTCGCCGGTGGCCGGCGACACGAATGACAGCCCATTCGAACCGGTAACCGCGATCCGGGGCAGGGGCGTGACCGTGAAGCCTGTCAGCCGGCCATCGGCGATCGCGGCATCGATTGGCGCACGCTGGTCATCCGGGAAGCCGGCCAGCACGACGAGCTCGCCGGCGTCGCCGGTGGCCGCCTTCGCCAGGCGGGCCTGGTAGTCGGCCCGGTCCCCGCCGGTGATCCCGGCCAGCACGCCGGCCGCGGCCGCCGGGTCGGTCACGCTCGTCGGGTCTGCGGTCAGGCCATTCCCGAGCCCGCCGTCGACCACGTCCGCGGCGCCTTCGATCGGCGTCCGGGCGAGGACGGCGCCGCTGCCGGGGTCGACCGAGACGACCTCGCCGCCGCCGGTGACCAGGGCCAACCCGGTCCCGTCGTCGGTGATGGCCATTCGGACGATCGGGGCTCCGACCTCGGCCAGGGCCGTCGGCCCGCCGAGCTCAGCCGCCGGGCTGCCCGAGCCGCTCCCGGAGCCGCCGGCCCGGAGCTGGTCGAGCTCGGCGGTCGTATCGAGTGCGAGCAGCGCGCCGCCGTCCGTCCCGACCAGGACCCGATGGGCGACCGGATCGAGGGCCAGGGCGCTCGCCCCCGGGACCGGCCAGCTCGCGATCTCCTGGCGACCGACCAGGTCGTAGGCGGTGAGGCGGTCCCCGCCGGCCGCATAGAACCGTTCCCCGGCCCGACCCCCGGGCAGGGACGGATCGAGCCAGCGCGGCTCGACCAGGACGTCCCGGGTCGCGGTCCCCAGCGAGCGCTGGGCCGTCACCCGGTCGTCGCCGGCGACGATCAACCCCAGGGCGATGACGTACTTCGCCAGGTGAGGATGGGTGAACTCGTAGATGTCGTGCGGCTGGCCGTAGCGCCAGTCCTGGAGGAACTCGGTCGCGGTCCGGGCATGGTAGACCTCGTCGAAGTGCATCCGGTACGGCTCGGACAACCGAAACGTCCGCAGGACCAGGCTGGCGACCACGATGACGATGACGAGCCAGACGTCGAGGCGGTCGAGCCGCCCGCCGCCCTCACCGTGGAGACTGCGCGATCGGTCGGACAACCGGGCCCGAACCGCGCCCAGGCCAAAGGGCAGGGGCAGCCCGCCCGACTGGCCGGCGGGTTGGCTGTCGGGGCGGAGCGCGCCCATGACGACTGGGCCGCTGCCGATGGCAGCCGGGTCGCCAGACCGGGCGCCTTCGAGGTCTCGCAGCCGGGCCCCGGCTTCCGGGCCCCTGGACGCCGGTTCAGTGTCGGCGGGGCTGCCGTCCTCGCGGGCGCGCTCCCGCAGGGCGTCGCGGAGCGTCTCGAGGTCGAGTCGGCGGATGGCCGCCGGCCGGAGCTCAGTCGCGGCCCAGACGAGCACCATCACGTGGGCGGCGACCACCAGGGTCACCCCCAGTGGCGACCGGATCGCGTCGCCGATCCCCAGCCAGTCCTTGATCCCCGGGTTTTCGTAGAAGGGCGTGAGCAGAATCGCGTACAGGTTCGCGAAGCTGGCCAGGGCCAGGACGACATAGGCGATCCGCCAGCGGAGCGAGCTGGCCGCGAGGATCGCGCCGAGGGCAAACGCTGGGTAGAGATAGCGCTCGTGGACCCGGGTCGGTAGCACGAAGAAGACCAGGGCAAGGACCGTCAGCGCCACCACGAGCAGGCGGCGCTCGTCGGTCACGACCGCGATCCTCCGCCCGACGCCGTCCAGGGTGAGCAGGGTGGGCCGGGCCCAGCGGGCGACGACGATGACCACCACAGCGATCGCCGTCAGGAGCAGGGCCGTCCCGATGTAGACGGCCGGGATTCCGGCGAGCAAGGTTGCGGCCTGGCCGGTCTGATCACCCGCCACATCGCGCAGCCATTGGCCGTTCTGAGCCAGCCCGTTGCCGTCATGGCTCAGGAGCGCCCAGGGGTTGTAGGCGTTGACCGTGACGTACGGGTATCCGCCCGCGGCCCGGGCCACCAGGTCGAGGAGCCCGACCGGGGACAACCCGAAGGGCAGGCACAGCCCGATCGCGCTGAGCAGGCCGATTCCGGCACTGGTGAGCAGGCGGATCGGACCGGTGCCGAGCCGGTCGAACCAGGGATCGCCGCGCGGGCGGGCCGGCGACAGATCCGTCGACCGGCCTCCACCGGCGGACGCCGCAACGGGCGGCCGGAGCCACTCGTAGACGTGGCGGCGGAGCAGGACGACGGCGATGATCGGGACCAGGATGCCCAGCTGCGGCTTGACGATCGCGGCGACGACCGCGAAGAGCGAGGCCCGCTCGGGGCGATGCCGCCAAAGATCGCGCAGGCCCAGGAGCAGGAAGACCACGCCGACCGAATCGACCTGCGCCCAGATGGCGCTGTCGAACCAGGTCACCGGGTTGACCAGGAACAGGATGGCCCCGATCAGGGCCGCCCGCCGCGAGCCACCGAGCTCCCGGACGAACGAGTGGATCAGCCATGCGAGCGCCACGTCGCCAACGATCGCGGGCAGCTTGATCAGGTCGCCGATGACGCCCAGGGCATTGCCGACGATGCCGACCAGCCACAGGACGTACAGATACCCGGGGGTGTAGTCGACGAAGAAGCCGCGTCCGTAGAAGCCGAACGGCCCGTGCGCCGCGAGGTCGCTGGCCCAGAATTGGAAGGTGCTCCGGTCCACACCGAAGCCGGACCCCGGGAGCAGGACGTATGCGATGATGAGGCGGAAGGCGAGACCGAGGATCAGGATCGCGAGGAGCGCTCCGGCAGCCTCGAACGACCGCCTCGGTGCTGCGCTGCCTCGGTCGGGCACACCGGGATGAACGACTGCCAGAGAGGTCCGTCTCCTGCACGAGCGCTGAGGTGGAGCGGAGTATAGCGCAGGGTCCTTCGTCGGACGCTCGAGGCCGGCCGTCGACTTGGATGAGCACCCCGGAGACATTCCCGCCGTGAGCGACGCACACCTTGGCCAACAGGAAGGCGCGCCCACCGGTGACCCCGTGCGGGTCCCGGAGCTGTCCTATTTCTTTCCGGCCCACAACGAGGAAGACAACCTCGAGCCGCTCGTGATCGAGGCGCTGGCCACCCTGCCGACGCTGGCCGATCGGTTCGAGATCGTTGTCGTCGACGACGGGTCACGCGATCGGACCGGGGAGATCGCCGACCGGCTGGCCGCGGCCCATCCCGGAATCGTCCGGGCCGTCCACCACCCGACCAACCTGGGCTATGGCGCGGCGCTGCGGTCCGGGTTCCACGCCGCCCGGTTCGGTTTCGTGGCGTTCACCGACGGGGATCGGCAGTTCAGGATCGCCGACCTGGGTCGCCTGACCGAGCGCATGTCGGCCCGGGATCGGCCGGCGGTCGTGATCGGGTACCGGATTCGCCGGGCCGACCCGCTCATCCGGACGATCTACGCCCGGGGCTACCGGCTGGCCAATCGGATCTTCTTCGGGCTGCGGGCGACCGACGTCGACTGCGCCTGCAAGCTCTACCGCCGCGAAGCCTTGCACGGGATCCGGGTCGAATCGGGCGGCGCGTTCCTGTCGGCGGAGCTGTTGATCCGCCTGCGAACGCTGGGCCGAACCGTGGTCGAGGTCGGCGTTCCCCACTATCCACGCACGGCGGGGTCGCCAACGGGGGCCAACCCGCAGGTCATCCTCAGGGCCGTGCGCGACTTCTGGCTCCTGCGCGTGCGGATGTGGGCGTCGCCCGACCGGGCCCTGGCTCGGGGGGAGTCCATCCTCGACGAGTGAGCGCGGCGCATGCCTCGGCGCTCGCCGCGGATGAGCCTTGAGCCCCCATCGCCGCTCGCGGTTCAGGCGTGGCTACTCGCGGTTGGGGCCCTCCCGGGTTCCCAGATCGCCCCCCAGATCGAGCGAGTTGATGAACTCCCGGAAGACCGCCAGGCGCGGGTCGGCCACGTTGGCCGCGTCGTCGGTCGACTCGAGGCCCTCCAACGAGCCGGCGGCATCGTCAGGCCGAACACCGGCGCGGTCGAGGACCTCGTCCGAGGCGAAGATCCGGACGCCGACCCGAACGGCCAGGGCGAGCGCGTCGGACGGGCGCGAATCGACCTCCAGCTCGCGCCCTCCGGACTCGAGGAACAGGCGGGCATGGAAGGTCTCCTCGGCCAGCGACGAGATGACCACTCGCCGGACGGCGACCCCCAACTCGTCCAGGGTCGCCGAGAACAGGTCGTGGGTGAGCGGCCGTTCCGACGAGACGCCCTGGAGCTTCATGGCGATCGCGTTCGCCTCCCAGGGGCCGATCCAGATCGGCAGGTAGCGCTCGTGGTCGAGCTCCTTGAGGATGACCACGTGCTGGCTCGAGGGCATGTGCACCCGGACGCTCTCGACGACCATCTCCACGAGCTCGGTCATGGCCGCGATTATCCCACGGTCATCCGGCGGGCCACGCTGGGCGGCCGCTCAAGCCGCACCGAGCGGTCGTGGCCCGCGCGAGCGAAGCAGCAGCCCGGCCAGCATGCCCGCCACAAAGCCGCCGATGTGGGCGAAGATCGCCACGCCGCCCACGATGTCGGTGGCCCCCAGCGAGGCCAGCCCGTCGATGACCTGGAGCAGGAACCACAGCCCCAGGACGAAGACCGCGGGAACCTCGATCAGCTGGAAGAACACGACCACGTACACGATCGACAGGACCCGTGCCCGCGGGAACAGCACGAAATAGGCCCCCAGCACGGCCGCAATGGCTCCCGACGCGCCCACCAGCGGGACGTCCGAGGCCGGGTCGATCGCGACCTGGGTCAACGCGGCAACCATTCCGCCGGCCAGATAGAACAGCAGGAAGCCCAGCCGGCCCAGGCGGTCCTCGACGTTGTTGCCGAAGATCCACAGGTAGAGCATGTTGCCCCCGATGTGGAGCCAGCCGCCGTGCAGGAACTGATGGCTGATCAGGGTCAGGACGGGCATGCTCAGCCATCGACCGTGGTCGACCGCGTCGAGCAGGTCGACCGGCACGACGCCGTACGCCCGGAAGAAAGCCTCGAGGCCCGCCTCGCCACCGGCCGCCTGGGCCCCGAGCTCGAGTCCGAAAACGGCGAAGCAGGCCGCCATGATCGCCAGGGTGACGACCGGTCGGCGGCGGACGGGGTTGGCGTCCCGGAGCGGGATCACGGCACGGCGCCGCTCACGGCTTGGGGGTCTTGGTCGGCTTCTTGGTGGCCTTCGGCGTGGCTGACGGCTTGACCGACGGGCTGGCCCCAGACCCCGGCCCGGGCGAGGCCGTGGGCGTCTGGACCGCCTCCAGGATCGAGCTCATCACCCGATTCTTGTCGATCCACACCAGGGTCGCGGGCTCGTCGCCCAGCCCGGCGACCACGTACATCCCGCGCAGGTCGGCCCAGGCCGGGTCGTCGCCGTTGAGGCGGTACTGTCCGACAATGGAGCCGCCGTCCTTGGCCAGGGCGATCACCCGGCCGTTGGGGCGGTCGTAGCCGTAGACCGGCCCCTTGTCCTTGTCCGACCCGATCGCGCCCGTGGCCAGGAGCGAATAGACAGGGGCCGCACGGAGGAGTGAATCGCCCGGATCGGCCGGTTTCCAGGTCGCGTTGCCGCCCTTGATGAAGCGCGCGATCGAGCCCGATCGCGAGAGGTAGATGTCGCCGTCGATGAGCATCGAGTCCACCGCCGAGACGTCCTGAGGGGCGGCCAACCAGGGGCTCGCCGCGCCTGGGAAGCCGCCACCGTCAGCCGCCGGCGAGTAGGCCAGGATCTGCTTGGCGGACGGATCGACCACGTACAGGCGGTACAGCCCCGCCTCGTGGTTGGTCTCGAACGCGCCCATCGCCCTGACATCGTCGCCCCAGCCCGCCGCGCCGAGCACCTTGACCCGGCGCAGGGTGCCCGAGCCGGTCCGGTCGGCTGGACGCCAGCGCCACAGGACGTTCTTGGCGTCGAGGATGAGCAGGTCGGGTCCGGCCCGGGCGATGAACGTGGGCTCGCCGACCTTGGTCCCGTCGACGGCCTGGCCGGCCTTGACGATGAGCCCGGCCTTGCCGGCCTTGACGTCGATCCGGTACACCGAGTGGGTCGCCGCGTCGAGGACGTAGGGCGCATTGTCGGGACCGAGGGCCAGCCCCCGGAGGTCGACCGCCGGCTTGGCGTCGACCAGGGAGAGCAGGGCCGTCGCTACGACGGGCTCCATCCGGTAGAGCTCGTCGAGCCCGCCCCGGGCCTTGGCCCGAAGCGGGTCGATGGCCGCAGCCGGGACCCCGGCCGCGGCGGCCGCGTCGAGCTGACGCCAGGCCTCGCTCAGCAGATCGGTCGCGCGGGGCGGGTCGTTCTTGACCAGGTCGACGCCCGGACCGTAGACCTGACCGATCGCGGTCTGAGCGGCCATCAGGGCCTTCTGTCCGGCGTTCTGCGAACCGAGCGTGCCGGGCGACCCCTCCTTGCCGGCAAACAACCACACACCGATGCCCAGGGTTGCCACGACCACGACCAGGGCCAGAACGGCGACGGCCGCCCGGCGCTGAGTCTCGCGCCGGGCGGAGGTTCCCGTCACCCGGCGTTCGGTCGGATCCGAGCGTCTGGGCAGGCGGTCCTGCATCCCGCCCAGGAACCGTCCGGCGGCGCCACCCGCGGCGGATGTGGCCTGGCGCGCCGACTGGCTGACCGCGGCTGCGCCGGCCGTGACGCTGTCGGCCAGCGGGATCGGCGACCGGTCGGGCGAGCCGGCCAGGGGCTCGGCCGGTTTGACCGGAACGAGCTTGCGCTGCTTGGTGGTGGCCGACACCTCGGTCGCCTCGAAGGCGATCGCCCCGTCGCTGCCACTGCCATCGGCAGCGATGAAGCGGTGATGGAGGTGCTCCATTGCGGACTGGGGATGGAGGGTGACCATCGCGTCCTTGAGCTCGTCGGGCCCGAGCCGAGCCATCAGGTTGGGCGAGGCGAGCACCACCGAGTCGCCAACCGACACCTCCCCACGCCAGACGTCCGGCTCGATCTCGGTCGTGGGCAGACCGCGCTCACGATGGAGATCGGGCAACGTCGACAGGCGCGCCTGGCGGATGAGGTACGCCTGCGCCGGTCCGATCGTGACGACGTACAGCTCGTTGCCCCGCACGACTGCGGCCGCCACGCCGATCGGGCCGTTGGCCTCGTCGCCGGCAACCCGATCGCGCTGGTGGCCGAGCTTCTTGTTGGCGGCCTTGATCGCCTTCGACAGGCACACCGCGATGCCGGCCGATTCGTCGTAGTAGTACTCGCGGTGGATCGTTTCGGCGACCTGCCGGGTGAGCTCTCCGAAGCGCGAACCGGGCGTGCGACCGGTCACGAGCAGGTACAGGCTCCCCTTCGAGCGACTGATCGCGCCGATCGTCGGCTCGAAGGGCGCAACCGTGTCCGGAGAGTCGGGGAGGCGGTCCTGCTCGGCCACGTAGCCGAGCTTCATCTGGAGCCGTACGGCCAAATGCGGGCCTCGTCTCGGATCTGGCGGGCTGGCGGTCCGGGCGCCCCCGGCTGGCTGGTCGAGGTCTCGGGGCCGGCGACGGGCGACCCTCGGTCGGCTGGCAGGTGGGCCGGATTATACCCGCCGGACTCCGACCCGCAGCCCGCTGGCCGGGAAGCCGCCCGGGGCCGTCCGAAAGGCAGCCAGGAGCTCACCGGAGCGGAGGCGCAGCTCCTGGGCGACGATCGGCAGGTCCGCCTCGACCAGCAGCGCGTCGGCCTCGATGGCCACCAGCCGGCAGGATCCGGTCGCGGCTGGCGCCCGCTCGGCGACGAGGGCGTCCCAGGTCGAGGTCGCGCGCGCCAGCCGGAGCTCGGCCTCGAGGCCCAGCTCCCGAGCCGCCGCCGGCAGCAGGTCGCCGATGCGCTCCATGGGGCGACGACGCGAGGTCATCGGGCGACGACCGGGGCCTGCGGCCCGGCGATCCGGGCGCCGTCGTCGTCGACCTCCACGGCCCAGCTCGTGGCCGCGGCGCGCAGGGTCGGATCGAGGTCGTCCGGCGTCGTGGTCGTCACGAAGGCCTGGGGCAGCTCGGCGATCCGGCGGACGAGGTGGGCGCGGCGCTCCGGGTCGAGCTCACTGAACACGTCGTCGAGAAGCAGCAGTGGGGGCCGGCCATCGTGGGCGGTCAGGAGGTCGAGCTCGGCCAGCTTCAGGGCCAGGATGGCCGTGCGCTGCTGGCCCCGTGAAGCAAAGCTGGCGAGGTCACGACCCTCGAGCTCGAAGACCACGTCGTCGCGGTGCGGGCCGATCAGCGTCGTGCCGTTCCAGGCCTCCTTGTCAGCCGTCTCGGTCAGGCGCCGGCTCAGCGCCGCGCGAATGGCCTCGCCCGGGTGCGGCGGAGCATTCGTCTCGTAGCGCAACGAGAGCCGGCCCTCGTCCGGCGCGATCTCGGTGTGGGCGACGCGGATCGGATCGGCGAGGGACTCGAGCGTGGCCAGCCGGCCTTCCACGACCGCGCCGCCCGAGTCGAGCAGGGCGCCGTCCCAGTAGCGCAGCTCGTCGCGTTGGGCGCTGCCTTCGCGGATGGCACGCAGCAGGCCGTTGCGCTGCTGGAGGGCCCGGCCATACGTCGCGAGGTCCGCGGCGAAGGTCGGCGACCGGCTGGCGGCGAGGCTGTCCAGCGCGGCCCGACGCGGTCCCGGCGAGCCCGCGACGAGGAGCATGTCCTCGGGGGCGAACATGACCGTGCGCAAGACCCCGCCGAGGGCCGCGGCCCGGCGCGGCACGCCATTGACGCGGATCCGCTTGCGCTGACCGCCGCCCTCCCGAACGAGCGCGACCTCGACCGTGGTCGGCTCCGACCCAGGGCTCGAGTCCACGGAGCCGATCCGGCCCTCGACCCGGGCCAGGTCCGCCCCCCAGCGGATCAGCTCGGCCTCGGTCGAGGTCCGGTGCGACCGGCCCCAGGCGAGCAGGACGATCGCCTCGAGAAGACTCGTCTTGCCCGCTGCGTTGGGCCCCCAGACGAGCTGTGGACCAGGCCCGAACCGGATGTCCAGCAGGGCATAGCCGCGCAGGTCGCGGACGACGATGGACTCGAGCAGGACCGATCGCCGGGCGGTGCCCGGCCCCCTCAGGAGGTCGTCCGGACCGGCATGACGACGTGGGTGTATGCGTCGTCGCCGATCGGCCGGAACACCCCGGGCGAGAGCGGTCCGTTGAGCTCGATCGCGAACTGCTCGGCTGCCACGTTCTGGAGAACGTCGACGAGGTAGCGGGCGTTGAACGCGATGGTCGTGCCGTCGCCCTCGACCGTGGCCTCGACCCGACCCTCGTTGTCGCCAACCTCGGCGGCGGCCGTCACGACCACCCCGGGCTCGCCGTCCACTCCGACCCCGAGCTTGACGATGTTGGCCGCGGCGCTGGCGATGAGCGCCGCCAGCCGGACCGCCTTGAGGAGCTCCTCTCGGTCGATCACCGAGCGGGTGGTATGACTCTTGGGCACGACCTGCTGGTAATTGGGGAACTGGCCATCGATCAGTCGGCTGACGAGGTCGATGCCCTCGAGGTGGAACAGGATCTGGTTCTTGCTGGGGGCGAGCACGACGTCGACCGCATCGTCGACGTCGGCCAGGACCCGGCTGAGCTCATTGAGCGACCGGGCCGGAACCACGATGCTCGTCTCCTCGACCGGGTCGAGGGTCGCGATGGTCTTGACCGCGATCCGGTAGTTGTCGGCTGCGGCCAGCGTCAGCTGGTCGCCTTCGAACCGGCACAGCACGCCGGTCAGGATCGGCCGGGCCTCATCGCTGGCCGCAGCGAAGGTCGTCTCGTTGAGCGCCTGACGGAGCAGCTTCTGGGAGATCCTGGTCGTGGGCCGTTCGCCGGCCGTCGGGATCGCCGGGAACTCCTCGGCGTCGATGCCCTTGACATGCGTCTCGAACCGTCCCGAGCGCAGCGACAGCGTGTCGCCGGCCTGGAGCTGCAGGTCGACCCGGTCGCCGGCGGGAAGCCCGGCCACGATGTCGGCCAGCAGCTTGGCCGGCACGGTGATGGCGCCGTCGGCGTCGATCTTGCCGGGAACCCAGTAGGTGATCCCGATCTCGAGATTGGTTGCGGTGAGCTTGAGGCCGGCATCCTCCGTCCGGATGAGCACGTTGCCGAGAACCGGCAGCGTGCTCCGGGACGATACCGCCCGGCTCACGACCGACAGGCCGCGAGCGAGGTTCTCCTGCATCACCGAGACATTCACGAGCGATCACTCCAGGGATCGGGCGGCTCAACGGGGCCCATCCGGCTCGGTCGACGTGTCATCCAGCTCTGGCGCTGGGCCCGGAGCACCGACCCGAGTGTCCTTTGGTGGGTTACCCATCGGTATCTTAGAACGTCATCATCACCATCATGCGGTGGACACTGTGGACGCCGCCGCACGCCGCCGCACGACTCCACGGTGGACCACCGGGGCCTGGTGGTGGAGGCACGGGCCTCGACTGGGGAGGCCCTGCGGACGGCTCGTGGACGAGTGGGCCAGGCCCGGCGTTCGCGTCGCCGGAGACGGCCGATCGTTCCACAGCGGCGAGGCCACTCGTCATCACGAGGGGCCTGGCGGAAGCCGAAGATTGTCCACAGTACCGCCCGGTTCTCCACCGAATTGCGGTCCTTATCCACAGGAACGGCTCCAAACGTTGCTTAGGGGCACCGTTGCGCACTTGACCGCCCCGGCCGTCCGGAGGCGGGACGTGCGCCGGGGACGAGGGCCTGGGATATCCGGCCGCCGACGCCTGGTCGGCCAGGGACGCGGGTCTGGCCGGCGGTCCCGCTAGTCGGCGTAGATCAGTTCGCGAACCGCTGCGATCTCGCGCCGAAGCTCGTCGTTGACGGCCGACTCGCGATTGATCTTGTCGCACGCATGCAGGACCGTCGAATGATCGCGTCCGCCGAGCTCGGCGCCGATCCGGAGGAGCGACACGTCGGTCTCCTCGCGCATGAGGAACATGGCGATCTGGCGGGGCATGACGATCGCCTTGTCCCGCTTCTGGCCCTGGAGCGCGTCCATCGGGACGCCGTAGTAGTCGGCCACCACCCTGGCGATCCGCTCCGGGGTGACCTGGCGCTTCTTGGGGTTGTAGATGACATTGGCCAGGACCGCCTGCGCCAGCTCGATGCTGATCGGGACCGCGCTCATGCTGGCATACGCCACGATCCGATTGAGCGCACCCTCCAGCTCGCGGATGTTGCTGACCACCTTGCGGGCGATGAACTCCATGACGTCGGAGGTGATCGGGACCGCGCCTTCCTCGGCCTTCGCCCGCAGGATCGCGATCCGGGTCTCGAGGTCGGGGGCTGTCAGGTCCGCGATCAGGCCCCACTCGAAGCGGCTGCGCAGGCGCTCCTCGAGGGTCACGATCTGCTTCGGCGGTCGATCGCTGGACAGCACGATCTGCTTGCCGTCCTCGTGGATCGTGTTGAACGTGTGGAAGAACTCCTCCTGGGTCCGCTCCTTGTCGGCGATGAACTGGATGTCGTCGATGAGGAGCAGATCGATCCGCCGGTAGCGGGCCCGGAACTCGTCGATCTTGCCCTGCTGGATCGAGGTGATGAACTCGTTGGTGAACTTCTCCGAGGTCGCGTAGACGACCTTCTTGCGCGGGAACTTGGCGATGACCTGGTTGCCGACGGCATGCATCAGGTGGGTCTTGCCAAGCCCCACACCGCCGTACAGGAAGAGTGGGTTGTAGGCGTGACCGGGACGCTCCGCGACCGACAGGCTGGCCGCGTGGGCGAGCCGGTTGGCCGACCCGACGATGAAGTTGGCGAAGGTGTAGCGCGGGTTGAGGTTGGAGGCCCCGCCCTCGCCACCGACCCGGGTTGGCTCGAGGCGGACCGCCTGGGCAGGCGGCCGGCCGGCGCTCGGCGCCGGCGACGCGCCAGCGAGCGCGGCGGGTTCGGGCGGTGCCGACCGGACGACAAATTCGACCTGGACGCTGTAGCCCACGATCCGGGCCAGGGTCTGGGAGATCAGCGAGCGGTAGCGGGTGTCGAGCCAGTCCTTGGCGAAGCCGTTCGGGACCGCGATCCGAAAGTGATTGTCATCGACGTCGACCAGTTGGGTGTCGCGCAGCCAGGTCTCGAAGTTGGCGGGCGACAAGGCGACCTGGAGCTCCCCGAGGGCTGCCCGCCAGACTTGCTTCGCATCCATCGATGGGGTGTGACCTGTGGCTGGGGTTGGGTGGCGATGGGTAACGGATGACCGGAATCGGCGCTCGGGGGGGAACCGTGGCGTGGGCTCGTTCGGCGCGCTCCGACGACCGGCGGCGATCCCTCCAGTGGGCTCCTCCGGAGGTCCTCCAGAGGCTGCCACCGAGCTTCCCGGCGCCGGAGGCCCGCGAAGGATAGCACCGCCCGGACGGGGCTCGCAAGGCATTCCGGCACGAATCTGGCTATACCCCCAGGGAGTATCCGTGCATGGCCCGTCGGGCGGCCTCCGCGGCACCGCCGCGAGGCGGCATTGCCGGCCCGCGGCAGAGGCCCGTGACGACCCGCCCGCTGTTTGACACCCCCTCCTGCGCGGGCCCATAATCCCCCGGACGTCGACGCGCCAAGCGCTTCCGAGCGCCCGGCGCGTTTCGTGCCTTTCGAGGGTCGAGAACGTCGTCCCCGAGGCGGATGGAGAGGATCTCGCGCAGCCCCGATGAAGCAGACTTACCAGCCGAAGAAGCGACATCGCGCCAAGGAACACGGCTTCCGTGCCCGGATGAGAACTCCGGGGGGTCGACGCATCCTGGCCGCTCGCCGCGCGCGCGGCCGCAAGCGGCTGACGGCCTGACCGGCGGGCGCGGGGCGCCGGCGCCGCGGCTCCTGGTGCTCTCCCGTCCGAAGGACTTCCGGACACTCCAGGGTGAGGGGGCCGTTCGATCCCATCCGCTCCTGGTCGCCCGTTTTCGGCGGACCGACCTCGAAACGACCCGGTTCGGCCTGTCGACCGGCCGGAAGCTTGGCGGAGCCGTGGTACGCAACCGAGTCCGGCGCAGGCTGCGGCAGATACTCAGGGCGATGGCGCCCTCGTTCCAGCCCGGCTGGGACGTCCTGATCATCGCCCGCCCGGCCGTCGTGGCCGCCAGTCACGACGAGGTTGCCGAGGCGGTGGGACGACTCCTCCAGCGGGGAGGGGTCCTGGGAGGACCGACAACCGCGTGAGATCGCTGGGCATCGGCTTGATCAGGCTCTATCGAGCCGTCTTCTTCTGGCTGCCGGCGAGCTGTCGCTTCGAGCCGACCTGCTCGCGCTACACGGAGCAGGC
>JAXDKT010000160.1:0-8382 GCA_034666965.1 Chloroflexota bacterium | reverse complement strand
GGGGTTAATTGGCTGAGCGGCAGGACACCACTTGAGCCGCGAGAAGGCTTATGGTCACGGGCCTGGCGGGGAGGCGGCCTGCGTTGACGTCAGCGGTCGCATGGGTCCTCACACAAGTCGAGTAACTCGAGAACGCCGGTCGACAGGTCGACAGTAGTGCTTGGAGCTCAAGTCGAACTGGATCCATGGGAGCCAGTTGCGGTGGCGTCATTCCATCCAGCGGAACGACCTACTACCACTGCAAGTGGGAGACGACTAGCGCCGTCGATGTCTATACCGACCTGCACTAAGGAGGATCAGACCGGCCAGCAGGACGATGCCGGCTCCGATGAGCCGCAACCGCCAGTCTGGGAGGTATCCCAGGAGTATGGCCGGCGGAATAGGCCCGCCTTCGGGCTTACCACCTCCTCTGATGAATGCGAAATGCGGCTGGTCCAAGAGCGCGATCAGCGCGAACGTGGCGATCGCAATTCCGACCGTCAGGGCAAGACGAATTCGCATGCGCGGAACGTATCATCTGAGGCAAGGCCGTCCATAGTTAGTTGATGCTGTCGGGCACGGCCCTAGGCGTCTCCGACCCGTGGTCGGCTGTAGGCTCACCTTGGAGTCACGCGGCCTCACGACCGACGTCGATGCGCAACGTCCACGCACGCAGGGCCTCCAGGAGCCCGACCAGCAAATCGCGCAGGGCGGGGTCCGTCAGATTGCCATGGCGATCGAAATGCTCGCCGGCCGTCCCGATAAGCAGCTCCGGCTGGGGCATCACGCAGGCCCCCGTGAACACGAATGCGTCCCGGAGCTGGGCCTGGGCGCGTGCGGTCGATCCGTGGCCGGGACTAGCGCCCATCACCGCGACGGGCCTGTCGCGGAGCGGACTCGTCACCCGCGGCCGTGACGCCCAATCGATGGCGTTCTTCAGCACTCCGGGCACCCCGTGGTTGTACTCGGGCGTTGCGACCAACAGCGCGTCGGCCTGCGCGATCGCCCGCTTGAAGGCGACCACCGAGGCCGGCTCGCCCGCATCCTCAACATCCTGGTTGTAGAGCGGTACGTCGTCGAGATGGAACGCCTCTACGGTGATTCCGGCCGGGGCCAGCTCGATTGCGGCCCGGATCAATCCGCGGTTGTACGACGCTTTCCGAAGACTTCCCGCGAACCCCAGGAACTTCATGTCGGCCACGATCGTTCACCCTCCTTCGGGTTTGCCGATGAGACTGGTTGCGAGGATGGGACACTTGCGGCCGTAGTGGCATCTACCTCACATGATGGACCTCGCCGTGCAGGACGCAGCGGCACTCGACACAACAGTCCGGCTCGCCGCCCAGGGTGACGAGGCAGCCTTCACCCGGCTCGTCTCGCAGCACCGTGCCGCCATGGCCAGCGTCGCGTTCGTCATCTGCGGGGATCCCGAAGCGACCCGCGACGCCGTCCAGACCGCATGGTCGATCGCCTGGCGGCGATTGCCGACGCTGCGCGACCCCGAGCAGGTCCGTCCCTGGCTGATCGCCATCGCGGCCAACGAAGCTCGCCAGGTGATCCGACGGCAGCGACGGCGTCCCGTCGTCGATATCTCCAAGGCGGCCCAACACGACGCTGGTGGCGATCCCGCCGACGCCATCGGCCTGGTCGACCTCCAGCGAGCCCTGGCTCACCTGAAGCCGGACGACCGGAGGCTCCTGGCTCTCCGCTTTGTCGCCGGCCTCGACTCGACGGAGATCGCTCGCCACACCGGGCTATCGGCGTCCGGAGTGCGAAGTCGCCTGGCGAGGGTGATCGATCGACTGCGAACGGACATCGACCATGGATAGCGACATGACCTTCGAGGCTCGCCTGGGCGACGCCCTTGGGCGCCTGGCCGAACTGGCGCCGACCATGGACGACGCCGCGGTCGCGCGTCAGGCCATCGTGGCTGGCGAGTCGGCACGGAGCGGTGGCTGGCTGGCTTCTCTGCGAAACGGCGCGCCCCGCGGCTTCGGCCTTGGTCGACCCATGCTTCGGGCCGCCTACCTGCTCATCATCCTTGCCCTCGTGCTGGTCGCCATCCTCGCGGCGATCGCCGGGGGCGCGTTCAGGAACGATTCGTTCCCGTCATCGGGCCGGAACGGCGCGATCGCATTCACCTTCGGGGGAAACAACCACGAGCCCGTCGTGACCCACCTGGTGAACCCGGACGGGAAGGGCGATCGCCCGATCGATGCCGGTCGCTGCCCGACGTACTCCAGGGATGGGAGCGTTCTCGCGTCGCTCTCGTACGACGGGTCCGCGTATCTCGCGGTATCGGCCGCGAACGGCGATCCGGTCGGCAGGGTGCTCCTCGTCGAAGGGTCGCTCACGTCGGTGTCGTACGCCCTGTCCCCAGAAGGGACCCGGGTTGCCTGGTTCAAGCCGATTCCAGCCAATGCTGCCGAATCGCCCTCCCCGGACGGCGGCTCCGCCACCATCGGCGACCGGTTGGAGCTCTGGGTGGCGCCGATCGCCGGCGGCCCGGGGACGCGCATCGTGACGGCGTCGAACCTCCTTGATGACGCCTACGAGTCCCCGCTCTGGTCACCCGACGGTGGCCGCATCGCATTCGCGGGATCCGTCGCAGACGGCAGCGGTGAACGCCATCGGTCGGCCATCTACGTCGTCGACGTGGACGACGCCGAACTGCGTCGCCTCACGACTCGGCCGGCCCTGCTCGGCGACGGGATGTCGTGGTCACCCGATGGCCGGTTCCTTGCCTACCCTGGCCTGCCTGACGGTGCCCCAATCCCGCCATCGTCAGATGCCAACCCTCCGGTCGCCTACCCACCCCGGGACGTGTTCCTCATCGGCGCCGACGGCAGTGGCGATCGAAATCTGACCAACACGCCGGCGTCCGAAAGCCAACCTGATTGGTCACCCGACGGCGCTTATCTCGCGTTCGGGACCGCCGCCGACGGGGAGGCTCACCGCATCACCGCCATCCACATGAACGGACCCACCCCCGGGGGCCCGCCGGCCCTCGGCCCCGAGTCTGAGTGGTTCGTCTGGTCCCCGGATGGGACCGCGCTCCTCTGGCTCGAGGTCAGCTCGCTCGGCTCCGAGAAATATCGGAGCACGCTCCACTCGGTCGACCGGGATTTCCGACAGGCCCCACTGACCCTGCAGGCCGTGGACGGTCTCATCGTCTGCAAGCCGAGCTGGCAGCGGCTCGAACCATGAGGAGCTCAGTCATGCGTCTCCGGACGTTACTCACGCCGGTCGTTGCCCAACTGGAGGAACCGATCATGAACACGCTTCGCGCCGCCACGTATCTGGCCGTCACCCTTGTCGTCGCCGCGTGCGCCGGCGGCACGCCGTCGGCACCCGCATCGTCGCCCACCGCTCCAGGCTCGACCCCGACTGCCACGAAGGCGGGCCCATCGGCAAGCCCCACCAGCTTCACCTCGAAGACCTACGGCTATTCGCTGACGGTGCCCGCCGGTTGGACCGTCATGCAGGCCAGCGCGGCCTGGGACGGCAAGGGCGCCCCGTTCCACGACGTGCCAGAGGCCGACCAGTTCGTGGGCCCGGCTGCGGCGAGCGCATGGTTCTTTGGCGCGCCCACGACCAAGGACCTGAAGGCCAAGGTGAACGAGAGCATCGCCGCCAACGCCGCAAGCCACGGCAACACCTGCCCGGCCGTGCCCGACGTCCAGGATCCGATCCAGATCGGGAGCGAACCGGGCGTCTTGCTGGGCTACAACTGCGGGATCCTGATCAACAGCGGGATCACGGTCCACAAGGGCATCGCCTACCTGTTCGGGTTCCGCGACCCGGCGGTCCATGCCGCGACCGATCCCGCCGATCGCGCCGCGTTCCTCGAGCTTCTGAAGTCGGTCCAGTTTCCCGATTGACCTGAGCGCGACCACCAGGATCGCGGCTCAGTCCTCGGCGAGGACGATGACCCGATCGGCTGCCTTGAACGTGATCTGACTGCCCTTGGCTGGGTTGACCGAGACGCCGTACGCGGCCGCGGCGTCCTCGGCCCGGGCGGCGATCCGGTAGCCGAAGGCGATCTCGTTGCGCCGCCGGGCCGACTCGAGGACCGCCGCGAAGGGCAGGTCGACGCCCAGCGCCACGTAGTCGCCGGCGGGCTTGAGATAGATCTCGGAGCCAGCCGGATCGAGCAGGTCGGTGAAGACCGCGTTGAGATGCTTCGACTCGGCGACCTGGGCGATCATCAGGCTGATGAGCCGGTCGCTGACGATGAAGTCGTCGGCGCGGGCGACCTCGGCCAGCGCCCGGTCACGCAGGTCGAGCATCTCGCTGACGATCGAGAAATCGCGGTTCAGGCGGGATGCGATGTCGCGCAGGTGGAGCAGGGTCACCAGCGTCCGGGCATCGGCCCGGGACGCGTCCAGGGTGTCCGAATAGCACAGCACGATGATGTGGTCGAAGGTCTCGACGGCGAGACTGTCGATCGTCGCGCGGTCGGTGGAGTCGCCGACGCGATGGACGATCCGCTGGGCGCGCAGATCGCCCTCCAGCCGGCGGATGTCGGGCTCGATCCCGACGCTCGAGGCCACGACCATGATCTCGGAGCCCGCCGCCACGTAGGCATCGAGCTCGCGGATGACCGACGGCGCCTGACGGTTCCAGCCGAGGACCAGCGTTCGCTCTGGCTTGGGATGGCGCGGCGAGGCCTGACGCAGGACCGACTCGTCGACGGCCACGGCTTGCTCCGACGACAGGTGGATCTGGTCGTCGTCGGCGGCGATGACGATCAGCCGGTCGCCGGCTCCGAGGACCGTCGCCGAGGGCGGATTGAGGCGCGGCGTCCCGCCCGCCGGGAGCAGGCCGATGACCGACGCGTCGGCAAACGCGGCGAGGCTCTCGCCGAACGGCCGCCCGGCCAGCCCCGGCTGCTCGGTCAGATAGATCTCGTCGCCGGCGAAGTCCAGCAATTCGGCGTAGACGACCGACAGCCCGGACTGACGGCAGGTCTGAGCGGTGATCCGCGAGATGACCTCCTCCGACAGGATCAGCTCCACCTCGTCGCGTCCGACCATGCGGGCCACGTCGAGGTTCGCTCGATCGCGGATCTCGGCCACGATGTGATACGGCTCGGCCCGCCGGTCAGGGTGGTTGACGATGGCCAGGATCGACTTGATCACGTCGGCATCGGGCTCGTCACCCTCGGGCCCAAGGATCACGATCGAGCGGGCCGAGGCCAGGCTGGCGATGCGCAGGTCGTCGACGTCCATCGCACTGCCCGAGCGGCAGACGACCTTCGTTCGGCCGGTCGAGCCCACCCGAGTCCGGATCTCGTCCTCCATCTCGACCTTGTCCCGGTCGGCCAGGATCACGATCGAGCGCCGGCCCTGGTTCTCGTTGGCCGCGACGATCTCGGAGATGACCGTGTGAATCTGCTGCGACCAGCCGAGGATCACGGTGTGCTGATGTTCGACGACCCGGGAGCGGCCCTTGCGCAGCTCGGCCAGCTTGGACTCGAGGCCGGTGTTGAGGATACCGATCAGGGTGCTGATCACGAAGATCCCGCCGAGGGTGATTGCGAACATCGCCAGCAGGAAGCCGGCCGTGCCCTGGTCCCCACCCATCGTGCCCGGGTCGAGCGTTCGGAGCAGGCCGTAGCGCAGGAGGGTCTCCAGGTTGAGATCCTGGTCGGCGGCCACGCCCGTCAGCGAGACGATCAGCGCGATGCTGACGATGAGCACGACCGAGATCGCGAAGAGGCCCAGGATGAGGGCGATCGTGCCCCGGCCCATGAACTCGTCGAAGCGGTAGCGGAGTCGGTCTCGCCAGGTCACGCGATCCACCCGCTGATGGTAGCGCCCGACCCGATCGGCGATCGACCGCAGCGAGCTTGCGGACGGTGGTCGCAGCGGCGCATCATCCGCCCAGCCCGGCGGGCCTCGCCGGTCACAACCTGAGGGAGCACGGTCCGACCATGGAGATGCTCATCAGTCTCGTCCTCGTCGTGATCGCGGTGATCGAGATCGTCGCCATCACCCGGATCGTGGGCAAGTAACACGGTCGGCTGACGTCACCACAGCTCGAGCTCCGCGCGATCAGCCCTCGGGGACCTCGAGCTCGCCGGGGTCGGTGAATGCGGTCGGGCTGCCGGCCGACTTCGAGGCCGAGATCGCCTCGCGATAGACCCCCACCGCATCATCGACGCACATCACCACGAGATCACCCGGGGCGGCACGCCGGAGCGCGGCGCGTACCGCCGTCATCTCGTCGAGGATCTTCTCCGCCCGGCCGGCCCGCGCGCCGTCGGCGCGAGCGGCCTTGACCCCGGCGACCACGTTCGCCGCGGTCTCGCCCGCGGGCCGGCCGCGAAGGTTCCGGTCCTCGCGGACGTAGATCTCGTCAAAGGCCCGCGCCGCGATCGCGCCGTAGTCGTGCTGGTCCTCGTCCCGGCGGTCGCCCGGGATGCCGATGACCCCGATCGCGCGGCCGGTCCGGGGCCGGTTGCCATTGGTCCGTGCGGCCGCCTTGGCCCGGGTTCCGCGAACCTCGGGCTCGCTGACCATCCGCTCCACGAAGTCGGCCAGCTGGCGCATCCCGTCGACGTTGTGGCAGTAGTCGATCACCACTTTGACGCCACCGATCTCGAGCAGGTTGAGCCGGCCCGGGGCCTGGAAGAACGACGTGGAGAAGGTCCGCAGGCCCTGCCGGATGTCGTGGATGTGAGCCCCAGCCGCCCAGGACGCGGCGGCCGCCGCCAACGCGTTGGCCACGTTCATCCGGGCTCGCCCGCCAAACGTGGCCGGGATGAGATGGGTGTACAGGACGGGCATCGTCCGCTGCCCCAGCCGGAGCACGATCAGGTCGCCTTCGGGCGTGGGGTCGATGCCAAACGCGGCGCCGCCCCGGCCGAGGTGGCTGTCGACCCGGTCGTAGCCGTCCTTGCCCTTCTCGGTGGCCAGGCTGAAGTAGACCACCCGACCGGCGCAATGGCGGCCCATCCGGGCCACGTGCGGGTCGTCGGCGTTGAGGACGGCCGTTCCCGAGCGGGGCACCGCCTCCACGACCACGCCTTTGACGTTGGCCAGCTGGCCGATCGAGTCGATCCCGCCCAGGCCCAGGTGGTCGCCGGTCACGTTGGTGACGACGGCCACGTCGTTGCGGTCGTAGCCCAGGCCCTCGCGCAGGATGCCGCCCCGAGCGACCTCGAAGACCGCGGTGTCGACGGTCGGGTTCTGGAGGACCATCTGGGCCGACTTCGGGCCGGACATGTCGCCCTTCTTGATCAGCCGGCCATCGATCACGATGCCGTCCGTCGAGGTCATCCCCACCCGCCGGCCCATCAGCTTGAGGATGTGGGCGATCATCCGGACCGTGGTCGTCTTGCCGTTGGTGCCGGTCACGGCCAGGATCGGGATCCGGGCGCTCGAGCCGGGCGGGAACAGCCCGTCGATGACCGGCTTGGCGACGTACTGCGGCTCGCCCTCGGTCGGGTGGGTGTGCATCCGGAAGCCGGGCGCGGCGTTAACCTCCACGATCGCACCGCCGGTCTCGCGCACCGGTGTGGCGATGTCCGGGCAGATGAAATCGATCCCGGCGACGTCGAGGCCAACGATCCGAGCGGCCGTCTCGGCGATCTCGACGTTGTCGGGATGGGCCTCGATCGTCCGGTCGATCGACGTGCCGCCGGTCGACATGTTGCCGGTCAGGGCGAGCTTGATCAAGGTGTCGGCCGGCGGCACGCCGTCGCGCTCCCAACCCTGGGCGCGGACGAGCGCCTCGGCCGCCTCGTCGAGCTTGATCCTGGTCAGGACCTTCTCGTGGCCAATGCCTCGGCGCGGGTCCAGGTTGGCCAGCTCGACCAGCTCGCGGACGGTGTGCTCGCCATCGCCCGTGACCGATGCCGGGACCCGCTCGGCGATCGCCGCGACCTTGCCGCCGATAACGAGGCAGCGGTAGTCCTTGCCCGAGACATAGGTTTCGACGACCACGTCCCCGGCCCGGCTCTGGGCCCGCGCGCCATGGAACGCGGCCCGGACCTCCGCCTCGGAGCGCAGGTCGAGATGGACGCCTCGACCGTGGTTCCCGTCGAGCGGTTTGACCACGCACGGGAAGCCGAGTCGGTTGGCGGCGGCCACGGCGCCGTCCTCGGTATCGACGACGTCGGCCCGGGGCACGGGCAGGCCAGCCGAGTCGAGCAGGCGGTTGGTCAGGCTCTTGTCGCTGGCCACGTCCACGCCGATGGCGCTCGTCCGGCTGGTCATCGTGGCCCGGATCCGCTGCTGATGGACACCCTGACCGAGCTGGACCAGCGAATGGCGGTCGAGGCGGATGAACGGGATGTCGCGGCTGACGGCCTCGTCGATGAGGGCCTGGGTCGACGGCCCGAACGCCGAGCGCTCAGCCATCAGGATCAGCCGCTCGAGCTCCTCCTCGAGGTCGAAC